>DASYBY010000387.1:0-9957 GCA_036500525.1 Baekduia sp. | reverse complement strand
CCCGTCGCTGACGAAGCTCTCGACCGAGACGTAGTCGGCGAAGCGCTCGCCCTCGCGGCCGGGACGGTCGGGGATGTACTGCTCGAGCACCAGCGCGGACTGCGCCGCGTCGAACATCGCCGCGCGGTCGGCGACGATCGTCCGCAGCTCGCCCAGCGACCCGACCCGCTGGGTGTTCCGGCTGCCCTCGCTGTGGCGGGGCTTGACGACCGCGGGGAAGACGGCCTCGCGGTCGAGCGCCTCCCAGCCCGCGGCGTCGTCGTCGGCCGGGACGGGCCAGAAGCCCGGCACGGCCAGGCCGCCGGCGCGCAGGGCTTGGCGCTGGAGGTGCTTGTCGGTCAGGCGGCCGGCGGTCTCGGGCGTCGCGAAGCGGAGTCCGAGCCGGTCGGCGACCTGCGCCGTCCACGCGATCCGGCTGTCGGCCA
Organism: Baekduia sp.; assembly: GCA_036500525.1. Lineage (GTDB taxonomy): Bacteria > Actinomycetota > Thermoleophilia > Solirubrobacterales > Solirubrobacteraceae > Baekduia. Next base: position 9,532 of record DASYBY010000387.1, on the reverse strand, counting down.
GGGCGAGGATGCCGTCGGGGCGTGCCTCGGCGATCGCCGCGGCCGCCTCGTCGAACGACAGGTCCGTGACGTCGACCACCGTCCCCAGGCGGCACAGGAGCCGGGCCATCGAGGCGACCTCCGGCATCCGGGTGTCGATCACCCAGATCAGATCGCAGACGTCCTTCGCCGCGTCGGCGACTTCCATCGTCGGCCACGACTGCGGGTGATAGACGAAGGCCAAACGGCGGCGAGTCACCCGCCGGATAGTAGTAAGAGATCCAGTGCACTGGACCGTTTTAGACACATGGACCACCTCGCGGCGCCGGCCGGGACGGTCCCCGGGCCGGCTCCGCGGGCGGCCGGCCTACCGTGGGCCAGCGTGGCCTTGGTGGCCGTCCCGATCGTCCGGGTGGTCTCGGCCAGACCGTCGCCCGACACCCGCTCCCTGGAGCACCGCGGCGAACGTCGGCAGCGTCTTGATCTGCCGCCCGGTCTTCGCGTCCGTGCGGACGTTCTTGATGAAGTACACCGGGCCAGTGAGCGGCACGTCCAGCAACGGCGTCACCGCCGTCGCCGAGCCGACCATCGAACGGCCGGGCAGTTCGGGATCGTCGGGATCCAACGCCATCGACAACGGCAACGTCCCGGACGCCGGCATCGCGAGATCCGCCATGTCGTGTCGATGGACCAGCCCGGGTACATGATCTCGCTGTCTGACCGGTGTCAATCGGCACACGCCAACGTTTCCCCATCCGGTTCCCGCACCCCGCGGAGACAGGGTTTTGCGCACCCCGAGCCGGCCGTCAGATGACCGTGGGAAACGCCGGCGTACCGCTGACGGCAAGGATTGCCGCGCCGCCCGTCAACGATCGGTGCACGCCACGGCGCCCGCGCGGGCCGCGTGCGTGCCGTCCTCGAAGGCCACCTGGGCGGCGTAGCGCCAGCCGCCGGCGGCCGGGCACCGGCGCGTCCCGAGGACGGCGCGGCGATCGAGCGTCAGCTGCAGCTCCTGCAGGCCGACCGGCACGCCGGCGATGGTCTGGAGGTCCTTCGCGAAGGCGACCGAGATCCGCACGCCGTCGCCCTTGCGCACCACCGTGCCCGCGCTCACCGACTTCGCGTAGGCCGGGTTGCGCACCGTCGTCGCCAGCAGGATCCGGTCGCCGCCGCCGTTGATGATGGTGATGGCCCCGACGGTCGTCGAGGTGTCGGCCTTCCCGGTCGCCTGGCCCTGGCCGAGGATCGACGCGCGCGGGCAGCCGTCGGCGCCGTGGGCCTCCACCGTCGCCGCGGCGCAGGACGGCAGCGCGCCGCCGCGCCACGGCCCGACGCCGGCGAGGTCGAGCTGCGCGGTCCGGGCGACCGGCGGGTCGGCGTCGGCGGGCTGGCGCAGCCGGAGCGACACCGCGACGCTCTTGGGGTCGGCGCGCACGCTCGAGCCGAGGACCGACACCGGCGAGGGGGCCGAGCCCGTCGTCGCGGCGGTGGTGGTCGCTCGCGCGCCCGGCGCCGCCTGGCTCGTCGCGCCGCCGGAGTCCGAGCCGCAGCCGGCGACACCGACCGCGAGGGCGCCGAGAACGAGGGCGCCGAGGGCCGTCTGTCGTCCATCCATGCGCGGGCCAGCGTAGCCGCGCGCCGCGAAGGTGTCCAGACACGACCGCGTGTCGCGATTGCAGGATGCGCGCGCACGGCCGATGACTCGTGGGATGGCCTGGAGATCACTCGATCGGGGGAGGACGGCGCGCGCCCTGGGCGCGGCGCCGCGCTACTCGTGGGTGTGCCGCGACGCCGGCGAGCGTGAGCGGTTCCTCGACATGCACCGGCGCATCGCGCCCGAGCACCGCAAGGTCCTGCTGATCATCGCGGCGCTGCTGGTCCCCACGCTCCCCTGGGACGACCCGCTCGCGGTCATCCCGCTCGCCGTGGCGATGGTGCTCTACACGCTGATCGCGCGCTTCGCCCCGGGGCTGCGCCGGCCCGAGGTGGCGGTCGCCGGCGGCCTCGTGCTGTCGCAGGCGCTGCTGGCGACGGCGATCGTCGTCAACGGCAGCCAGCACAAGGCGGGGCTGGCGATCCTCGCGTGGCCGGTGCTGTCGGCCAGCGGCCGGTTCCCCGCGCGGGTGATGACCGCCGGGACGATCTACACCGGGCTGGTGATGATCGTGGCCGGCCTCGGCTTCCACGGATCGGTCGCCCTGCACGACCCGGTCGTCCTCACCCTCCCGCTGGCGACGATGCTCGCGGTCACCCGGATGAACGCCGTCCTGCGCGAGTCCGACACCGACCACCGCGGCGCGGCGGTCCTCGACGCGCTCACGGGCATGCTCAACCGGACCGCCCTGGCGACGCGGACCGCGGAGATCGAGCACCAGTCGCGCATGAGCGGGCGCCCGGTCGGCGTGATCGTCGGCGACGTCGACCACTTCAAGGAGATCAACGACCGCTTCGGACACGAGACCGGTGATGCGGTCCTGCGCCACATCGCCTACGAGCTGCGCGGGCAGCTGCGGGCCTTCGACCTGGCCTATCGGCTAGGTGGCGAAGAGTTCGCCATCATCCTGCTCGGCGCCGACGCGGCGGCCTCCGCCCTGCTGGCCGAGCAGCTGCGCGCCGCGATCGCCGAGGCGCCGATCGCCGCGGTGCCGGTGACCATGTCCTTCGGCGTCGCGGCGTCGACGGCCGAGGTCCCGTTCGTGTGGGAGGACGTGTTCCGGCGCGCCGACCGGGCGCTGTACCGCGCCAAGGCCGAGGGCCGCGACGCCGTGCGGGTGGCCGACGGCGGCGACGAGGGGTACCCGGGGGTCGAGATGTCCAAAAGCGACGCGGGCTCCGATCCGGTACTCCCCCATGCCGCCTGATGCCATGAGACACAATGATGGTGTTGCGATCGCGCCTATCTGGCGTGCAAGTGGCCATTTCCGGCTACCAAACAGCTATGTTCCCTCCTATGGCTGAACCCAAGACGGCCAAGCGCAATCGTGAGCCGCACCAGCTGCCGGCCGGCCGACATGGCCTGTCGCGCCAGTTCGTGCTGTCCAACCAGCGCCAGCGCATCCTCGCCGCGGTCGCCGACGTGTGCAGCACGGCCGGCTACGTCTCCATGAGCGTGGAGGACATCGTCGTCACTTCGGGCGTCTCGCGCCGGACGTTCTACGACAACTACCGCGGCAAGGAAGACGTCTTCCTCGCGGCGTACGACGAGGTCTCCACGCAGCTGCTGGCCGGGGTCAAGGAGGCGTACGACGCCGCCGACGGCCTGGTCGACCGCGCTCGCGAGACCCTGCGCGCGCTGCTGGAGTTCATCGCCAACGAGCCGACGTACGCCGACATGTGCATCGTCGAGGTGCTCGCCGCCGGCCCGACCGCGATCGATCGCCGCAACAAGATCATGCACGCGCTCGCCGCGATGATCGACGACGCCGCCGCGCAGGACCTGCCGAAGTCCAAGCGCCCGTCGCCGCTGATCGCCGAGACGCTCGTCGGCGGGATCTACGAGGTCATCTACGCGCGGGTGCTCGCCGGCAAGTACGCCGAGCTGCCGGCGCTGCTGCCCGACCTGGTGTTCTCGCTCCTGCTGCCCTACGTCGGCTCCGACGTCGCCCACGACATCCTCAAGAAGGAACGTCGCCGGGTGAAGTCGGGCGCGCCGGCCGCCGCGCGCAGCTAGACCGCAGCACGCGGGGCGCACCGCCGGTGCGCCCCGGCCGGTTCCGACATCGTGTCGAACCGGTTGGGACCGGCGGGCCGACCAGAAACGCGTGCGTTCTGCCGACCCACCGGGGGCATGCTGATCCCCGCGCGTACGTCGCCCGTGGCCGACCCCGGCCCGCACACCCGCCTCGCCGTCGCCGCGCGCCTGGCCACCAAGCTCGCGCCGCTCACCGACCCCGCCGCCGCGGCGCAGTGCGCGGTCGACGAGCTGCACTCCGCCTTCGGCTTCTTCCTCGCGGTCATCCAGCGCCTCGACGACCACGACGCCACGCTGCGGGTCGTCGCCGCCGCCGGCCCGCTGACCGCGTCGGCCGACTTCCTCGCCCACGAGCAACCCGTCGGCGAGGGCGTCAACGGGCGCGTCGCGCGCACCGGCCGGCCTGCGGTCATCCGCGACACCGCGCAGGACCCCGACTACCTGCGCCGCGACCCGCGCTCCGATCCCGGCTCGGAGCTGTCGCTGCCGATCACCGTCGACGGCCACATCTGGGGCGTGCTCAACCTCGAGCAGATCGCCACGCACGCCTTCGGCGACGATGACCTGCTGCTGGCCGACGTCGTCGCCGCCCAGGTCGGCGCAGCCCTGCACCGCTGCCGCCTCCTGGACGAGCTGGAGACCGGCTTCGCCACGACGCTCGGGGTGCTCGCCGACGTGCTGGAGACCAAGGACGCCTACACGGCCGACCACGCCGACCGCGTCGCCGACCTCGCGCTCGGCACCGGCCGCCGCCTCGGCCTCGGCGACGCCGAGCTCCGCGCGCTGCGCTACTGCGCGCTGCTGCACGACATCGGCAAGATCGGCGTCCGCTCCGATCTCCTCACCAAGCCGGGCCGGCTCACGCCGGGCGAGTTCGAGGAGATCAAGGAGCACTCGGCCATCGGCGCCGCGCTGCTGGCGCGGATCCCGCTGCTGGCCCACGTCGCGCCGCTCGTGCGCGCGGTCCACGAGCGCCACGACGGCGCGGGCTACCCCGACGGGCTGCGGGGCGAGGCGATCCCGCTGCCCGCCCGGATCGTCGCGGTCTGCGACGCGCTGCACGCCATGACGTCGGACCGGCCCTACCGCGCGGCGCGCCCGCGCGGCGACGCGCTCGCCGAGCTGCGCCGCTGCGCGGGCACGCAGTTCGACCCGGCGGTGGTCGCCGCGGTCGTCGCGGCTCAGACCGCGACGGCCGCGGGCGCCGGCGCCGGGTCGCCGCCGGGCGCGGCAGCCGCCTCCGCCGCCGCGTCGGCCGCCGCGCGCACCCGCACGCGGCGCTCCTCGCGCATCAACAGCAGCGCCGGCACGAGCGCGACCAGGATCCCCACCAGCGACCACAGGTAGGCGTGGGCGAAGGCCGTGGCGAGCGGGTCGGCGAAGCGCACGCGCACCGCCTCGGGCAGCGCGCCACCCACCGCGCCGTCGGCCGCCGCGCCGCCCCCGGCGCCCGCGACCTGGCTGCGCAGCGCGTTCTCCAACACCACCGTCAACACCGCGACGCCCAGCGATCCGCCGATCCGCTGCAACACGTTCAACATCGGCGTGGCCCGCGGGACCTGCGCGCCGCTGTCGAGCGTCGCGTACGCCGCGGCCATCGCCGGCATCATCGTCGCGCCGAGTCCGAGCCCGCGCACGAACAGCCCGATGAGCAGGATCGCGTAGCCGGTGTGCCCGCCGATCGTCGCGTAGGGGACCGTCCCCAGCCCGAGGATCAGCAGCCCGACCGGCACGACGCGCCCGGCGCCGACGCGGTCGGTCAGCTTGCCCGCGATGTTCATGCCGAGCGCCGCGCCGACACCCTGGGGCATCATCAGCAGCCCCGCGTCCAGCGGCGACATCCCGCGGACCACCTGGTAGTAGAGCGGCAGCAGGATCATCGACCCGAACAGCGCCGCGCCGACCAGGAAGGTCGTCGCCGCCGCCGCGCTGAAGCCCGCGCCGCGGAAGAGCTTGACCTCGACCAGCGGGTGGGCGATGCGCGTGGCGCGCACGACGAACGTCGTGACCATCGCGGCGCCGACGACGATCGGCAGCCAGGCGCTGGTCACCGCCAGCGAGCTGTGGGTGCCGACCTCGCTGAGCCCGAAGATGACCGCCGCGACGCCGGGCGACAGCAGCAACAACCCCAACTTGTCGAGCGGCGGCGTCGCGTGGCCGGCCTCCGACGCGTGCCCGACGGCGCGCGTGGTCGGCAGCAGCTTGTAGGCCAACACGAGGCCGACCGCGCCGACCGGCACGTTGACGTAGAAGATCCAGCGCCAGCTGAGGTCGTCGATCAGCAGGCCGCCGATGACCGGCCCCACGACCGGGCCGAGCAGCATCGGCACGCCCACGACGCTCATGACCGCGCCCATCCGCTTGGGACCGGCCGCCTGCGCGAGCGTGATCATCCCGATGGGCATGATCATGCCGCCGGCGAGGCCCTGCAGGACGCGGAAGGCGATCAGCGAGTCCGCGCTCCACGCGGCGCCGCAGAGCACGCTGGTCAGCACGAAGGCCGACACGGCGGTCATCCACACGCGGCGCGGGCCGAAGCGCTCGGCCATCCAGCCGGTCAGCGGGATCACCGCGGCGAGCGCGAGCAGGTAGCCCGTGCTCACCCACTGGATCGTCGCCAGCGAGACGTCGAGGTCCTCGCGCAGCGTCTGCAGCGCGACGTTGACGATCGTCGCGTCGAGGATCGACATGATCGCCCCGACGACCACCACGATGGCGATCGGCCGGACGTCCTTCGGCAGGCCTGAGCCCTTCATTCGTGTACTCCTTCGTAGGCCGCGGCGAGGCGCGCCAGCACCTTGGCGGCGGCACGGCGCTCACCGGGCGCCAGCTGGTCGAACAGCGCGCGGCGGCGCGCGAGCAGCTGCTCGCTGCGCTCCCGCACGGCGGCGATGCCCGCCTCGGTCAGCGCCAGGCACACGGCCCGCCGGTCCTCCTCGCTGCGCTCGCGCGTGACCAGGCCGCGGGCCGCGAGGCCGTCGACCATACGCGTCGCGGTCGGCGCGCTCACGTCGGCGGCGCGCGCCAGCTCGCGCAGGCCGAGCGGGTCGCCGGCCTCCAGGAGCGGGAGGAGCAGGTCGTACTGCGAGGTGGTCAGCACGGCCGCCGGCTCGGACCGGGCGCGGGCGCGCTTGGCGGCGCGGACGAAGTCCTCGAACGCGGCGACGAACTCGTCGAGCTGCTGATCGGCGGCGGAGGCCGTGGACGCTGACGCGGGCATCTCGTTAGCATCCTAACAAATACCGTTAGCTCGCTAACGACCAGGCGCCGCGGGTACGGTCCGGCGCGTGCCCGAGCGCCCCACCTTCGACCTCCAGTCGCACTCCACGTACTCCGACGGTACGCTCCCGCCGGCCGAGGTCGTCGCGCGCGCCGCCGCCGCGGGCGTGCAGCTGCTGGCGCTCACCGACCACGACACGGTCGACGGCGTCGCCGAGGCGCTGGAGGCCGCGCGGGCGTCGGACGGCGCGATCCGCGTCGTGCCCGCCACGGAGCTGTCGACGATCGACGGCGACCACGAGGACCTGCACGTCGTCGGCTACGGCGTCGACCACACCGACCCGGCCTTCCTGGCCGAGCTGGAGCGCTACCGCGGCGACCGCGCCGCGCGCGCCCTGCGCATGGCCGACGCGCTGGAGGACTGCGGCTTCGCCCTGGACCGCGCGCCGCTGGAGGCCCGCCGCGCCGCCGGCCGGCCGATCGGCCGCCCGCACCTCGCGCAGGCCGCGTTCGACCATCCCGACAACGCGCAGCGGATCGCCGACGAGGGCCTGGCGGACTTCGGCGCGTTGTTGGAGGCCTACCTGGTCGCGGGCGCGCCGGCCTACCGGCGGCGCACCACGCCGACGGTCGCCGAGGCGATCGCGGCGATCCACGCCGCGGGCGGCGTCGCGATCTGGGCGCACCCGTTCTGGGACGTCGACGCCGACGAGGAGGTCGGCGGCGCCATCGACCGCTTCGCCGCCCAGGGGCTCGACGGCGTCGAGGCGTTCTACATCACGCATACCCGCGAGGAGACGCTCTTCGCCGCGCGCGCGTGCGAGGAGCGCGGGCTGCTGACCACCGGCTCGGCCGACTTCCACGGCCCCGGCCACCCGCGCTTCCACACGTTCCGGGCGTTCGAGTTGTACGGGATCGCGCCGCGGCTCGGCCCGATCGCCCGCGCCTGAACGGAACCTGAGTACCCACCCGCCCGGCCAGGTGCGCCTCCGCGCCGACCACTACTGTGCCCCGCGACCATGGACGCTTTCCAGGCCATCATCCTCGGGATCGTGCAGGGGCTCACCGAGTTCCTGCCCGTCTCCTCCACCGCACACCTGCGGATCGTGCCGGCCTTCGCCGGCTGGGACGACCCGGGCACGGCGTTCACCGCCGTCGTCCAGTTGGGGACGATGGCCGCGGTCCTCCTCTACTTCCGCAAGGACCTGTGGAACATCGCGCGCGCCTGGCTGCGCTCGCTGCGCGACCCGGCCGCTCGCGGCACGCTCGACGCCCGCCTCGGCTGGTACCTGATCGTCGGCACGATCCCGATCGGCATCCTCGGCCTCGCGTTCAAGGACAAGATCGAGACCGACGCGCGGCAGCTCACGCTGATCGCCATCGCGCTCATCGCGCTCGGCGTGATCCTGCAGATCGCCGAGCGCACCGGGCGCAAGGAGCGCGACGTCGAGTCGCTCACGATGCGCGACGGCATCGTCATCGGCTTCGCCCAGGCGCTGGCGCTCGTGCCGGGCGTGAGCCGCTCGGGCGCGACGATCTCCGCCGGCCTCTTCCTCGGCCTGGAGCGCGGCGCCGCGGCGCGCTACTCGTTCCTGCTGTCGGTCCCGGCGGTCGTCCTGTCCGGGCTCTTCGAGCTCAAGGACGTCGGCGACGGCGGCGGGGCGGGCTTCGGCGCGACGGCGCTGGCGACGTTGTTGGCGTTCATCGTCGGCTACGCGTCGATCGCCTGGTTCCTGAAGTACTTGACCCGGCACCCGGTGACCATCTTCGTGGTCTACCGGATCGTGCTGGGCGTCGTGCTGCTCGCGCTCGTCGCGACCAACACGGTCAACGGCTAGGCGTTCAGCGTCCGCCCGAGCTTGGAGGCGAGCGCTTCGAGCGCCGCGCTCGAGGCCTCAGTGCAAGATGCGCCCAAGCTTGGACGCGAGGGCCTCGAGCGCCAGCTCCTCGGACGGGTTCAAGATGAACATGGTGCGCGCGGTCTCGACGAGACCGACGGCGTCGCGCAGCCGGCCGGCGCTGGCGGACGACTCCTCGGCGTCGGCGACGACCTCGTCGGCCCGGTCGCTGTGGTGGATCAGCTCGGGGACGCCGTCCTTGGCGCAGGCGACGTCGCGCAGCCACAGCGCGCAGAGCTGTAGGCCGTGGTCGATCGTCGCGGCGTACGCGCGGCGGTGGGCGCGCTTGCCGGCGGTCTCACCCTCGCGCTTGAGGCGCTTGGCCTCGCGGTCGGGGAGCAGCTCGGCGTCGAGCGCGACCTGCGACGCGACGCCGCTGGCCGCCGCGTCGCCGCGGGCGCGCGCCTGGTCCAGGAGCGCGACGTGCGGGCGCTCGGAGAGCTTGTCGTGCAGCGAGGCGCGGGCGTAGCGCTCGGCGGCGGCGCGGAGGGCCGGGCCCTCGGCCAGCGCGAGGGCCAGGGCGCGCTCGGCGTCGCCGAGGGCGAGGCGGGCGCAGGCGTCGGCGGTCAGCGGCGGCACGCCGTGCTTGGTCTGCAGGCGCTGTGACAGCTCGGCGGGCGTGGCGGCCTCGAAGCGCACGATCTGGCAGCGCGACGCGATCGTCGGCAGCATGTTGCCGGGCTTGTCGGTGATCAGCACGAGGTGCGCGAACGGCGGCGGCTCCTCGAGCGTCTTGAGCATCTTG
>DASYBY010000386.1:0-1542 GCA_036500525.1 Baekduia sp. | reverse complement strand
GCGGGGCCCGGGCTCGACGTGTTGTGCAACAACGCGGGCGTCATCGACGGCCTCGCCGCGGTCGACGAGACCGCCGAGGAGGACTGGGACCGGCTGATGGCCGTCAACCTGCGCGGGCCGTTCCTGCTGTGCCGGCGGGCGATCCCGGTGATGCTCGCCCGTGGCGGCGGCACGATCACCAACACGGCATCGGTCGCCGGGCTGCGCGGTGGCCGCGCCGGCGCCGCGTACACCGCCTCGAAGTTCGGCGTGGTCGGGTTGACCACCAACATCGCGGCGACGCACGGCGCGCGGGGGATCCGGTGCAACGCGATCTGCCCCGGGAGCGTCGCGACCGAGATCCGCGGCGCGGCAGGACCCGAGACGGCGATGGGCGAGCGGCTGCGCAACCGTGACCGCGAGAAGCCGCCGCCCGGCACGCCCGAGGAGATCGCCTCGGTGGCGGTGTTCCTGGCCAGCGCCGGCGCGTCGCGCATCAACGGCGTGTCGATCCCGGTCGACGGCGGGTGGATCGCGTACTGACGCGGCGGCTTCGCAGGCCAAACGATTGGTAGACTGCGCACCGTGTCCAGCCGTGCCGAACATACCGACCGCTTGGTTGAAAACGATCGACCCGCCGACTACAGTTGGGCGGCATGATCCACGACGTCGCGCAGGCGCCGGACGCGACGGACGTGCTCTTCGAGTCGTTCGCGCTGGGCCCGCTGCACCTGAAGAACCGGCTGATGATGGCCCCGATGGGGACGTGCCTCGACGAGGACGGCCACATCAGCGACGCGACGATCGCCTACTACCGCCGCCGCGCCGAGGGCGGGATCGGGACGATCATCGTCGAGGGGTGCCTGGTGTCGCCCGACACCGTGGGGCCCGAGCCGCGGATCAGCTCCGAGGACTACCTGCCGGGGCTCAAGCGCCTGGTCGACGAGCTGCGCCCCTACGGCGTCGCCGTCGGCGTCCAGCTGATGCAGCCGGGTCGCCAGGTGGTCGAGGGTCCGGCGGTGGCGCCGTCGCCGGTGCCGCTCAACTCGCAAGCGCCCGTGCCGCACGAGCTGACCGCCGCCGAGATCGGCGAGATCGTGGAGGACTACGCCCGCGCCACCCGGCTGGCGCGGCAGGCGGGGTTCGACTTCGTCGAGGTCCACGGCGCGCACGGGTACCTGCCCTCCAACTTCCTGTCGCCCCGCGACAACCAGCGCACCGACGCGTACGGCGGCAGCCTGGCCAACCGCGCGCGGTTCGCGCTCGAAGTCGCCGCCGCGATCGGCGCCGCCGGCGGCGAGGAGTGCCCATTGGTCTGGCGCCTCAACGGGGAGGACGCCGTCGCCGGCGGTTTCACCCTCGAAGAGGCCGTCGTCGTCGCCCGCTGGCTGGAGGAGACGGGCGTCGCCGCGATCAGCGTGTCGGGCGGCACGTGGCACACGCTGCACGTGACGCTCGCGCCGATGTCGGTCCCGCGCGGCCATCTCGTCGCGGCCGCGGCCGCCGTGAAGGCCGCGGTGACGATCCCCGTCATCGCGGTCGGGCGCCTCGACGACCCGAAGC
>DASYBY010000385.1:0-5227 GCA_036500525.1 Baekduia sp. | reverse complement strand
TCCTGAGTCGCTAATTCGCGGGCAGTCTGCGGGCGCTCGCCGCCGCCTGACGGCCGCCGCTGACCTCGATGAACGGGGGTTCACCTTCGGTCATCGGCGACCGTCAGCCGGGGCCGAGCATCCCGCATACTGCACCCGAATTAACGACTCACGACACTAGAGCTCGCGGAGCAGCGCGGCGACGCGGCGGGCGATCTCGTCGCGCGTGGCGCGGACGTCGTCGATCGGCCGGCCCTGGGGGTCGGGCAGGTCCCAGTCGACGTAGCGCTTGCCGGGGATGAACGGGCAGGCGTCGCCGCAGCCCATCGTGACGACGACGTCGGCCTGCTCGGCCAGCGCGCGGGTCAGGCGGGTGGGGCGGACGCCGGCCAGGTCGACGCCGACCTCGCGCATGACCGTCACGACCTCGGGGTGGACGTGGCCGTCGGGGTCGGCGACGCTGCCCGCGCTGAGCGCGCGGTGGCGGCCGGCGGCGACCTGGTCGAAGAGCGCGCGGCTCATCTGGGAGCGCCCGGCGTTGTGCAGGCAGACGAACAAGACGGTGGACATCAGGCGGCGAGGACGACCGCGGCCGGGGCCGGATACAGCGCCCGGATCAGCCCGACCGCGAGCGCGCCGCCGGCGAGCTGCGCGCCGACGTAGGCCGGCGCGGAGGCCGGGGCGATCCCGGCGAAGCTGTCGGAGAACATCCGGCCGACGGTGATCGCCGGGTTGGCGAAGCTCGTGCTGCTGGTGAACCAGTACGCCGCGCCGATGTAGGCGCCGACCGCCGCGGGGGCGCTCGCGCCGCGCCCCGTGCGCGCCAGCGAGAAGATGACCAACAACAGGCCGACCGTCGCGACGGTCTCGGCCAGCAGGTGCGGACCGGTCGCGCGGTGCGTCGTGGCGATGCTCACCACCGCCCGGCCGAACATCGCGTTGGCGAGCACCGCGCCCGCCACGCACCCGGCGGTCTGGACCGAGATGTAGGCCAGCGCCTCGCGGGGTGCGACGCCGCCGAGCGCGGCGTCGACCAGCGACACCACCGGGTTGCAGTGCGCGCCGGACACTGGCCCGAACATCAAGATGATGGCGAACAGGCCGGTGGCGGTCGCGGCGCTGTTCTCCAGGAGCTGCAGGCCGGTGTCGCCGGGGGACAGGCGCGCGGCGGCGATCCCAGACCCGACGACGATCGCGGCGAGAAAGGCCGACCCGATGAGCTCGGCGACCAGGCGGCGCCGCAGCCCGATCACGCGGTGGCCTTGCGGGCGCGGATGATCGCCGCGGCGGCGTGCTCGTGGACGCGGTGCGTCTCGGTGATCTCGACGTCCGCGAACCCGGCCGCGCGCAGGCCGCCCGCGAACGCCTCGCGCGTCAGCGCCCCGGCGACGCAGCCCGTCCATGCCGCCACGTCGGCGCGGGTCGCCGCGTCCATGCCGGCGTCGGCGATCACGTCGGAGACGGCGAACCGCCCGCCGGGCTTCAGGACGCGCGCGGCCTCGGCGAACACGAGGTCCTTGTCGCCCGCCAGGTTGATGACGCAGTTGGAGATGACGACGTCGACCGCGCCGTCGGGCAGCGGGATGTCCTCGAGGTAGCCCTTGAGGAACTCGACGTTCTCCGCGCCGGCCCGCGCGGCGTTGGCGCGCGCCAGCTCCAGCATCTCGTCGGTCATGTCCAACCCGTAGGCCTTGCCGGTCGGCCCGACGCGGCGCGCGGAGATGAGCACGTCGGCGCCCGCCCCGGCGCCGAGGTCGAGCACGACCTCGCCCGGGTGCAGGTCGGCGACCGCGGTCGGCACGCCGCAGCCCAGCGAGGCGCTCAGCGCGCCGCCGGTCGCGCCGTCGACGTCCGCGCCCGCGTAGACGGCGTTGCCGAACACCTCGGTGCCGCCGGCGTCGGTCAGCGACACCGCCGAGCAGCACCCGCCGCCGGAGCCGGCCGCGCGGGCCGCGGCGGCGTAGCGCTCCCGGACGGACTCGCGGAGGTCGTCCTCGGCGGGCGCCGCCTGCGCGGCCGAGCACGCGCAACCGCCGGCCGCGTGCGCGGCCGGATCGCAGCACCCGCCGGCCTTCTCCTCCGGCCCACAGCAGCTCGCCTGCACGGCAGGCCCGCAGCACGACGACGACGTCACCTCAGCCACGCGATCAGCTCCTCGGTCGAACCCGGCACCAGGTAGTAGTAGGCCCACAGCCCGCGCCGCTCGGTCCCGATCACCGCGGCGCCGGCCAGCACCTTCAAGTGCTTGGACAACGCGGGCTGGGACATGGCGAACAGCGGCAGCAGCTCGCATTGGCAGACGGCCTCGGGCGCGGCCTTGCGCAGCGTGTCGACGATCCGCAGCCGCGTCGGGTCGGCCAGCGCCTTGACCGTCGCCGCCAGCGCGACCGCGGCGGCCGGCGTGAGGTCCGGCTCGACCGGCGCCTCGCAGCAGCCGCCGGCCTGGCGCTCGCGCGGGTGGATGACGGGCAAGGCGACGCTCACGGCAAGGACCATAGAGAACCAAACGGTTATGCGTCAAGGCGCGATGGATCTGCACGAAAGCTCGATGCGCCGAGCATCAACCTGTACGGCGCTGTTGCGATCCGCGGCCGATCATGGATCGATGGATGCGGCAGACCCCACAGTTGGAGGCGGGCGCCGACGACCGCATGCCGAGCACGCCATCGCCGGGCACGAGCGCTACGTGCGCGAGGCGTTCCTGCACCTCCGCCCGCGGCCGCTCAGCGGACGATCGTGAAGCTGACCGTCGCGGCCTTCGACGTCTTGCCGTCGGCGAGCGCGGTGACGACGACGCGGTAGCGGCCGGGCTTCAGCGTGTGGCCGTTGAGCTTGCCGGTGAAGGTGATGGTGGTGTTCTTGGCCTTGGCGGCGCGGGTGAGCGTGCCGCGGGACACGAAGCGATCGCACCGGGGCTTGTTGTTGTTCTTCTTCGTGGCCGTGGTGCAGTGGCCGTTGACGCGCCGGCCGGCGGCGATCTCCGAGAAGGCGAGCCGGACCTGCGCGGCGCGGTCGAGCGTGAAGCGGAAGCTCGTCCCGACCGGCAGGCGTGCGCCGTGCTTGACCTTGCGCGTGCGCCAGCGCGCGGCGGACTGCTTGAGGCCGGACAGGACCGGGGCCTTGCGCACGACCGGCGGGGGCGGGGGCGGGGTCACGCCGGGACCGGGGCCGGGACCGGGGCCGGGACCGGGGCCGGGACCGATCGGATCGCCGAGCGGCGGCGGGCCGATGTGGATCTGCTGGACCCTCTGCGTCACGTTGCCCGACCAGTCGACGCCGGTGACCGTGACCGCGTAGTCGCCCAGCGCGTTGTAGACGTGGGTGACCGCGGCGCCCATGCCCGTCTGGCCGTCGCCGAAGTCCCACGTGGTCGTCACCGCCGACCAGGGGTCGAACGGGTTCACCGACATGCGCACCGTCCACCCGAGGTACGCGCTCACCGGCACGACCTCGTCCCGCAGCTCGGGCCCGACCGCGTCGAAGATGCTGCTCGACCCCGAGGCGGGGGAGCCGGACCGCGACCAGACGATCGTCGCGGTGCCCTGCGGATCGACACCCGCCGCCGGCAGCCCGTTGATCGGCGCGACCGGCAGGTCGACGGGAGCGCTCCAGCCGTCGCCGGGCACGTGGTGGGAGGCCTGGGCGACGACGTCGTCGCTACTGCTGGACCGCGCCCAGATCGCGGTCACGGCGCCCTGCTGATCGACCCCCACCCACGGCGACATCACGCTCTGGGCGTCCCAGCCGGCGCCCAGGTCGACGGGCGCGCTCCACGACCCGCCGGCCGTGCTGCTGCTGGCGCGCACGACGTGGCCCGCCGGCGCGTAGGAGACCCACACCGCGGTCGCGGTGCCTTGGGGATCGACCGCCACCTGCGGGGAGTCCTGGCCTTCGCCCAGGTCGGCGGTCGCCCAATCGCCCCCGGCGTCCTGGCGGGCGGCCTGGACGGTGTAGGTGCTGTTGTCGTACAACACCCAGACCGCGGTCGCCCGCCCCTGGGGATCGATCGCCACCTGCGGCGCCGCCGCATCGCCGCCGGAGAGGACGTCCGCCGCCGCGGCGCTCCACGCGCCCCCGGCCGGGCGGCTCTTGGACCGCACGATCCCGACGGTCCCGCCGCCCCCGGGAGCCTGCGCGAGCCCGATCCAGACCGCGATCGCACCGCCCTGCGGATCGACGGCCAGCCGCGGGTGCTGGGCATCGCCGTCGCCGCTGTCGGAGAGGTCGACGGGCGCGCTCCAGGTGCCGCCGGCCGGGCGGCTCGCGGTGCGCACGACGAAGGTGGATCCGACGAGCTCGTCCCAGATCGCCGTCGCGTTGCCGTGGTCGTCGAGGGCGACGTCCTGCTCCTGATCGAACGTCGTGCCGGTGGAGATCACCTCCGGGGCGCTCCACGCGCCGTCGGCCGGACGGCTGGCGACCCGCACGGCGCTGTCGCCGGCCGACCAGATCGCGACCGCATCGCCCTGCGGATCGACCGCCACGTGCGGCCTGTTCGGTGCGCTGACGCCGCTGCCGGGGAGCGTCGCCACGGCGCCCCAGTGACCGCCGAGCGCCCGGCCGACGCTCTGCACGACCGACCCTCCACCGGCGCCTTCCGCGACCCCCACCGCGGTCGCGTTCCCCGGGGCGTCGAACCCGAGATCGCCGACGGCCATCGACACGTCATCGGGAGCCAGCCAGGCGGCCGCCGACGCACCACCCGCACCGATCGCGAACAAGCTCACGACCAACAGGAACAACACGGCATGGCGACGGACCCTGGACCAGTTCATCAGGCCGGGGGTTCTACCACACGACGCGCGTGTATCACAAACGGCAGTGTGTGTTGAAGGCGTGCGGTCGCCCTGCGGGCATCCCAACAGAGGCCATAGGGCATCGCCGTCGAATGTCCGACCCATGACCACCCGACGCCTCGGCATCGCCGCCCTCGCGGGCCTGTGCCTCCTCGCCGTCTCGGCGACCTCTGCCGAGGCGGCGACCGACAGCCTGTACGCCGCGCCCACGGCCATCGGCGCCGCGGACTGCAGCTCGCCGGCCGACGCCTGCACCATCGCGACCGCGGTGACGAGCGCCAACGCCGAGCCGGTCACCGACAGCGTGCGGGTCGAGCTGGCGCGGGGCGTCTACCAGCTGAGCGGGCCCCCGACGCCGGTCCTCGCCGTCACGTTCGCCGGCCCCAGCCTCACCTTCGCGGCCGGCAGCGGCACCCCGGTCCTCAGCGGGACGAGGAGCGCGGGCATCATGT
>DASYBY010000384.1:0-9374 GCA_036500525.1 Baekduia sp. | reverse complement strand
GCCGCCCGCGGCCAGCACCTCGGTGGCGCGGACCGCGAAGCGGTCGCCGGCGCCGCACGGGTCGCCGACCGGCACGCGTTCGGCGGCGACCGCCGTCAACGGACCCTCGGGCCCCGCGAGCACCGCGCCGTCGGCGCCCCGCGTGACGCAGACCCAGCGCGCCGCCCAGCGGTCGCGCAGCACCTCGGCGTCGGCGGCCGCGCGCGTGATCGGCGCGAGGTCGGCGGTGGCGCCCGGGCGGGCGGCGAAGGCGGTCGCCTCGGCGGCGTTGGGCGTCACGAGCCAGGCGCCCGCGACCGGCACGGCGCCGCGCGGGTGGGGATCCCACACCAGCGGCGTGCCGCCGGCCAGCGCGTGCTCCAGCGCGCCGCGCAGGCCGGGCTCGGCGGCCACGCCGCGTCCGTAGTCGGCGACCAGGACGGCGTCGGACCACTCGATCGCCGCCCGCGCCGCCGCGGTGGACGGGCTGACGATGCCGGCCGCGCCCCCGCGGTCCAGCCGCAGGAGCGCACGTCCCTGGGCGCGGATCCGGATCTTCTCCGGCGTCTGCCCCGCCAGAACGAGGTCGACGACCTCGACGCCCGCCTGCTGCAGCGCGTCGCGCAGCTCGGCACCGGGACCGTCGGGCGCCAGCGCCGTCACGAGCCGCACCTCGTGGCCGGCCGCGGCGGCCAGGACGGCGGCCAGCCCGGCGCCGCCGGGTCGGACGCTCGTGCGCTCGTGCTCGACGACGGGCACGGGCGCGTCGGGCGCCAATCGCTGCACGTGGCCGTCGACGTCGCGGTCCAGCAGCGCGTCGCCCACGATCGTCAGGCGGACGGCGCTCACGCGTGCACCTCCAGCGGGCGGGCCTCGCGCACGTCGATCGTCAGCGCCGCGTCGACGGCGGCGCAGAGGACGTGGATCGCGACGAGGTGCAACTCCTGGACGGTGCACGCGCGCTCGGCATCGATGGCCAGCACCTCGTCGCAGAGGTCGGCGAGCGGGTTGGGTGCCGGCCCGGTCATGGCCCAGACCGTGAGGCCGCGATCGCGGGCGGCCCGCGCCGCCGCCAGCACGTTGGGCGAGCGGCCGGAGGTGCTCAGCGCGACCAGCACGTCGCCGGGACGCCCATGCGCGACGACCTGGCGGGCGAACGCCTCCTCGATCCCGAAGTCGTTGGCGATCGCCGTCAGGCTCGACGTGTCGCCGTGCAGGCAGATCGCGCTGAGGGCCAGGCGGTCCCGCTCGAAGCGTCCGACGAGCTCGGCGGTGAGGTGCTGGGCCTCGGCGGCGCTGCCGCCGTTGCCGACGGCCAGCAGCCGGGCGCCGTCCTCCAGGCGCGTCGCCAGGCGCGTGCCCCACTCCTCTGCGCGGGCCAGCGCGTCGGCCCCGGCCGACAGGGCGGCCCGGAGCTGCTCGACGTGCTCGACGGCATCGGTGCGCCGCGCGAAGCGGCTTCCCGCGGTGCGGCGCCGCCGGACGACCACCTGGTCGTACACGTCGCGGGTCGCGAGGGCCACGCGATCCCAGTCATAGAGCTGGCGCGTGCGCAGCACGCCGGCTCGGCCCTGCTCGGCGCGCCCGTCCTCGTCGGCCAGCACGTCGCGGAGCACGGAGGCCAGGCGCACCGGGTCGCGCGGCGGCACGTGGCGGCCGGTCACGCCGTCGACCACGGTGTCGATCAGGCCCCCGACCGCGCTGGCCACGACCGGCACGCCACAGGCCATCGCCTCCAGCGGCGTGATGCCGAACGGCTCGTACCACGGGACGGTGACCAAGGCGTCGGCGGAGCGCAGGAGCGCCGGCAGGTCGTCACGGCCGACGCGGCCGAGCAGCACGACGCGGTCGCCGACGCCGTGGCGATCGGCCAGCGCGCGCAGGCGCCGCGCCTCCGGGTCGGTTTCCAGGGCTTCGCGCGACGGCCCACCGGCCACGACCAGCTCGCACTCGGGCACGGACTCCAGCGCGCTGATGACGTTGCCGATGCCCTTGCGCTCGACCAGCCGTCCGGTGTAGAGGATCCGGTGGCGCCGCCCGCGCGGCTCCGCGGGGCCGTCGGGCCGGAAGCGCTCGAGGTCGACGCCGCAGGGGACGACGTGGACCTTGCCGCGCTCGGCACCGAGGCGCATCAGCTCAAAGGCCTCGTCGGTGCAGGTGGCGACGATCCGGTCGGCGTCGCGCACGATCGCCCGCTCGACGTCGAGGCGCTCGGCAGGGCTGGTGTCGGCGTCGCCCTGGTAGCGGCGCTTGACGACGCCGAGCGCGTGGAAGGTGTGGACGACTGGGATGTCGAGTGTGCGTGCCGCGTGCAGCGCGGCCAGCCCCGACATCCAGAAGTGGCTGTGCACGACGTCCGGGCGGTCGGCGCGCCAGGCCCGCTCGAGCTCGGCGGCGAAGGCGTCCATGTACGGGAGCAGCTCGTCCTTGGAGACCGCCGCGGCCGGGCCCGCGGCGACGTGATCGACGTCGACGCCGGGGCACAGCGCCACGCGCCGGGGTGGCGCCGGGCTGTCGCGCCGCGTGTGGACGACGACGCGCGCACCGCGCCGCGCCAGCCCCTGCGCGAGCGCGGCGACGTGGACGTTCTGGCCGCCCGCGTCGACGCCGCCGAGGACGGCGAGCGGGCTAGCGTGCTCCGACACCAGCGCGATGCGCACCGGCGACCACCTCCTCCAGCAGGACGTCCCAATCGGTGAGGAAGCGGCTCAGCCCGAAGCGCTCCAGCGCATGCTCGCGCGCGGCATGTCCGGCGGCGCGCGCCGCCGCGGGATCGGCGAGGAAGCCGCGCGCGGCGTCGGCCAGGACGTCGACGCGGGTCGACACCACGCCGGCCGCGTGCGGGACGGCGTCCGGCACCTCGGTCGTGGCGAGCGCGACGACGGGCATCCCCAAGTGCATGGCCTCGATCAGCGACAGGCCGAGCGACGTCCAGCGGATCGGGTGGACGTAGCAGCGCCGGCGGGCCAGCTCGTCGTGCAGCCGGTCTTGCGGAAGGTCCTCGATGCCGCCCAGCGCAGCGGCGTCCATGCCGAACAGGTCGATCGGGACGCCCCTGCGCTCGAGGCGTCCCAGCAGATCGGTGCCGGTGACGCGGCCGCGGCGGCGCGCCTCGTTGATGACCACCGCGGCGCGCGGCAGGACACCGGTGAAGCGATGGCCGGGGTCGACGATCCCGTGCTCGACCACCGTGGTGCGTGTGGTGCCGCAATCCCAGAACAGGTCGTTGAAGTGCGTGACGTGCGCGACGACCAGGTCGCGGCGGTCGGCGGCCGGGTGGCGCAGGTCGGCGATCCGTCCCTGCGGCGCGTTGTGCTCGACGTAGATCGCGGGCAGGTCGCGCCCCGGGCGGCGGCCGGTCCACGCCTCGGTCAGCTCCGTCAGCTCGCGCGGACGCTGGAGAACGACCACGTCGAACTCCTCGTCGCGCAGCTCCTCGGGCGTGCGTTCCACGACGTTGGCGGGCCAGTCCCACGTCCGGGCGCGGCCGCGTCCCTCCGGGCCGCGGTCGCCGACGACCGGGACGACGTAGTCGTGCCGGCCCTGGACGAAGGCCGTCGTCCAGGAGCCGTGCACGTGCCAGAGCAGGATCCTCACGCCATCACCGCCGGGGCCGGTCGGACGCCGGCACGCGCCTCCAGGCGCGCCAGCGCGAGAAGGACGGCGTCGACGGGCACGCCGCCGAGGCAGGGATGGCCGGGGACCGGGCACTCGCGCGCCCGGCAGCCGGCGCACGTCACCGGCCGGTGCAGCAGCTCTTGCGCGACGCCGTAGGGGCGCCAGCGCGCGGCGGGCACGGTCGGCGCGAACAGCGAGACGACGGGCGTGCCGACGGCGGCGGCCAGATGCGCGGGGCCGGTGTTGCCGACGACGACCGCGTCGGCGCCGGCCAGCACGCCGGCGAGTTCGGCGAGCGTCGTGGCGCCGCCGAGGTCGACGGCGCGACTCCCGGCGACCGCGGCGGTCAGCGCCCGTTCCGCCGGTGCGCCGGTGACGACGACCTCGCGCCCGTCGGCGACGAGGCGCGCGACGAGCTCGGCGTGGCGCTCGGGCGCCCAAGCTCGCGCCGGCACCGAGGCGCCAGGGTGGACGACGACGTACCGCCGCGGCACGGCGCACGGCGGCGGTGCGGCCGTGACGCGAAGCCGGCCGTCGTCGCCGGGCGGCAGCGCGAACCCGAGGGCCGCCGCGACCGCCAACCCGCGCTCGGCCTCGGGCACGTCGCCGGGGTCCGGCAGGCGGTGGTCGAGCAGCGAGCCCGGGAAGTCCTCGCTGACCGCCGCAATCCGCGGGACGGCGGCCATCCGCAGCAGCAGCGCGAGCGGCAGCGCGCTCTGATGGAAGGACGTGAGGATCGCGGCGACGTCGGCACGTTGGCCGGCCAGGACCGAGATGTAGGCGTCGATCTCGGCACGGTCGACGGCGGGCGCCTCCGGGTCGATCCACTCCGCGCGCCGCACGACGACCTCGTCGACGCCGGGCAACAGCGCCGCGGCCTGCGCACCGCGGGGACCGCAGAGGAGCGTGACGTGGTCGCAACCCGCGGTGATCGCGCGGATCGCGGGGCCGGCGAGCAGGACGTCACCGTCGTTGTCCAGCCGAGCGACGAGCGCGCGGGTCATGCTGCCGCCTGGGCCGGCCGGGCGGGCGACGTCCGGTGACTCTCCACGCGCGCGGCCGGCGCGGGCGCGCCGGCGAGCAGGACGTCGACCGCCTCGGAGAACGTCGCCGCGCGCTCCGCCGCCGCCGCGATCTCGGCCGGCTGGGTGACCGCCGTCGGGACGAGGATGCCGCGCATCCCGGCGGCCGCGGCGGCCTCGACGTCGGCGCCGATGTCGCCGATCACCGCGCAGCGCAGCGGGTCGACGCCAAGCGTGGCGGCGGCGGCGAGCAACATGCCGGGCGCGGGCTTGCGGCACGTACAGCCCTCGTCCGGCCGGTGCGGGCACCAGCGCACGTCGTCGATGGGACCGAGCCAGTCGCGGGTGCGAGCCATGACCGAGGCGACGTCCTCTCCGTCGAGCAGACCCCGGCCGACGCCGCTCTGGTTGGAGACGATCGCCAGCCGGACGCCGTGCGCGCGGAGCCGGTCCAGCGCGCGGCGCACGCCGGGCAGCGGCAGGACGAGGGCGGGGTCCTTGTTGTAGGGGACGTCGTGGACCAGGGTCCCGTCGCGATCGAGCAGGACCGCCAGGGGCGGGGCAGGGACCGGCGCCCCCGCGCCGTCGCGGACCATCCCTCGCGCGCGCAGCTCGCCGGCGACGCGGTGCGCGGCGGCCGCGACGGGCAGGGCGGCGCTCGTCAAGGCCATCGTCGTGACCTCATCGCGCGTGCGCGGCCCGGGCGCGATCCGGGTCCACGCCAGCTCGGACGTGCCGACCAGCCACGCGGGGGCGGCCGTCGCGGCCGTGCGACGCGCGCCGGTCAGGGCGGCGCCGACCGCGATGGCGCCGGCCGCGGTCACGGCGACGTGGCGGCGCAGACGTCCGGGCGGCGCGCCGGCCCGCGTCCGCCACCCGCGGCCGTGCAGCGCTCGCATCAGCGCGTCGTCGGCGTTGCCCGCCTGCTTGCGCAGCGAGACCCAATGATCAGCCTGCGGTACCGGATGGAGCACGCAGCGCCGGCCCACGGCGAGCCGCAGCCCGCGTGCCGTGAGGCGCAGGCCGAGGTCGGAGTCCTCGCGGTAGGCGCGCGGGAAGCGCTCGTCGAAGCCGCCGACCGCCTCGAGCGCTGCGCGGCGGAACGCCATGTCGGCGGTCGCCCAGCGTGCGTGCTCGAGCCCGGCGACGTTGCGTTGCCAGTCGGTGGGCGCTGCATCGCGTGGGAGCGGCACCCGCAGCAGTCCCTGAGAGGCGACGGTTCGCCAATCGAGCCCGGCCAGGTCGGTGGCCAGCTCGGCGCGCCAGCCCGGCGGCGGGAGCACGTCGTCGTCGAGGAACGCCACCCACGGGGCCTGGCCGCTCCGCCACCCCACGTTGCGGGCGGCCGCCGGGCCCCGGCCGCCGGAGCGCACGAGGACCATCACGCCCGTCAGCGCGGCCGGCACCCGAGGGGTCAGGGCGGGCGCCGCCTGCGGGCGGTCGTCGACGATCACCAGGCGGTCGGGCAACGGCCCGTCCGCGGCGCCCAGCGACGCCAGCAGGACGTCGAGCGACGGCCGGCCGGCGGTGGGGATCACCACGTCGTAGCGCGGGGCCGAGATCACGCGGCGTGCTCCAGCGCCCGGGCGCGCCGCCGGCCCAGCGGCCGGTCGCGGCGCACGAGGAACGGGCCGACGGCGAGCAGGTCGACCGGCGCCGAGCCGAAGCACTCCAGCGCGTCGCGCGGATCGTCGACCATCGGCCGGCCCGCCGTGTTGAGCGACGTGTTGACGACGACGGGGACGCCGGTCAGCGCATGGAACGCCTCGAGCATCCGGGCGACCAGCGGCTCCTCCCGGTCCGACACGGTCTGGACGCGCGCGGTGCCGTCGACGTGGACGACCGCCGGGATCCGTGGCCGCCACGCCGCGGCGACGTCGTGCACGAACAGCATGTGCGGCGACGGGTGCCGGCCGGTGAAGATCTCTCGCGCGTGCTCTTCGAGCACCATCGGCGCGACGGGCCGAAACTGCTCGCGCCCCTTGACGTCGTTGAGGCGCTCGAGGTTGGCGGTGCGGCGCGGGTCGGCCAGCAGGCTGCGGTGCCCCAGCGCGCGCGGTCCGAACTCGCTGCGGCCCTGGAACCAGGCGACCACGCCGTCGGCGGCGAGCGTCTCGGCCACCGCCGCCGCGACGTCGTCGGAGCGCTCGTACACGACGCCCGCGCGGTCGAGCCAGGCGGCCAGCGCGTCGTCGTCCCACTCCCGTCCCAGCGCGGCGGTGCTCATCGGCGCGACGTCGTCGCCGGCGTCAGCGGCCGCCTGCAGCGCGGCGCCGAGTGCGGTGCCCGAGTCGCCGGCGGCGGGCTGCACCCAGAGGTGCTCGAACGGCCCCTCCCGCAGCAACCGGGCGTTGGCCACGCAGTTGAGCGCGACGCCACCCGCCATGGTCAGGTGGCGCTCCCCGGTCCGGGCGTGCAGCCAGCGAGCGAGTTCGAGGAGCACGTCCTCGACGACCCGCTGGACGGAGGCGGCGAGATCGGCGTGGTCGGCGGTCCACCCGTCGCCGCCCTTCGGGAGCGCGCGCGCGAACGTCGCCCAGTCGACCGGCTCGGTGCGGAAGCCGCCGTCGGCCGTGGCGCGCACCAGCTCGGCGAGTCGCCCGGCGTGGCGCGGCGTCCCATAGGACGCCATGGCCATCACCTTGTACTCGTCCGACGAGCGCCGGAAGCCGAGGTGCGCCGTGAGTTCTTCGTAGAGCAGGCCGAGGGAGTGGGGCAGCTCCTGGATCGCCAGTGGGTCGAGCCGCCCGGCGGTGTCGTAGCGGCCGAGAAGCGACGACGCGCGCTCGCCGCGCCCGTCGGCGACGATCACGGCCGACGTCGCGTACGGCGAGGCGAGATGCGCCGAGGCTGCGTGGGCGACGTGGTGGCCGACGAAGCGCACGGCCGCCGGGTCGAAGCCGAGGGTCGCAAGGAAGCGCGGGGCACGCTCGACGAAGAGCGTGCGGAGGCCCTCCCACGGATCGGCAGCGACGTGGTCGCCGAGGCCCGGCGCCAGCGCCGGATCATACGAGTAGGCAACCACATCAACATCTCGCGGCGTGAGCCCGGCCCGCTGCAAGCAGAACGCGATCGCCTGCTCCGGCAGCTCCCACGTCGAGAACGCCACCGGCGGCTTGCCGTGCTTGCGGCGGCTGAAGCGCTCCTCTTCGGCGGCAGCGACGATCCGCCCGTCCACCACGAGCGCGGCGGCCGGATCGTGGAAGACGGCGTTGATCCCGAGGACGTTCACAGCCGCGAGTTCACCTGGCGCATGGCGGGCGCAAACACCGGGGGCACGCCGCCACTCGGCGCTGTTCGCACACGAACATGGTGACCTCGATGAAGTGCGGGTCGCCTTGCACGCTTCGGGTAACGCGACCGAGCCATGGCTTCCGAAGATGTGACGGTGGTGATCGCGACGCGCGACCGCCGCGTGACACTGCTGCCGACCCTGGCGCGGCTCCGGGCGCTCCCCGAGGTGCCGGCGTTGGTCGTCGTGGACAACGGCTCGGCGGACGGCACGGTCGCCGCGGTGCGGGCCGCCGTTCCGGAGGCACAGGTGATCGCGCTGCCCGCCAATCGCGGCGTCGCGGCACGCAACGTCGGCGTGGCGGCGGCGGTCACGCCGCTGGTCGCGATCTGCGACGACGACTCGTGGTGGGAGCCCGGCGCGCTGGCCCGGGCGACGCGGCAGTTCGCCGGCCATCCGGACCTCGGGCTGCTGGCCGCTCGGATCCTGGTCGGACCAGAGGAGCACCTGGATCCCACCTGCGCGCGCATGGCACGCGGACCCCGGCTGCCGGGTGCGCCCGGCCCGGCGATCTCCGGATTTCTGGCCTGCGCCGTCGTCTTCCGGCGTGATGCGCTGATGGCCGCCGGCGGGTTCGAGGAGCGGTTCGGCATCGGCGGGGAGGAGGGCCTGTTGACCATGGACCTGCTCGCCGCGGGGTGGACCGCGTCGTACGACCACGACGTCATCGCCCATCACCATCCACATCCGGGAGATCGGCCCGGACGTGCTCGCGCGACGGTCCGCAACGACCTCTGGACGGCGTGGCTGCGCCGGCCGGCGCGCGTCGCGGCGCGGGCGACGGTGGAGGCGTTGGCGCCGCGTCGCCTCGGCGGTCTGGCCGACGCGCTGGTGGGTTCGGCCTGGGTGCTGCGCGAGCGGCAGCCGCTGCCCGCCTGCGTCGAGCGCCGGCTCCAGATGATCGCCCGGATGTCGGGCGGCTGAGCCAAAAGTCCGAGGACGGACCGTCCGTTTTGAGCCGGCCGCGCCGGCGGTACGTTCGCGAATGGAACACGTCGCAGGCCGCCGAGCAGGTGACGGCTTCACGGAGTGGACGGGAACGCGTGTGGTGCTGGCTTCGGCTCCCACGGCGCCCATCAGGATCTGGACCCGATCTCTGAAGGGACTTCTCGGTTGCCGGCATTGACCGCCCACCCGACCTCGATGACCGCGCCCGCCGGTTGGCGGCGCGACGCGCGATCCTCGCGCGCCGACGCAGAGCTGCTGGCGCGCTACGCACGCACACGATCACCCGATCTTCGCGATCGCCTGATCCATCGCTACCTGCCGCTGGCGCGCTACAGCGCCAGTCGCTACGCCCGCAGCCACGAGCCGTTCGACGACTTGCTGCAGGTCGCGAGCATCGGTCTGCTCAAGGCGCTCGACCGGTATGAGCCGGCCCGAGGCGTGGAGTTCAGCAGCTACGCGCTGCCGACCATGGCGGGCGAGCTGCGCCGGCACTTCCGCGATCACGGCTGGAGCGT
>DASYBY010000383.1:0-14957 GCA_036500525.1 Baekduia sp. | reverse complement strand
ACGCCGAGGCGGTGCAGGCGCGTCTCGACGTGCGCGAGCGCCTCCTCGTTCTCGAGGTCGTGGCGGGCGACGAGGCGGTCGATGACGTCGCCGGTCACGCGCCAGCCGCCCTCTTCGAGCTGCTCGATCGCGAACGTGCCGCGCACCGCGGGCTTGAAGAGGCGGTGGTCGGCCAGCGACTCCATGTCGCGGATCCCGCGCACGGACGGCTCGTCGAGCGCGACGGGCTGCATCACCGGGACGCGGCGCAGCAGCTCGGCCCGCAGCTCGTCGAGCCCGAGGCCCGTGGCCGACGAGGTGATGAGCACCGGCGTGGGCTCGGCCGGCTCCTCCCACTCCTCGTGCGGCGGGATCTCGGCGGCGAAGCGCTCACGCCAGATCGACGCGACCATCTCGGCCTCCTCGTCGGACACGAGGTCGGCCTTGGACAGCGCGAGGATCCGCGGCAGCGTGGCCAGGCGCGCGTCGTAGGTCGCCAGCTCGCGCTCGATCGTCTCGAAGTTCTCCTCCGGCGAGCTGCCGTCCAGCGGCTCGAGGTCGAGCACGTGGACGAGCAGGCGCGTGCGCTCGACGTGCGCGAGGAAGTCGTGCCCGAGGCCGGCGCCACCCGCGGCGCCCTCGATCAACCCGGGGATGTCGGCGACCACGAGCTGGCGGTCGTCGCCGTCGAGCGTGCCGAGCACCGGCTCCAGCGTGGTGAAGGGGTAGTTGGCGATCTTCGGCGCCGCGCGCGTCATGCGCGACAACAACGATGACTTGCCCGCGTTGGGCACGCCGACCAGGCCGACGTCGGCCAGCAGCTTCAACCGCAGGTCCAGCCAGCTCTCCTGGCCGTCGAGCCCGCGCTCGGCGAAGCGCGGCGACTGCCGGGTGGAGCCCGCGAACTTCTTGTTGCCCTTGCCGCCCGAGCCGCCGGTGGCGACCGTGACGCGCGTGCCGGGGACCACGAGGTCGTGGACCGTGCCGTCCTCGGCGGTCACCTCGGTGCCGGGCGGGACGTGCACGATGAGGTCCTCACCGTCGGCGCCGTGGCGCTGGTTGCCCTCGCCGTGGCGGCCGCGGCCGGCCATGTAGTGGGCGCGGCGCTTGAAGGACTGCAGGTCGCGATAGGAGTCGTCGCAGAGCAGCACGACGCTGCCGCCGTAGCCGCCATCCCCGCCGTCGGGCCCGCCCTTGGGGACGTGGGCCTCGCGACGGAAGCTCATGCATCCGTTGCCGCCCGCGCCCGCCTGGACGAAGATCCGTGCCTTGTCGTACAGCATGCAGCCCTTCAAGGTAGCTGGCAGGGGCCGCCGGATGACCGACGACCCCCGGCCGCCGCGCGGGCCGGCGACCTACGACGCGCGCGCCGCGGCCGTCGCCCCGACGACCTCCGCCGCCCGCGGCCGCATCACGGTGACGACCACCGCGACGGCCAGGGCGAGCGAGACGGCCGACCCCGTGAGCGCCGTGGCGACCCCGTGGGCGAGCTCGTGCTGCGCCTCCAGCCGGCTCGACACGCCGGCCAGCGGATGCTGCGCGGCGTGGCGGCTGGCCGACGCGAACACCGTGATGAGGATGCCCAGGCCCAGCGAGCCGCCCAGCTGCTGCGCGACGTTGAGCAGGCCCGAGGCCGCCCCCGCGTCCCGCGGCGCGACGCCGACGAGCCCCGCGGCGGTCATCGGCCCGAAGGCCGCGCCCGTCCCGGCGCCGAAGATCACCATCGGCACCGCGATCAGCGGGAAGTAGTCGGTCCCCGCGCCCAGCCGGCTCAGCCACGCCATGCCGGCCAGCGCCACGACCAGCCCGCCGATCATCAGCGAGCTGTTGCCGACCCGCGCCGCGATCCGCGGCACCGCACGGCCCATCGCGAACATCGCGACGGTCATCGGCAGGAACGCGAGCCCGGCCTGCAGCGCGCTGAAGTCCAACACGCCCTGCAGGTACTGCGTCAGGAAGTAGAACGAGGAGAAGTTCCCGCTGACGACGAGCACGCGGACGAGGTAGGCCCCGGCGCGCTCGCGGCTCGCGAACAGCCGCAGCGGCGTGATCGGCTGCGCGGCCCGCGTCTCGGTCAGGACGAACGCGGCCAGCAGCACGACGGCGGCGACGAACGACGCGACCGTCCCGCGCTCGCTCCACCCCTCCGACGCGGCACGGACGAACCCGTAGACCAGCGCGGTCATCCCGAGCGTCGACGTCAGCGCGCCGGTGAGGTCGAACCGGCCGGCGTGGCGCTCGGTCTCCGGCAGGTAGCGCGGCGCGAGCCAGATCAACGCCGCGCCGAGCGGCACGTTGATGAACAACCCCCAGCGCCAAGAGGCCCAGGACGTCAGCATCCCGCCGAGCACGAGGCCGACGCTGCCGCCGCCGGCGGCGACCGCGCTGTAGGAGGCCAGCGCGCGGGTGCGCTCCGAGCCCTCGGCGAACGTGGTGGTCAGCAGCGCGAGCGTGGACGGCGCGGCGATCGCGGCGCCGACACCCTGGATCGCGCGGGCGGTGAGCAGCCAGCCCGGCGACTGGGCCAGCCCGCCGGCCATCGACGCGACGGTGAACAGCGCGATGCCGGCGACGAGCGTCCGGCGGCGGCCGAGGATGTCCCCGGCGCGGGCGCCGAGCAGCAGCAGGCCGCCGAAGGTCAAGGTGTAGGCGTTCTGGACCCACGAGAGACCGGTCGACGAGAAGCCGAGCGCGCCGTGGATCTGTGGGAGCGCGGTGATGACGATGGTGATGTCGAAGACCAGCATGAGCTGGCAGGCGAGCACGATCGCCAGGACGACCGCGGGGTTCGCCGGCCCGCGCGATGCGGGCGCGACGTCGGGGGACCGGCGCGCAGGAGCGCGCCGGAGCAGCGTTGAGGCCATGGGGAGAGAGGTCTTTCGGGTCGAGCGGTAGGCGCTAAACTGGAGGACGCCTCCACAACAAGTGGAGGCAACCTCCGCTTCAACACACCATAGCGGAGGCAGCCTCCGGTTACAGCATCCGGTGGAGAACGCCCGTCCGATGACCGACACGCAGCCCGACGTCACCCCCGCCCTCTCCGAGCGCCCCAAGCGCGCGGACGCGCTGCGCAACTACGAGAAGCTGCTCGTCGCGGCCGGCGAGGCGTTCGCCGAGGACGGCGCCTCGGCCTCCCTGGAGGACATCGCGCGCCGCGCCGGCGTGGGCATCGGCACGCTCTACCGCCACTTCCCCACGCGCCAGCACCTGCTCGAGGCCGTCTACATCGGCGAGGTCGAGGAGATGGCGCGCTCGGCCGCCGACCTGGCCGACCTGCCGCCGTGGGACGCCCTCGCGACCTGGCTGCGCCAGTTCGTCAGCTACGCCGCCACCAAGCGCGCGCTCGGCGCCGAGCTGCTGGCCTACACCGACGCCGACGCGGACGTCTTCCAGAAGTGCCGCACCGCGATCGTCACCGCCGGGGACGCGCTGCTGGACCGCGCCCAAGAGGCCGGCGTCGCCCGCACCGACACGAGCTTCATCGAGGTCGGCCGCCTGGTCGGCGGCCTCTCGGCCATCCGCGGCGCCGAGCCGGGCGAGATCGACCGCCTGCTCGACATCGTGCTCGACGGCCTACGCTACCGCCCGCCCGCGGCGGACTGACCCCTACGCCACCGCACCCCGCAGCGCCAGCGCCTCCCGTGCCTCACGGGCGACCGCGTCGCGATCCGCCGGCGGGATCTCCATCCAGCGCACGCCCCGGACCGCCCCCTCCAGCGCCAGCAGCGAGTTCAGGCAGTCGCGGGTCCCCGCGCAGTTCAGCTCGATCCACGCCCGGGCCGCGCCGACGTCGCGCAGCGCCGCGAGGTCCTGGATGCCGATGGCCCGCAGGTCGTGCGCAAGCGCCGGACCGATGTTGACCGTGTCCTCCAGCCGTCCCGACATCCCGCAAGCGTAGGGCGCCACACCATCCGGCGTCCAGTGCCGCAGCGCGACCTGCTACGCGCCGCCCTCCGCACGCGCCGGCACCGGCTCCCGCACCGGCATCCCGCGCATCAGCACGACGACGCTCAGGACCGCCCCGACCGCCGCGAAGCCCGCGCCCACGAGGAACGCGCGCTGGAAGCCGTCGGTCAGCGCCTCGCCCGCCGAGACCGACCCCGCGACGTCCGCGGTGCGCTGCGTCGCGAGCGTCGCCAGCAGCGCCAACCCGATCGATCCGCCCACCTGCCGCGACGTGTTGACCAGCCCCGACGCCAGCCCCGCCTCGCGCCCGCGGATCCCCGCGGTGGCGGCGATCGTCACCGGCACGAACGAGAACCCGATGCCGGCGGCCGCGATGACCGACGGCCCGAGCACGTCGATCCAGAAGCTGCCGTCGGCCGTGATCCGGCTGAGCCCGAGGCTCCCGAGGGCCAGCAGCGTCATCCCGAACGCGAGCACCTTGCCCGGCCCGACGCGGCCCGTCAGCCGGCTGGCGAACTGCGCCGTGGCGATGATCGTGCCGGTCATCGGCAGGAACGCCAGGCCCGCCTCGATCGGGTCGAAGCCCAGCACCTGCTGGAGGTAGAGCGAGAGGAAGTACCACATGGCGAACGCGGCAGCGCCCATGCAGAAGATCACCAGGTTGGCCCCGGTCACCGCGCGCAGGCGGAAGATCCGCAGCGGCACGAGCGGCGCCGTCGCCAGGCGGCCCTCGATCAGCGTGAACGTCGCCAGCAGCGCCAGGCCGAGCGCGATCGTCACCAGCGTGCGCGTCGAGCCCCAGCCGTGGGTGTCGGTCTCGACCATCCCGTAGGTCAGCACGACCAGGCCGGCGGTGACGGTCAGCGCGCCCGACAAGTCGAAGTTCCTCCCCGTGCCCGCCTCGCGGCGCCCGCGCGTGATGATCCGCAGGCCGGCCGTGGCCACGGCGATGCCGATCGGCACGTTGATCAGCAGGATCCAGCGCCACGAGAGCGTCTGGGTGAGGATGCCGCCGAGCAGCGCGCCGGTCGCGCCGCCCACGCCGCCCATCGCGCCCCACAGCCCGAGCGCCTTGTTGCGATCGGCGCCCTCGGTGAACGTCGTCGTGAGGATCGAGAGCGTCGCCGGGGCGACCACCGCGCCGCCCAGCCCCTGCACCGCGCGGGCCGCGATCAGCTGGTTGTCGGTCTGCGCGATGCCGCCGAACAGCGACGCCAGGGCGAACAGGAGCAGCCCGCCGACGAACACCTCGCGCCGGCCGATGAGGTCCGCGGCGCGGCCGCCCAGCAGCAGGAACCCCGCGAACGACAAGGTGTAGGCGTTGACCACCCACTGCAGGCCCGCGTCCGAGAAGCCGAGGTCGCCGTGGATCGACGGCAGCGCGACGTTCACGATCGACACGTCGAGGATCACCATGAACTGCGCGAGGCAGCACAGGGCCAGGATCAGGGACTTGGTACGGGCGGCATCGGCGGAGCTCACTCCACTGATGGTTGCACACGCAAATATTGGCCCACGTTAAACGACGACGGCCGGCGCGCTCTGGGCGCACCGGCCGTCGGCCGAAGTCTTCTGGCGGACCCGTCGCCTAGGAGGCGGCGGCGTCCTGCTGCGGCTGGATCGACACGACGCGGCCGAGACGGCCCGTCTTGAAGTCCACGATGCCCGGGGCCTTCGCGAACAGCGTGTCGTCCTTGCCCATGCCGACGCCCGTGCCGGCCTTGAAGCGCGAGC
This sequence comes from Baekduia sp., assembly GCA_036500525.1. Lineage (GTDB taxonomy): Bacteria > Actinomycetota > Thermoleophilia > Solirubrobacterales > Solirubrobacteraceae > Baekduia. Next base: position 9,338 of record DASYBY010000383.1, on the reverse strand, counting down.
CGCGCTGGCGCACGATGATCTCGCCGCCGGTCACGACCTGGCCGGCGAAGATCTTCACGCCGAGGCGCTGTGCGTTGGAATCGCGCCCGTTGCGCGAAGAACCGAGACCCTTCTTATGAGCCATGGGTCAGCTCCCCTTCGAGATCTTGGTCACGCGGATCCGCGTGAGCTCCTGACGGTGACCCATCCGGCGGCGGTAGCCGCGCTTGGGCTTGAACTTGTTCACCCGCAGCTTCGGGCCGCGCAGGTGCTCGACGACCTCAGCGGCCACCGTCACCTTGCCCAGCGCGTTGCCGAACAGGGTGTCGTCCCCCGCAAAGAGGAGGGGCTCGAGGTCGAGCTTGGCTCCGGTGTCACCAGGCAGTCGCTCGACGAGGAGGGTCTGGCCCTCTTCGACGCGGTACTGCTTGCCACCGGTCTTGACGATCGCGTACATGTTCTCTCGTTACTCCGAAGTCGCTTCGGCCTTGGCAGCCGAACGGCGCCGTCCGCCTCTGCGGCCGCGGCGCCGAGGCTTGGATTCTAGCGAGTCGTCGCCATCGGCGGTCTCCGGGTCCTCGGAGTCCAGCAAGGTGGCCACCGCGGCGGTCCGTCCGGCCTCCTCGATCCGCACCATCTTCTTGGTTCCGACGTACCGTCCGCCGTTGACCACGGAGATGATGTAGCCGTCGATCTTGGCCACCGCATCGTCCACCTCGTACATGTGGGGCTCGACGATGTTGACCAACACCTCGTCGCCCTCCTTGAACGGGATGGCGCGCTCCTCGATGTCCTGACTGGCGCCCTCCTGCGTGATCGCGAAGTGGTCCAGCGGCAGGCCCTCGGAGCCCTCGAAGTGGAAGATCTTGCCGGTCTCGTTCTCCAGCGCGTGCAGGACGCGGGCGCCCTCCCCCGTGAACTTCGCGCTCACGCGGGGGTTGACCTGGACGAGGAACGCCTCGGTGCCGCGCTTGGCGCGCGACGCGATCTCGCGCAGCTGGCGCTCGAACTCGATCGCGATCGTCTCCTCGGACTTGATGACGCCCTCGCCGTGGCACGTCGGGCACGGGCGGCTCATGATCTCCCGCACGCCCTCCGTCACGTTCTGGCGCGTCATCTCGACCAGGCCGAGCTTGCTGATCTCGGCGGTGAAGGTCTTCGTGCGGTCGTCGTCGAGCGCCTTGCGCAGCGTCTTGAGCACGGCTTCGCGGTTGCGCGCGCGGGCCATGTCGATGAAGTCGATGACGATGATCCCGCCGATGTCGCGCAGTCGCAGCTGGGCGACGACCGCGTCGGCCGCCTCCAGGTTGGTGCGCGTGATCGTGTCCTCCAGGCGGGCCTGCTTGCCGCGCCCGACGAACGAGCCGGAGTTGACGTCGATGACGGTCAGCGCCTCGGCGTACTCGATCAGCAGGTAGCCGCCCGAGGGCAGGTCCACGCGCCGGGACATGAGGCCGTCGATGACCTTCTCGACGTCCCACGCCTCGAACAGCGGCTTGGACTCCTGCCACAGCTCGACGCGGTCGACCAGTTCGGGCGCCGTGCGGCTGAAGAACGAGACGAGGCGGTGGAACTGCTGCTCGTCGTCGACGATCGCCTTCTCGAAGTCGGTGCTGAAGATGTCGCGCACGACGCGCACCGACAGGTCGGCCTCCTGGAAGACCATCTCGGGCGCGGCCGTCTCGGCGACGCGCTTGTCGAGGACCTCGTGCAGCTTGAAGAGGTACTGCAGCTCGCGCTCGAAGTCCTCGCGCATCGCACCGTGGGCCGCGGTGCGGACGATCGCGCCGCCGCCGTGCAGGTCGAGCCCGCGGGCCTCCTTGCGCAGGCGCTCGCGCTCCTTGTCGTCGAGGCGCTTGGAGACGCCGATGCCCTCGCCCGTGGGCGTGTAGACCATGTACCGGCCGGCGATGGTGAGGTCCATCGACAGGCGCGCGCCCTTGGTCTTCAGCGGGTCCTTGACGACCTGGACCACGACCTCCTGGCCGGGCTTGAGCAGCTCGCCGATCGACTTGCCCTTGGAGCCGGCGCGCCCGCGACGGGCGACCTCGACCCCGGGGATCACGATCTCGTCGACGTGCAGGAACCCGTTCTTGTCGAGGCCGATGTCGACGAACGCGGCCTCCAGCCCGGGCAGGACGTTGTCGACCTTGCCCTTGTAGATGTTGCCGACGATCGAGCGGTTGCCGCGGCGCTCCAGGTAGAGCTCCGCGACGCGCCAGCCCTCGGTCGGGGCGGCCGCCTTCGGCTTGGTCGCGGTGGCGGTGGCACCGCCGGCGGACGCCGCGGCGGCGCCGCCTCGGCCCCGGCCGCCGCGCTTGGGCGCAGCGGCGGGGGCGCCGGTGGCTTCCATCAGCGCCACGCGGGTCTCCCCGCGGTCCACGCTGACGAGCACTTGCTTTCTCACGGTATGGATCAGTCCTTAAACGATCAGTGGCCCATGATGCGGCCCTTCATGGCAGCCGAGGAACGCCCTTGGACGTAGATCGCCTGCAGAAGGCCGATGGCCAAAAGGGTGGAGATCACCGAGGATCCGCCGTAGCTCATGAGCGGCAGCGGGATACCGGTGATCGGCATGATCCCGAGGGTCATGCCGACGTTCACGAAGACCTGGAAGAGCAGCATCGCGACGATGCCGCCGGCGAGCAGCGCGCCGAACAGGTCCTTCGCCATCGTCAGGATGCGCAACGCGCGCCAGATCAACAACGCGTAGAGCGACAGCACGAATGCCGCGCCCACGAAGCCCCAGCGCTCACCGACGACCGCGTTGATGAAGTCGGTGTGGTGCTCGGGCAGGAAGTTGAACTTCGTCTGGGTTGCGTGCTCGCCACGGCCGGTCTTCTGACCGGACCCGATGGCGATGAGGGATTGGTGCTGCTGATAGCCCGCGTCGCCGGAGTCGGCTGACGGATGCAGGAATGAGGTGAGGCGCTCCTTCTGATAGCCATGGAGCACCTCGACCCCCGCGGCGGGGGCGGCGACCAGCACGAAGCTGATCGCGATCGCGCCCAGCGCGATCAACGCCAGGAAGTGGCGTGCCGGCGTACCGGCGAAGTAGAGGGTGGCGAACGCGATCGCGCCGTAGACCAGGCTGGAGCCGAGGTCGGGCTGCACCATCACGAACGCCGCCGGGATCAGCGCGAGAAGCATGATCCGGGCGGTGGTGTCGCGCTCCTGCAGGCGCCGGCCGCGCTCGGCGGCGAAGGCCGCCAGCACGATCACGATGAGCACCTTGCCGAGCTCGGACGCCTGGAACTGGAACGGCCCCAAGGGCACCGAGCGCTGCGCGCCCTTGGCCGACGTCCCGATCACCTTGACGGCGAAGATCGACACCATGAGGAAGCCGTAGATCCACCAGCGCGCGGTGCGCAGCCGGGTGTAGTCCAGCTTGATCATGCCGAGCGACAGCAGGCCGCCGATGACGAAGAAGACCGCCTGGCGCTTGAAGTAGTACTCGGGGTCGCCGGTGATGTCGTCGGCGGTGGAGGACTTGATCGCGACCAGCGAGCAGATCCCGAGCCCGATGACGCCGAGGATCAGGACGACGTCGAACGGCAGCGCCATGCCTTGCGGGCGGGCGCGCTCGCGCGGCGGCGCGTCGTCGACGTCGCGCAGGGGTGTGGAGGCCGCGCTCATCGGTCCGTCGAGTCCCCGTGGACGACCTTGGGGTGGACGCCGAACCACTTCGACAGGATCAGGCGGGCGGCGGGCGCGGCGGTGTCGGCGCCGAAGCCACCCTTCTCGATCGTGCACACGACGACGATCGGCTTGGCGTCGGGGTTGCTCTTGTCGTAGGAGTAGGCGACGTACCAGGCCTGGTCCTGCTCGATCTGCAGCGGGCCGTAGAAGCGCTCGGCGGTGCCCGTCTTGCCGTAGATCGGGAAGCGGTCGCGCGGCCAGCCGTCGTCGAAGACGGTCTTCGAGGTGCCGCCGTCCACGTTGGCGGCCTGCCGCAGCCCCTCCATGATCGCGTCGCGCCACGCGGGCTGGATGTCGATCTTGCGCTTGGAGGGGAAGTCCAGCGGCTGGGTGATGCCGCGGCTGTCCTCGGTCTGGAGGCCGAGGTGCGGGGTCGGCACGCGGCCGCTGTTGATGATGGTCGCGTAGGCGACCGCCATCTGCAGCGGCGTGGCCTGCAGGCCGCCCTGGCCGACGGCGAAGTTCTCGTTGTCGCCCTGGCGGAAGTCCGGGTCGCCCGAGCCGATGCCGCAGGACGGGACCTTCTTGCGCTTGCGGCAGGCCAGCTCGGCCCGCGTGATCGCGCGGAACTCCTCCGCGCTGGGGATCGTGCCCTTCGCCTCGCCGGGCAGGTCGATCCCGGTCTTGCGCGTGATGCCGAGCTTGCGCGCCCAGGTCTGCAGCGGCTGACCGGGCTTGGCGAACATCTCCTTGCCCACGTTGTAGAAGTACGTGTCGGCCGAGACCCGCAGCGCGTCGACCAGGTTGATCGCGCCGTTGCGCTCGTGGCCCGAGTTGCACGCGACGTCGATGTCCTTGCGCGCGCCGGTCTGGAAGCAGCCGGTGTCGTCGTGGAAGATCGTCTCCGGCGTCGTCACGCCCGAGGAGAGGGCGGCCAGCGAGGTGATCGGCTTGAAGATCGAGCCGGTCGGATAGGTGCTCTCGTCGGCGCGGTCGATCAGCGGGAAGCCCGTGCTGGCGTTGATGAACTTCTCGTTGTAGGCCTTCTGCGTGGAGAAGCGGCCGGGCGCGGCGTCGCGCGGGTCGTAGGTGGGGATCGACCCCATCGCGTAGATCGCGCCGTTGTTGGGGTTCATCGCCACGAACGCGCCGGGCAACCCGCCGCCCATGGTCTTCAGCGCGCTCTCCCCCGCCTGCTGCAGGCCCTGGTCCAGCGTGAGCTTGAGCTGGTCGCCGGCCTTCGGCTGGACGGCGGTCGTGGCCTGGCGGCGCTCGCCGGCCGCGTTGACCTCGATGTGGTACTGGCCGTCGGTCCCGCGCAGGACCTGGTCGTACTGCGCCTCCAGGCCGCTCTGGCCGACGTCGGTGCCCCCCGTCGCGCCCTTGTAGCTCTTGTCGGCCAGCTGCTGCTGGGTGATCTGCCCGACCGTCCCCAGCAGCTGCGCCGCCATGTCCTTCTCGGGGTACTGGCGGACGTTGAGCTGCTCGACGGTCACGCCCGGGAACTCCGAGTGGCGCTCCAGGATGTAGTCGCGCTGGGCGGCGGGGACGCCGGTCTTGACGCGGATGTTGGCGTACGGGACCTGGACGATCGAGTCGACGACGCGCTGGTTGATCGTCTTGGGCGTCAGCACCAGCACCTTGCCCAGGCGCTTGTAGCGCTGCAGCAGGTCGCCGGTCGCCGCCGGCACCGGGACCTTCGGCCCCTGATGGCCCTTCGGCCGGGCCGCGCGCTGGCCGGCCTTCTGGCCGTACTCGGCGATGGCCGAGCGCATCGGCGCGGGGATGCTCGCCGGGTCCAGCGAGACGACCGTCGCCTTGCGGTTGTCGACCAGCGGGAAGTTGTTGACGTCGACGATCTCGCCGCGCGGCGCCTGGATGCGCTCGGTGCGCACCCGGTTGTCGCGCGCCTGGGCGAGGTACTTGTCGCCGTCGAGGACCTGCAGGTACCAGAGGCGGAAGAAGACGATCCCGAACAGGACGAACGCCACCACGCCGACACCCGCGACGCGGATCGCCATCTGCGGCGTGATCGGGGGACGGCGGTCGTTGGAGGGATCGATCGACATCAGGCACGGCTCAGCGGCGAGAGGCCGCCCGTCGTGTACGCGCGACGCCGGCGCCGGCGGGGGTCGTCCGGGAGGACCGGCGAGAGCCAGCGGCGCACGAGGGCGAACACGGGCAGCGAGATGAGGGCGTTGAGGACGATGGTCGCCAGGATCAGGCGCAGCAGCAGGAAGCTCACCGGCGCGTCGATCCCCAGCATGAAGTTCATGAGGCCGTAGCCGAAGGTCGTGATCGCGGTCGCGGCGGCGCCGACGAACATCGGGACGACCATGGCCTGCGGGTCGCGCAGCTCGCGCAGCCGCCCGGCGCCGTAGCCGGCGACGATGAACACCAGGCTGGTCAGGCCCATCGTCTGCACCAGCGCCGCGTCGATGAACAGGCCGACGGCGAAGCCGAAGGTCGCGCCGGCGACCGAGCCGCAGAGCAGGCCGACGGCCGCGACGACCAGCGGCGTCAGGTCGGCGCTCGTGCCGAAGATGACGACCTGGGAGACCGCGGCGACCTGGATGATCACGACGGCCACGCCGAGGACGGCGGCGCGCAGCAGGAGCTGTGGCGAGACGCTCGGCATCAGCGGTTGTCGTCGGCCGGCTTGGTCAGCACCTGGACGTACTGCACGCGGGTGATGTCGACGAACGGCCGCAGGTGCGGCAGCTGGTCGGGGGCGCCCGGGTCGTCGACGCGCGTGACGCGGCCGATCGGCAGGTCGGGCGGGAAGACGTCGGGCAGGTCGGCGCGCTTGGAGGTCGTGCCGGAGGTGGTGATGATCTGGCCGCGGGCGACCGGCTGGTCCTTGGCGACGTACTTCATGATCAGGTCGCGCGGGTTGCCCGGGGTCGGCTGGACCAGGCCGGTGACGGTGTTGTCGACGTTGCGGGCCGCCACGGCGCTCGTGGAGTCGGTGATCAGGCGCACGACCGCGGCGTTGCCGGTGGCGCTGTCGATCTTGCCGATCAGGCCGGCGTTCGTGTCGCCGCTGCCGTCGGAGGCGATGACCGCCTGGTTCTCGTGGATCCCGGACGACGTGCCCTTGTTGATGGTGATCTTCACGTACCACAGGGTCGGCGACGAGCCGATGACGTTCGCGGCCACGGGCCCGTACGGCTTCAGCGACTTCGGCTGCTTGTCGAGGAACAGCAGCGCGCGGAACTGGTCGTTCTGCGCCGCGGCGGTGCGGTTGCGGATCGCCTCGTCGCGCCACTGGTCGCGCTCGGCGCGCGTGTCCTTGAGGTCGCCCTTGGCGGACACGGTGTCGCCGACCCAGCCGAAGAGGTCGCGCACGGGCTTCAGCGCACGGCTGGCGCCGTCCTGGATGGGTGAGACGACCTCGAGGATCCCGCGCTGCACGTTGTGCAAGGCGCCACCCGAGCGCTCACCGAAGTAGGCGGTGAGGAGGATCAGGGAGCTGACGACCAGCAGTCCGAGGACCGCTCGTCGACGGCGAACCGTCTTGTCGTACATGTTGTACGTGACTCCAAAGCTTGTTTCGCGGCGCAGCGCTAACGCGGCCGGCGCCGGCTCCTCGAATTCTTGTTCGTCCGGTGGATGACTTCGAACTCCTCCAACGAGCGTCCCGAGCCCACGGCTACACAGGTGAGCGGCGACTCGGCCAGGTGCGATGGCATCTGGGTCTCCTCTCGCAGGCGCTCATCGAGCCCCTGGAGAAGCGAGCCACCGCCCGCGAGCATGATGCCGCGGTCCATGATGTCGGATGCGAGCTCCGGAGGGGTCCGGTCCAGCGTCTCCTTCACCGCGTCGATGATCTGCGACAGGGGCTCTTCGAGCGCCTGGCGGATCTCCTCGCTGGTGAGCACCACGGTCTTCGGCAGGCCGGAGACCATGTCCCGGCCGCGGATCTCGGCCTGGACTTCCTCTTCCATCGGGTAGGCCGAGCCGATCTCCAGCTTGACCTCCTCCGCGGTCTGCTGCCCGATGAGCAGCTTGTACTCGCGCTTGGCGTAGTTGATGATCGCCTCGTCCAGCTCGTCTCCGCCCACGCGGATCGACTGGGACACGACGATCCCGCCCAGCGAGATCACGGCGACCTCGGAGGTGCCGCCGCCGATGTCGACGATCATCGAGCCCGTGGGCTCGCCGACCGGCAGTCCGGCGCCGATCGCGGCCGCCATCGGCTCCTCGATCAGGTACGCCTGGCGGGCGCCCGCCGAGAGGCAGGCCTCCTCCACGGCGCGCTTCTCGACTCCGGTCACGCCAGAGGGAACACAGACGACGACGCGGGGATGCGCCCAGCGGTTCTGGTGCACCTTCTGGATGAAGTGGCGCAGCATCTCCTCCGTCACGTCGAAGTCGGCGATGACGCCGTCCTTCAACGGGCGGATGGCCTGGATCGTGCCGGGCGTGCGGCCGAGCATGCGCTTGGCCTCGATGCCGACGGCGTGGACCTCGCCGGTCCGCGAGTCGATCGCGACGACGGAGGGCTCGCTCAGGACGATGCCGCGCCCACGCACGTAAACGAGCGTGTTCGCGGTGCCCAGGTCGACCGCCATGTCGCGGCCACCGAAGCCGGTGAGGTAGCTGAAGAAGCCCATGCCGGAGGAGCGGATCGCCCGTTTTGACTACAACGCCCCGCGGGGCGGGGCAGACGGACGAGCCGCGATGCGGAGTGTAGCGGAGGGGCGCCCGGGTCCCGCAGCGGCGACAGCCCCGTTGCAGCATCAGAAAATGCTGCAAAACACATGCGAGATTGTTCCGGAACCTAGACGCGGACGGTCAGGACGGCCGACACGCGCGCGGCGCGGCCGTCCGCGGCCACCGCGTAGAGGTCGAGACGGTATGTCCCGGAGGGTGCGGGCTTCTTGCCGAGCTTGCCGTCCCACGTGATCGTGCCGCGTCCGCTGTGCCCGGCGAGGCGCACGATCTCGGCCGTGCGGCCGGCGTGCTTGACGCGCAGGACGAGCTTGGCCGCGCGGCCGAGGGTGAAGCCGACGGCGAGGCGCGCGCCGGGCTGGGCGGTGAGCTTGGTGTGGGCGAGCGTGAGGGTCAGCGGCTTGGTCTTGGCGGCCTTGGCCTTCGCGGGCGCCTGGACGGCGGCGGCGGGCGCGGCGGTGCTGGTCGCCGCCGGCGCGTCGGTGGCGGTGTCGGGCGTGGCGGGGTCGCCGGCGTCGCCGGTCGTCGTGGCGCCGGGGTCGTCGCCGCCGTCGGTCGTGGTGGCGGGCGTGCCGTTCCCGGTCAGCGGCACGTCGAGCGTGCCGCCGGCGTAGCGGAGGTGCAGCGCGGCGGTGCGGGTGCCCACGGCGGTCGGCGCGAAGCGCACGCGGACCGTGCAGGCGTCGGCGCCACCGGAGCGCACCGAGGCGCCGGTGCACGCGTCGCCGGTGACGAGGAAGTCGTCGGCGGCGGCGCCGGTGGTCGCGACCGCGGCGATCGGCATCCGGGCCTGGCCGGTGTTGGTGATGGTGATGGTCGCGGCCGGGCCGGTCGCGCCGACGGCCTGCGTGCCGAAGCTGCCGGCCGCGCCATGCGGGTCGGGCCGGCCGGCGTTGCGGCGGACGGTGACCGTGCCGTCGGTGGCGTCGGCGGTGGCGAGGTCGGGCACGCCGTCGCCGTCGAGGTCGGCGACCACGGGCGCGCGGGCGGCGGCGCCGACGGTCAGCCACTCCGGCGCGGTGAAGGTGCCGTCGCCGTGGTTGCGC
>DASYBY010000382.1:0-1609 GCA_036500525.1 Baekduia sp. | reverse complement strand
CGGCCACGCCCTGGCCGCCACCGACGGCGTCGTCGAGGTCCACGACCTCCACATCTGGGAGGTCTCCTCGGGCTTCCCGTCGCTCGCCGCGCACGTGGTCGTCGAGCGCGAGTGCGACTGCCACCACGCGCGCGCCCGCCTGCAGGCGATGCTGCGCGAGCGCTTCGCGATCGAGCACACCACGCTGCAGATGGACCACCAGGGCGGCGAGCTGGTCCAGCTCGAGCTGCCGCCGCGGTCCACCGGCACCGCCTGAGCGAGGGCGCTACGAGGGGCTCGGCAGCGCGAGCGGCGGTCCCGCGCACCGCACGCCCTCGGTGACCGGCAGCGCCGCCAGCGCGTCGGACAGGCGCACGCCGTCGGGCGTCGCCAGCGTGAAGTCGATCTCCAACAGCGGGATCAGCACGAAGCGCCGCTCCAGCAGCGCCGCGTGAGGAACGCTCAGGCGCTCGGAGCGGTAGGCCGGGCCGTCGGTCAGCAGCAGGTCGACGTCGATCGGCCGCGGGCCGTGGCGCACGTAGTCGGGCCCGGACGTCGTCCGCCCCAGCGCGCGCTCGACGCCCTTGACGAGGTCCAGCAGCGCCTCGGGATCGTCGGCCCCGGTCTCCGCCGCGACGCACGCGTTGAGGAACACCGGCTGGTCGACCACCGCGCCGACGGGATCGGTCTCGTAGGTCGCCGACGACGCCACGGTCCGCACGCCCCGCTCAGCCAGCCCGTCGACCGCGGCCTGCAGCATCGCCCGGCGGTCGCCGAGGTTGGATCCCAGCCCGAGGTGGACCCGCACCGCGCTCAGCCGCCCGGGAACAGCAGCGCCAGCTGGCGGCACTGGACCAGCAGCGTGCCGTCGGGCGCCCAGATCTCGCCGTCCTCCTCGAAGAACCCGCCGTGCGAGGTCGAGGAGGTGAAGCGCGCAAGCACCGGATCCTCGGGCGCCATGCCCGGGTGCGGCAGCCGCGTGCGGAAGTGGATCGTGAGGTCGACCGTCGGCGCGGGCGCGGGGCCCGACAGCCGGGCGAACGGCGTCGGCAGCCACGCGTCGGCGTAGAAGGCCAGCGCGGCGGCATCGGCGATGCGCGGCTCGGCGAGTCGCAGCCAGCCGCCGGCGACCGCCTCGTCGCTGCCCGTGAACGGCTCGGCGCCGAAGCGGGGGGCGATCGCCGCGCGCAGGGCGATCGGCGGCAGGTCGAGCTCCGCGGGCGCGGTCTGCAGCTGCGCGGGCGGCGGACCGACGTCGGGCGCCGGCGTGGCGTAGTCGGCCACCGACGGGAAGTCGGCGGCGAAGGCGCCGAGCGCGACGACCATCGTCCGCTCGTCCTGGATCAGCCGGGCGCTGAGCGACGTCAGCGAGCGCCCGGCGCGCTCGACCGTCACGTGCAGCGTGCACGGACCGGTCGCCGGCGGGCGCAGGTAGTGCAGCGTCAGCGAGCGGGGCGCGCGCACCGGGTCGGCGACCTGCGCCTCCAGCGCCCGCAGCACCATCGCCGCGATGTAGCCGCCGTTGGGGCCGCGCGGGACGGCCCACTGGTCGGAGATCGTGGCGCTCCAGACGCCGTCGCCGGCCGCGGCCACGGCGGTGTCCCGATCGAAGTCGGCGATGGACGGCGTC
>DASYBY010000381.1:0-1898 GCA_036500525.1 Baekduia sp. | reverse complement strand
GTCCCAGCCCCGCGCCTCGAGGCGGCGGAGCAGGCGCAACAGCCCGATCTCGGGACCTCCCGGCCGGTCGACCTGGCAGACGGCGAGCAGCCTCATGCCGGTGGGTCCGCTACCCGGCCTTGTGGTGCTTCTTGGCCTTTGCCTTCGCCTTCGCGTCGGCCTTGCGCTGTGCGGTCGCCTGCGCCTGCTGCTGCAGGAGCGCGAGCGCGTCGAGGTAGTCCTGCGCGCCCGTGGGCGACTTCGGGTCCAGGTACAGCGAGGGGCCGAGGAGGCGCAGCGCCAGCCGGGGATCCTGCTGCGAGTCGAGCGCGAAGCGCGACAGGTCCTCCCAGGTCGACGGGTTGGACGGCTGCAGCCGCACGGCCTCGACCAGCGCGGCCCGTGCGCGATCGGTGTGGCCGGCGGAGTTCTCGATGACGGCCAGCGTCCGCAGCGGCTCGATCGACAGCGGGTTGCGCGCCCGGGCGGTGTCGGCCAGCGCGCGCGCCTTGGCGTAGTTGTTGAGCGGGACCGCGAGCGCCTGGGTGTCGGCGTCGTCGGAGCGCAGCGGCTGCCACGCGGTCCACGCGGCGAGCAGGCCGATCGCGATCGCCAGGCAGGCGCCCGCGACGCGCCACGGCGCCCGGATGCCCTCGGCCAGGCGGGCGCCGAGCATGCGCGGGTCCGGGGCGTGCTCCTCCAGCGGGCCGCGGCCGGCGACCCAGCCGGCGGGCAGCAGTCCGAGGATCGCGGTGCCGGGGATGAACCACGTCCAGTCGACGAACGAGTGCACGCCGAAGACGAGCACGACGGTGGCGAGCGTCGCCATCCCGACGTGCTCGGGCCCGAAGGTGACGTGGCGGTCGGCGTGCTCGGTCGCGGTCGGGCGGCGCAGCAGGCGGCGCGCCGGCCCGGGCAGCGGCACGCGCCAGCCGAGGGTGCGCCCGGTCGCGACCAGCCAGGCGATCAGCAGCGCGAGGCTCGCGAGCAGGCCGAGCAGCCCGAGGTCGGCCGCGGTCTGCACGACGTAGCCGTGCGAGTGCTGGACCGAGAGCGTGTCGGGGCGGTAGCGCAGCCGCGCGGTCTTGTAGCCGCCGGCGCCGACGCCCTTCCACGGGTGGGCGCGGGCGATCTTGATGGACTCGTCCCAGTACCGCGCGCGGACGCTGCCGACCGAGGTCAGGCGGCTCGGGTCGTTGAAGACGCGCGTCTGGTCGTTGGGGTCGGTCAGCGACTTCCAGCCGCTGGAGATCGAGCCGCCGAGGCCCTTGGACGACATCGCCAGCGCGACCACGAGTACGACCGGAACCAGGGCGAGGCCGAGGATGATCACGGCGCCCGCACGGCGGCGGACCGGCACGGAGGGCGCGCGGCGCGCGGCGGCGAACCCGATCGCGAGGCCGATCGCCAGGAGCACGAGCGCCATGGCGACCAGGGCGATTCCCAGCTCGTACCCGGAGGTCGTGCGCTCGGCGATCGGGACGTTGTCCTTGGTCAGCGTGTCCTGCGCGAAGACCCAGCCGGTCACCGCCAAAGCGCCGAGCGCGCCGATCGCCAGCACCACGACGCCGCGCAGCCGCAGCGGCACGACCGCGAACCAGAACGCCGCGCCGACCGCGACCGCCAGCAGCGACCCGCGCGAGTACGCGAGCAGGACGGTCAGCAGCAGGATCCCCATGATGGGGTAGGCCAGCGCGTTGAGCGCGGCGTGCCCGGAGCGGCGCGCGCCGAGCCACAGCGCCGGCGGCACGCCGAGCGCGGCGGTAAGGCCGACCGCGTTCCAGTAGCCGTACGGCTCGCGCAGCCGCGCGTAGTCCTCGCCGGCCGCCAGCGCGCCCGGGAAGACCTTCGTCAGGATCGCCCAGACGCAGATCGCGGTCGTCGCGGCGCACAGCGCGCCGAGCACCGCGCTCCACCAC
>DASYBY010000380.1:0-4267 GCA_036500525.1 Baekduia sp. | reverse complement strand
CCAACGCCGAGATCGCCGCCGACCTCAAGCTCTCGCCCAACACGGTCAAGGAGCACGCCAGCTCCATGTTCCGCAAGCTCGGCGCCCGCAACCGCGCCGACGCCGTCCAGCGGGCGCAGCGCCTCGGCGTGCTGACCTGAGCCCGGGCGCGCGGGCGCGATCTTGCGGCCCCTCGTCACAAAACGCGGCGAGCTCGCAACTTAGGCAGTGACCGTCGTCTCACCAAAGGACCCCGAGTTGACCACCCCGTTCGCCTTTCGCACCGTCGTCCTCGTCGCGGTGCTCGCGTTCGCCGCGGGCTGCGCGGCCGCCGTCGCGCAGGCCCAAGCCCAGGAGGCCGTGCCCGCGCCGCAGCGCACGGTCGTCGCCACCGGCAACGGGTCGGCGATCCCGAAGCCCGCCGACCGCACCAGCAACGCCTCGATCGTCGCGGCCGTCAAGAAGGCCGACGCGAAGGCGCTGCCGATGGCCGTCGCCGACGCCCGCGCGCAGGCCGCCGCGCTGGCGGGCGCCACCGGCACCGTGCTCGGCGCGCTGCTCTCCGTCTCGAACGCCGGCACGGCCAACGGGATCTACGGGTCGATCCTCATCGGCGGGGTCGGCGGGACGTTCGGGCCGGGCCAGTACTGCGGCGACGTCCGCTCGCGCCCCAGCCACGTCGACGCCCAGGGCGTCCGGCGCTTCGGCAAGGTCCGCACCCGGCACACCTGCCGCGTGCCGAGCACGGTGCAGCGCGCCGTGACGCTGACCTTCGCGATCGGCTGAGCACATCCCCACCTTGCGGGCGGGGGCTCCGTCGCCCCGCCCGCATCGGTGAAGGCCGCGCTACTTGGCGGCCTTCACCTTGATCTTCGCGCTGACCGTCTTGCCGTTGGCCTTCGTCCCGGTGACGGTGAACGTCTGCGTCGAGTGGACCTTGACCTTGTGCTTGAGGCGCAGCAGGCCCTTGGGGAGGGTGATCTGCGGCGCGCGCGTCGTGCTGCCCTTGCGGGCGGTGAAGACGATCCGGCCCTTGGACCAGGTCACCTTCGACCCCTTGTACTTCTTGCCGGAGACGATGAAGCGCGCGGCCTTCTTGACGCGCGCCGCCGAGGCGACCGTGAGCCCTGCGGGCAGCTTGAGCCGCAGCGCCTTGACGCCCGTCGTCGCCGCGAGCGACAGCTTCAGCGTCGGGTGCTTCTTGGCGACGCCGGTCAGCGTCCCCGTCCCCGACAGCGCCGCGCACCCGACGAGGGTCGCCTTCGCGGTCTCGGCGCCGGTCGCGCCGTTGTGGCCTGAGTAGCTCGCCATCACCGTCGGCGACTGCGTGCACAGCCCCTTGGAGGTGATCAGCGTCGCCTTCTTGCCGCCGCTGAGGTTCAGCGTGAGGCTGCGCAGCGGGACGTCCGGGATGCCGTCGAACGTCGTCACCAGGCGCTTGCCCAGCGCGATCGTGCCCTTGAGCTGCAGCAGCCCGAGGTCGAGCCCGATGCCCGGCAGGCCGCCCGGGCTCCCGCCGGCGATCAGGTAGACGCCGCCGGAGAGCTGACCGGGCAGCAGCGGCGTGACCGCCGTGACCGTGCCGATCTTCGACGTGGCCGGGCAGGTGGTCGACGCCAGCTGCGCGTTGCTGCACAGCGCGCCGAGGTTCTTGATGTCGACGCCGATGCCGTCGGGCAGCGACACCACCGTCTTGCTCATCGCCGCCTGGCCGGCGGGCTGGGCGATCGTCACCTTCAGCGCCGGGTGTGTGTTCTTGGCGACCTGGCCGGGCGAGCCGACGCTCGCGGTGAGCTTCGGCGTGAACGGCAGCTTGTCGCAGCCGGTCGCCTGGTAGGGCGCGTCCGACGCGGCGGTCGCGCCGCCGACGGCGGTGAACGTGCCGTGCAGCGGCTGGGCCGCGCACGACGTGGCGTTCTGCAGGAAGCCCGGTCGATCGATGGTGAGGTCGATCGAGCGGTACACCGTCGGGATCCCCTGCAGCGACTGCGGCAGCGGATCGGTGACGACGTCGATCCCGGTGTCCGGGCGGAGGTTGAGCTTGCTCATCACCACCACCGTGCCGAGGTCGAGCGCCGGGATCTTGGTGTTGATGACCGTCGCCAGGCCGGCGATCGAGCCGTCGTAGCCCTCGGTCAGGTAGACCGTGCCCGGCAGCACGAGCGGCGCGGGACCGGTGCCGACGCTCACGCCGGCGGAGCCGACCCGCGAGGCCTCGGGGCAGGCGCCGGCCCGGGCGTCGGCGACCTTGCAGGCCGGGACGGCGGGCAGCCGGCCGGTCAGGCCGGGCGGCAGCGCGATCGTCGCGGTCGAGAGCCGCAGGTCCTTGTCGGGCCGCGCGATGTGCACGGTCAGCGCGGCGTCGGCGCCGGCCTGCGTGTCGGGCAGGCTCGCGCCCAGCGACGGGCTGAAGGCCGGCGGCAGGCAGCCGACGGTGTCGAACGTGTCGGTCGGCGCCCGCACCGGCGTCCCGCTCCACGGCGTCATCGGCGCGACGACCGTGCTGGTCGCGCACGTCGTCGGGCCGGTGAGGACCGCGTGGTCGCCGCCGCTGTAGGTGAACTGGAAGCGCGTGAACGGCACCTGCGGCGAGTCGTCGAAGACGTTGGTGACCGCGCCGGTGGCGGGATCGACCGTGACGTCGCCGACGAGCTTGATCCGCAGCCGCGGGTCCTCGACCGAGACGAAGTTCCTCAGGAACTCGCCGGCCTTGGGCTCGCCGAAGTAGACCTTGCCCGTCAGCGGCTCCGGGAAGATCGGCGTCGTGAACGACACGGTCCCGATCTCCGACGAGGCCGGGCAGGCGGGCGCCGAGTCGCTGTCGCGCCCGAACTGCGCCTCGGTGCACGGCACGAGGCCGTTGCCCAGCGGCGGGTTGAGCGCGAGCCCGACCGGCAGCTGCAGCGCGACCGCGCGCAGGTAGGACTGGCGCAGCGGCTCACCGTCGACCACCGTGTCGGTGCCGGGCAGCACGAGCGTGGCCGACGCCGATCCCGGCGCGTCGTTCGCCACCTGCTTGGGCCCGACCTCCAGCGTGGGCGTGAACGGCACGGCCCCGCAGTTGGTGGGGGTGAAGGACGAGGTGCCGCTGGTCGTCTCGCCGCCGTAGGACGTGACGCTGACCGTGGTGGTCGCCGGGACGTCGCAGCGCGTCGGCAGGCTGATGAACGGCTTGGCCAGGCCGGCGTGCGAGCCCCACAGCGTGAGCGCCATGGTGTGCAGGTTCAGCGGCCCGGTCGGCAGCGTGTCGGGGATGTCGTTGGTGGTCGAGCGCAGGCTGGCGTCGGGGACCCTCACGCGGATGCCCGCCTCCAGCAGCACCGGGCTCAGCGCGCCGAGGCCGCCGTCGAGCCGGATGCCCAGCCGGGCCGGCTCCGTGGCGCTCGGGGTCAGGTTGTAGACCTCGCCCGTGACGGTCGTGGGGACCGGCAGCACGAGCAGCGTCGCGGTGACGTCGGTGGAGACCGTGCCGACCTGGGAGGTCGGCAGGCAGGTCGCCGTCTCGAACGTCGCCTGCGGGCAGGTCGGCGTCGCCGAGGGATCGCCGACGACGCCCGCCGGCAGGTCGATCACCAGGTCGTGCACATCGTCGTTCGCCGTGTCCGTGCTGAAGGACACGCAGAAGTCACGGTGCGCGGCCGCCGGCGCGCTGACGGGATCGCTCGGACACGAGCCCCCGTTGGCGATCGGCTTGGCGACCACGTCAGACAGCGGCACCGGCGCGGCACCCGCCACCGCCGGTGCTCCCAGCAGCGCGCAGCACAGCGCGCCCACAGCAACGATCCATCGTCGACCCACGACATCTCCCCTGATTCCCTGATTCCCCCGGATATGGGCCGGCGCAGCACGCGGGACACGCCTGAAGCCGACCTTCGACCAGGCATACCCACACAAAGCGGTAGTTCGAACCCATTTGGCAGGAACGACGAGAGCCCCGCAATCTTGCGGGGCTCTCGATGAAGCGGGGGTGGTGCGGCGGCGCTACTTCTTCTTGGCGCCGTTGACGGCCGTCTTGAGGCCGGCACCGGCGGTGAACTTCGGCGCCTTGCTGGCCTTGATCTTGACGGGCTCGCCGGTCTGCGGGTTACGACCCGTACGAGCGGCGCGCTTGGTCACCGAGAACTTGCCGAAACCGGTGAGGGCGATCTCGTCGCCCTTCTTGAGGGTCTTCTCGACGGTCGTGATGACGGCTTCGATGGCCTTGCGAGCATCGGCGTTGGTGAGGCCGCTCTCCTTGGCGATGGCCTCGACGAACTCGGTCTTGTTCATGCGGTTGCTCCTGAATCGA
>DASYBY010000379.1:0-6998 GCA_036500525.1 Baekduia sp. | reverse complement strand
GTCCAACTCGTTCACGAACCAGACGATCGCCCAGATCGAGCTGTTCACCAAGAACGATGACTACGAGAAGCAGGTCTACGTGCTGCCCAAGCACCTCGACGAGAAGGTCGCGCGCCTGCACCTCGACGCCGTCGGCGTCCGGCTGACCGAGCTGCGTCCCGACCAGGCCGCCTACATCGGCGTGCCGGTCACGGGCCCGTACAAGCCGGATCACTACCGGTACTAGCCCACCATCCACCCCCAACACCAGGAACCCGATCAGCCACATCGCTGATCCCGCGCTCGCGGAGGCGGGCGGGGCGCGCATCGAATGGGCCGAGGCCCAGATGCCCGTCCTGCGCTCCATCCGCGAGCGCTTCGGCGTCCAGCGTCCGCTGGAGCGCCTCACGGTCGCGGCGTGCCTGCACGTCACCGCCGAGACGGCGCTGCTCGTGCGGACGCTGGTGGCCGGCGGCGCGCAGGTCGCCCTGTGCGCCGCCAACCCGCTGGCCACGCAGGACGAGGTGGCCGCCGCGCTGGCGCAGGACGACGGCACCGAGGTCTTCGCCCGTCATGGTGAGGACCTCGATGCATTCGCCGGGCACGTCGCGGACGTGCTGGACCGCGCGCCGCACATCACCATCGACGACGGCGCGGACCTGCTCGTCACGCTGCACGCCGTGCGCCCCGACCTGCTCGACGCGCTGCTCGGTGGGACCGAGGAGACGACGAGCGGCCTCGTGCGGCTGCGCGCGATGCAGGCCGACGGCCGCCTGGCCTGTCCCGTGCTGGCCGTCAACGAGGCGCGCGCCGAGCGCGTGTTCAACGACCACTACGGCACCGCGCAGTCGACGCTCGACGGCATCCTGCGCGCGACCAACCTGCTGCTCGCCGGCCGGACCGTCGTGGTCCTCGGCTACGGGCCGACCGGCCGCGGCATCGCGCTGCGCGCTCGCGGCGCCGGCGCCCAGGTCGTCGTCTGCGAGGTCGACCCGGTCGCCGGGCTCGACGCGCGGATGGAGGGCTTCGAGGTCATGCCGTCGTTGGCCGCCGCGCAGCGCGGCGACGTCTTCATCACCGTCACCGGCGCGCCCGCCGTGCTGGGCAAGGACCACTTCCTGCGCATGAAGGACGGCGCGGTGCTGGCCAACGCCGGGCACTTCGACGTCGAGATCGACCTGAAGGCCTTGCGCGCGGTCGGCGGCCCGGGTCGGCCCGTGCGCCCGCTGGTCGTCCAGCACACGCTGGCCGACGGCCGGCGGCTGAACCTGCTGGCCTCGGGCCGCGTCGTGAACCTCGCCGCCGGCGAGGGCCACCCGGCGTCGGTGATGGACCTGTCGTTCGCGCTGCAGGCGCTGTCGGTCGAGCACCTCGCGGGCGCCGACGGCGCGCTGACCGCCGGCGTGCACCCGGTGCCGGACGACATCGACCGCGAGGTCGCCCGCCTCAAGCTCGCCTCGCTGGGCGTCGAGCTGGACCAGCTGACGGCCGAGCAGCGCCGGTACCGGCGCTCCTGGGAATAGGTTTCGCGACCTTTGGCCGGTGCGTCCGTTGGAGTGGTCAAATGCCGCTCACATGGACCGCACGGAGGTTCGCCATGTCGCACCCGTTTCGCACGCTCGTCCCCCTGACCATCGCCGCCGCGGCGTTCGTCCTGCCGGCCACCGCCGCCCAGGCCGACACGTTCTGCGTCGGCGCGCCCGCGGGCTGCCACGGCGCGCCGTCCGCCACGCTGCAGGGCGCGCTCGACGCCGCCGCCGCGCTCCCGGGGGCCGACCGCGTCGAGCTCGCCGCCGGCGCCACCGCCCACGGCTTCACGATCGCCGCGGGCAACGCGGTCGAGCTCGTCGGCGCCGGCGGCGTGCCGGCGATCTCCGCCGACGACGCACACCCGGTGAGCATCGACGAGCCGCAGGCGACGGTCCGCGGCGTGCGCGTCCAGGCGGGTGGGAGCGGGGTGCCCGCGCCGGTCGACCTGCGGCGCGGCACCATCGACGGCTCGGAGATCGTCAACGGGACCGGCGGCACGGCCGTGCGCGTGGTCGACGGGACGCTGCGCGGCACGCGCGTCACCGAGGGCACGGACGCCGGCGCGGTCGGCGTGCTGGCCGACGGCGGGGCCGCGACGCTCGAGGACACGAGCGTCGAGGGGACCACCGGCGTCGTCGTCGACGGCGCGACGCTCGTGCTCGACCGCGTCCGGGTGAGCGCGGGCGCCATCTTCCACGCGACGCCGGGCGGCGGCAGCGCGCTCCGGGTGACCGCCGGCAGCACGGTCACCGCCGACGACTCGGCCTTCGCGCTCGCCGGCGCTCCCGGCGACGCCACCATCGACGTCCGCGGCACGACCGGCACGACCACCGTCACGCTGCGCAGCGTCACCGTGCACCCGCTGCCCCACGACGACCTGCCCGCCACCGCACAGGGCGTCCGCGCGCAGTGCACCGGCGGCGCCGCCACCGTCGAGCTGCTCGACACCGTCGTCACCGGCTACTCGCCCGACATCATGAGCGCGGGCGCCGGCTGCTCGGTCGACCGCCAGCACGCCGCCTACGCCACGGCCGACGCGGTCGGCGGCGCCACGATCGACGCCGGCAGCTTCTTCTTCGACACGCCGCTCCCGGGGCGGACCTGGGTCGAGGCGACGCCGACGTTCGGCTCGGTCCTGATCGACCACAGCAGCGGCCGGCCGGTGCGCAGCGGCGAGACCGACCTCAACGGCCTGCCGCGCGTCGTCGACGGCCGGCGGGACATCGGCGCCTACGAGTACCAGCACCGTGCGCCGCGGTTCGCGCTGGACGGCGACGGCCAGGCGGTCGTGGGGAGCCTGCAGACCTTCGTGGCCCGCGGCGCGGATCCCGACGGCGATCCGGTCACCATCGCCTGGACCGTCGACGGCGCGCGGGTGGGGGCCGGCGTTCCGGGCCTCCCCGGCGTGCTCCGGTCGCGGTTCACGTCCCCCGGCCGTCACGTCGTGGGCCTGGACGTCACGGACTCCTCCGGGCTCGGCTCGCGGTCCGAGGAGACGGTGAACGTCGTGGGGCAGCCGGTCGGCGACCCGCCGGTCTGGCCGCCGGTGGTCAGCGCGCCCGCGCGCCGTGCGCCCATCGCCACGCTCCTCAGCCATCGGCTCGGCGCCCGGCCGCTGCAGGTCAGGATCGCCTGCCGGGGTGCGGTGACGTGTGCCGGGACGGTGCGCCTCACCGCGAAGGTCGGCCGCTCCACGCTGAGCGTCGGGCGCGTGCGGTTCCGCGTCGGCGCCGGCCGCACCGCCACCGTCCGCGTCCCGGTGACGGTCGCGGCGCGGCGGTCGCTGCGCCGGCACCACCGGCTGACCGTGCGGGTCGCGCTGCTGCACTCGTCGGGCACGCACTGGGCCAACGGCCAGTATGGGCGGATCCGCCCGTAGTGCCGGGGGGTGGGCGCGGTAGGTTTGCGCCGTGGACGGGTTGGAGGCAGCGATCGAGAAGATGCGCGCCGAGGGTCTCGGCGACGCCGCCGTGGAGAGCTTCGCGCGCCAGTACGAACGGCTGCGCGCGGGGGAGACCGGAACGCTCGCCGAGTCGGAGATCGAGCCGGTCGCCGACCTGCCGGACGCGGAGGACCTGAGCGAGGTCGCGGACGCGGCGTTGCTCGACCAGGCGGTGGTCATCAAGCTCAACGGCGGGCTGGGCACGTCGATGGGGATGACGCAGGCCAAGTCGTTGTTGAAGGTCAAGGAGGGGCGCAGCTTCCTGGACCTGATCGCCGAGCAGATCCTGGACCGGCGGGAGCGCAGCGGCGCGCGGCTGCCGTTGATCCTCATGAACTCGTTCGCCACGCAGGCGGACTCGCTGGCGGCGCTGGAGCGCTACGACGACCTGTCGGCCGGGCTGCCCGCGGACTTCGTGCAGAACAAGGTCCCCAAGCTGCGCGCCGACGATCTCGCGCCGGTGGCGTGGCCCGACGATCCGGCGCTGGAGTGGGCGCCGCCCGGCCACGGCGACCTGTACACCGCGCTGGTCACGTCGGGGATGCTGGGCGCGCTGCTGGACGGCGGGTACCGCTATGCCTTCGTCTCCAACTCCGACAACTTGGGCGCCGTGCTGGACCCGCGGATCCTCGCGTGGCTGGCGAGCACGGGCGCGCCGTTCCTGATGGAGGTCGCCGATCGGACGTCGTCGGATCGCAAGGGCGGGCACCTGGCGCGGCGGGTGTCCGACGGCGGGCTGGTGCTGCGCGAGATCGCCCAGACGCCCGACGACGACGTCGACGCCTTCCAGGACACCGCGCGCCACCGGTACTTCAACACCAACACGCTGTGGGTCGACCTGCACGCGCTGCGCGACGCGCTCGGCGGCGCCGGCGTGGTCGACCTGCCGATGATCGTCAACCGCAAGACGGTCGATCCGGGCGACGCGGGCTCGACCCCGGTCATCCAGCTGGAGACCGCGATGGGCGCGGCGATCGGCGTCTTCGAGGGCGCGGCGGCGCTGCGGGTCCCACGGTCGCGCTTCGTGCCGGTCAAGACCACGAACGACCTGCTGTCGCTGCGCTCCGACGCGTACGTGATCGGGGAGGGGCGGGCGGTGTTCCTGGCGCCTTCGCGTGACGGCGTGCCCCCGTTCGTCGATCTGGATCCCGAGTACTACAAGTTGGTCGGGCGGTTCGACGCGCGGTTCGTCGGTGGGGCGCCGTCGCTGGTGGGGTGCGAGGCGTTGCGGGTGCGGGGCGATGTGACGTTCGGGGCCGACGTGGTCGTGCGGGGCGAGGTGGAGGTGGAGGGCCCGGCGCGGGTGGAGGACGGGGCGGTGTTGGAGGGGTAAACGTGGCTGGCGTCCAGCTCGGGCGCTGGTCGCGGTTGCGCGGCGCGGTTCGTCGGCAATGACGAGTGCGTGTCCGGGGGCGCGTGCGCTGGCCTGTCCTCCGCGCGGCGGGGCGGTGCCTCGGGGCGGGCGTCCGTGGGATGGATGGCACTTAGCCGTTGCATCTCAACGTCCAGGTGCCATCCATGGTGGATCGAGAGGTCACTGGCACTCTGGGGTCGATATCCGACCCCCAGGTGCCATCCGTCTGCCGACCCCGCCCGAGCGACCCGCCCCCGGGCGCGCGCGGAGGACCAACCGGCGCGCGCGCCCCCGCGGACGCACTCGTCATTGCCGACAGACCGCGCTCCGTACCCCGACCCGCGCCCGGGCGGCGCGCCAGTCACCCGCGCCTCTACGTCGCCGCGTGCTCCGCCGCCTCGCGCGCGTCCTCGAGCCGCTCCGCGCGCTGCTGCTCGCGCTCGGACTCGTTGAGGGCACGGACGAAGAGGTAGGTCAGCGCGATGCCCATGACGATCGACTGCTCGATCGCCATGATCGCGCCGGCCAGCGACTGGTCGTCGCTGGGATGCAGTCCCCACACGTGCGGGGCGTTCTCGTAGAAGCTGTAGAGCGCGTCGGGCGCGAAGGTCAGGCCGATGCCGAGGAAGCCCACGAGGAGCTTCGTCGAGAGCATGTAGACCACGGGCGTCAGGCCCGTCATGTCGCGACTGCGCACGGGGGAGAGGAGGTGCCACCAGTACAGCCCGCCCGCCGTGAGGAAGCAGGTGTGCTCGAGAACGTGGATGCCGCCGTTGCTCAGCGCCGCGTCGTACATGAACGGCACGTGCCACAGCCACATGAAGCCGACGTAGAGGAAGACCGCGAACGCCGGGTGGGCGATCGGGCCGAGAGCGCGCTCCACGTCGAGGACCTGGCGCGCGATCGGGCGCAGCAGCACCTTGCTCAGGCCCACGATCAGCAGGATCGGGACGAAGTCCAGCAGCAGCACGTGCTGGATCATGTGCATGAAGAAGACCTGGTCGGCCAGCGTGTCGACCGGCGAGATCAGCGCGACGGCGAGGAAGAGCACGCCGGACATCCACGCCAGCAGCTGCATCCACGAGGCGCCGCGGGTGCTGCCGGCGGCGCGCACCCGGCGCCAGCGCGCGAGGTAGCCGCCGATGAGCACGAGGCAGATGAGGATCGGCCCGGGTGCGAGGGAGAACGACGTGTTGGCCGCGGTCGCGAGCAAGGTTGCGATTGTGACACCGCAGCTTCGTGACGAACGGATGTAGATCCGTCACACATCGTCGGGCAGCCTCCGACGGGTGCTTACCCCGCTGCTCGACCTCCTCGTCCCACCCGCGTGCCTGGCCTGCCGGCGCGGCGGCGAACTCGCGCCACGGGACGTGCTGTGTCGCGACTGCCGCGTCGCGCTGCCGTGGCTGGGGCCGGACGTCTGCCCGCGCTGCGCGCTGCCGGTCCCGTGCGGGCCGCGGTGTCCCGCGCGCGGCCTCTCGTTCTCCAGCGCGTGGTCGGCGGTCGCCTACGCCGGGCCGGTCCCGGCGCTCGTGGCCGGGCTCAAGGAGCGTGGTGCGCTCGCCGTCGCGCGGCTGATGGCGGCGCAGCTGGCGGCGCTGGCGCCGCCGGGTCAGTGGGACGGTGAGGGCGCGGCGCTGGTGCCGGTGCCGGCCGATCCGCTGCGCCGGCGGCGCCGCGGGGTCGATCACGCCGCGCGGCTGGCCGCCGAGCTGGCGCCGCGCTGCGGCCTGCCGGTGGCGCCGGTGCTCGCCCGGCGTGTGTCGCGCGCGGGGCGACAGGCCGGCGTCGGGCGTGCCGCGCGGCTGGTCGACGGCCGGCTGCCGGTGGCCGTGCGCGCGGAGCGTCGCGGCGTGCCGTCGGTGGCCGTGCTGGTCGACGACGTGCACACCACGGGCGCGACCTTGCACGCGTGCGCGCAGGCGCTCCGGGAGGCCGGAACGGCCGAGATCCGGGCCATCGCCTATGCCCGCACCTTGACCGGAAAGCTGAGCGGTGTCTGACAACGTGTTGAGAGGTGTTGCCGGATCGTCCTTGCGGGACTACGGTGTTGAGGGCCAAGAGATCCCAGCCCCAGGAGGGCCGCATGCAGATCGAGGTCAAGGGCCGCCACATGACCATCTCGGACGAGATCCGGGACCACGTGGACAAGCGCTTTGCCAAGGTGGGCAAGCAGGTGTCGGAGCTCGCGAC
>DASYBY010000378.1:0-3945 GCA_036500525.1 Baekduia sp. | reverse complement strand
GGCACCCAGTCGCGCGTCGTCTTCCTCGCCGACTACGACCTGGCCAGCGGCGCGAGCCTCGTCCAGGGCTGCGACGTCTGGGTCAACCTGCCGCGCCCGCCGCTGGAGGCCAGCGGCACGAGCGGCATGAAGTCGGTGCTCAACGGCGGCCTGCAGCTCAGCGTCCTGGACGGCTGGTGGGCCGAGGCCTACGACGGCACCAACGGCTGGGCGCTGCCCGGCGACGTCGACGCCGACCACCAGGCGCAGGACTCCCGCGACGCCGCCATGTTGTACAACCTGCTCGAGCAGGAGATCGTCCCCGAGTTCTACGCGGCGGGCGACGCCTGGACGGCCCGGATGCGCGCGTCGCTGCGCACCCTCTCCCCCGAGTTCTCGGCGACGCGCATGGTGCGCGATTACGCGGACCGGATGTACTGGCCGCAGTTGCGCTGACCGCGCCAGAGGCAGAGGATCCGGTCCATGACCGAAGATCACGTCACGCTCATCCAGGGAGGGCGCGTGGTCAGCGCCGACGGGGAGTACGACGCCGACGTGCTGATCGCGGGCGAGCGGATCGCCGCGGTCGGCGACGTCGCGGCGCCGCCCGGGGCCACGATCGTCGACGCCACCGGCTGCCGGGTCCTCCCCGGGCTGATCGACAACCACACGCACTTGTCGATGCCCTTCATGGGCATGCGCTCCTCCGACGACTACGACACCGGCACGCGCGCGGCGGCGGCGGGCGGCGTCACGTGCATCGTCGACTTCGCCATCCAGCAGGAGCCCGACCAGCTGCGCTCGACCCTCGACGAGTGGCAGGGCCGCGCCGCCGGCGCGGCGCACGTCGACTACGGCTTCCACATGGCCATCACCAACGCCGGCGAGGCGACGATCGACGACATGGCCGCGATGGTCGAGGCCGGTGTCAGCAGCTTCAAGCTGTTCATGGCCTACAAGGGTGAGCTGATGGTGCGCGACGACGAGCTGGCCGCGACGATGGAGCGCGCGCGGGACCTCGGCGCGCTGACGATGGTCCACGCCGAGAACGGCGACCTGGTCGACCTGCTGGTCCGGCGCGCGCTGCACGCCGGCGAGACCTCCGCGATCCACCATGCGCTCACGCGCCCGGAGATCGTCGAGGCCGAGGCGACCTCGCGCGCCGCGCGCCTGGCCGAGTACACGGGCGCCGCGCTGTTCGTGGTGCACGTCACCTGCGCCGCGGCGGCCGCGGAGATCCAGGCCGCCCAGCAGCGCGGCGTGGGCGTGAGCGCCGAGACGTGCACGCAGTACCTCGTCAACACGATCGACGACCTGCGGCGCCCCGGCGTCGAGGGCTGCCGCTACATCTGCTCGCCCCCGCTGCGCGCCGCGTCCAACCACGAGCCGCTGTGGGACTACGTGCGCCGCGGGATCCTGGAGAGCGTCTCGACCGACCACTGCCCATTCACCGACGAGCAGAAGGCGCGCGGGCTGGACGACTTCAGCAAGGTCCCCAACGGCCTGCCGGTCATCCAGCACCGCCTGGCCAAGCTGTGGGACGAGGGCGTCGTCGCCGGCCGGATCACGCCGAGCCAGCTCGTGGACCGCACGTCGACCACCATCGCCCGCCGCTTCGGGCTCGCGAGCAAGGGCGCGATCGCGCCGGGCAAGGACGCCGACGTCGTGGTCTTCGACCCGGGCGCGGTCCGCCCGTACGGCCTGGCCACGTCGTTCATGAACGTCGACTACGACCTGTACGAGGGCGAGCTGGCCAGCGGCTCGGTCCGCCATACCTTCAGCCGCGGCACGATGGTCTACGACCGCGGGACGATCCTCACCGAACCGGGACACGGACGGTACGTGCGGCGCAGCACGGCGGTCGACGCGGTCGCGGCATGACTCGCGCAGAGCGCTCGCATGCCGGGCGCGAGCTCGCCCAGGGACTCGCTCGCACGGCGGCGGCCGGCTCGGAGGCGTCACGGTGCCGTTGACCATCGACGCCGACCGCGTCATCGCCGACCTCCGCGAGCTGGCCGCGGCCAGCGGTGGCGAGCATGCCGGGGCCAAGCGGCTGGCGTGGTCGGAGGACTGGATGGCGGCGCGGGAGTGGCTGCTGGGCAAGCTCGGGGAGCTGGACGGCGTGAGCGTGGAGCGCGACGTCGCCGGCAACGTGTGGGCCACGCTGCCCGGCGGCGCGAGCGACGGCGACGGCTTCGTCATCGTCGGCTCGCACATCGACGCGGTCCCGTCCGGCGGCTGGCTGGACGGCGCGCTCGGGCTCGTCACCGCGCTGGAGACGCTGCGCACGCTCGCGGCGGCGCCCGCCCCGCCGGAGGTCGAGGTGCGCCTCGTCGACTGGGCCGACGAGGAGGGCGCGCGCTTCGGCCGCAGCCTCGTCGGCTCCTCGGCGGCGGCGGGGACGCTCGACCCCGACGACGTCCGCGACCTGCTCGACGCCGGCGGCGTGCGCCTCCAGGACGCGATGGCCTCCTGCGGCATCGACCTCGACGCGGCCTCGGGCGCGACCGCGCGCCTCGACGGCGCCCGCGCCTACGTCGAGCTGCACATCGAGCAGGGCCCCGTCCTGCTCGACGGCGGCCGCCCGGCCGGCGCGGTCAGCGGCACGTTCGGCGACGAGCGCTACCTGATCCAGTTCAGCGGCCAGTCCGCGCACGCCGGCTCGACCCCGATGCGCCTGCGCCGCGACACGCTCGCCGCCGCCGCGACCGCCGCGCTGGCCATCCGCGAGGTCGGGATCCGGCACGACGGCGTGACGACCGTCGCCTCGATCCGCAGCGAGCCCGCCGTCATCACGGCGATCGCGGGCGAGTCGGAGATGATGCTCGACCTGCGCCACCTCGACGCGGGCACGTTGGCCACCATGTTGGACGAGTGCCGGACGGCGTGCGAGGAGGCCGCGGCGACGTTCGACTGCACGGTCGCGCTGCGCCGCGTCTTCGGGGCGACGCCCACGCCGTTTCATCCCAAGTTGATTGCCATCGCCCGCGAGGCGGTCGCCGCGGCCGGCGGCGGCGACGGCCCGCCCATCCCCTCCGGCCCCCTCCACGACGCCACCGAGATCGGACGCCTGGTCCCCACCGTGATGCTCTTCGCCCAGTCCGATCCGCCGATCTCGCACACCGAGGTGGAGGACTCGCCCCTCGACGCGTTGCGCATCGCGATCGCCGCCTACGGACAGACCGTGGGCGAGACCATCGCCCTGGTCGCCGCCGGGGAGCTGGAGCGATGATGGACTTCGGCGTCGTCCTGCAGACCGACCCGCCGGCCGCGCGCGTGATCGACCTGGCCAAGCGCGCCGAGGCCTACGGGTTCTCCCACGCGTGGACGTTCGACTCGCACCTGCTGTGGGAGGAGCCGTTCGTCATCTACAGCCGGATCCTCGCCGAGACCCACAAGCTGATGGTCGGCCCGATGGTCACCAACCCGGCGACGCGCGACTGGACGGTGACGGCGTCGCTCTTCGCCACGCTGAACGAGATGTACGGGAACCGCACGGTCTGCGGGATCGGGCGTGGCGACTCGGCGGTGCGCGTCCTCAACGGGCGGCCGGTCAAGCTCGCCGAGCTGCGCGAGGCCATCGGGGTGATCCGCGGCCTGGCCAACGGCGAGGCGGTCGAGCACAACGGCACGACGCTGCGCCTGCCGTGGAATCCCGCCAGCCGGTTGGAGGTCTGGGTCGCCGCCTACGGACCGAGGGCGCTGGCGCTGACCGGCGAGGTCGGCGACGGCTTCATCCTGCAGCTCGCCGATCCCGACATCACGGCGTGGTCGATCGCGGCGGTCCGGCGCGCGGCCGAGGCGGCGGGGCGCGATCCCGACGCCGTGACGATCTGCGTCGCGGCGCCCGCCTACGTGACCGACGGGTCCGCGGCCGGACTGGCCCACGGCCGCGACCAGTGCCGCTGGTTCGGTGGGATGGTGGGCAACCACGTGGCCGACATCGTCGCGCGCTACGGGGGCGAC
>DASYBY010000377.1:0-9159 GCA_036500525.1 Baekduia sp. | reverse complement strand
GCCGCGATCTCGTCGCTGGTGGTGAACCACACGTCGTCGCGGTGCTCGACCATGTGGTCCAGCGCCGTCCGCAGGTGCTTCGCGCGATACGGCTGCCCGGTCAGGAACGGATGGATGCCGAAGCCCATGACCCGCGGCCGGGTCTCGCCCTCGGCCAGCAGCACGTCGAACTGGTCGATGAGCGCCTCGGCGAAGTCCGCGCCGCGCTGACCCTGCAGCGCGAAGAACGGGATGTCGTTGAGCTCGGAGGAGTACGGCACCGAGAGGAACTTCCCGCCGCCCGCCCGCATCGGCACGGGCTCGTCGTCGATCCCCCAGTTCAGCGAGTACGTGTAGCCCAGCTCGGCCAGCAGCTCGTTGGTGTTCGGGCCCTCGGTCAGCGCCGGCCCGAGCCAGCCGCGCGGCCGGACGCCGACGGCGTTCTCGATCGTCGTCGTGACGTCGGCCAGCAACGCCAGCTCGTCGTCGCGCTCCAGGCCGACCAGCCACGACGAGTTGTCGCTGCCGTGCGCGACCCAGCACCAGTCGCGCTTCAAACCCTCCTCGATGATCTCGGGGTGGCGGTGCACGACCTCGCTGTTGAGCAGGCTCGTGGCGCGCAGCCCGTAGGCGTCGAGGATCTCCATCAGCCGCCAGATCCCGACGCGCGGACCGTAGTCGCGCCAGCCGTAGTTCAGCGGGTCGGGCGTGAGCTGCGCGGTGAACGGTGCGAGGCTGAGCGCGGGCTGGCCGTAGGCGTAGTGCTCGGTCGCGACGCCGATGAACACGGCGAGCTTCTTGCCCTCGGGCAGCCGCAGCGGCGGGCGCCGGACGATCGCCGAGTAGGCGTAGATCGGGTTGTCGTCCATGCTCATGCCCCCATGACGGCATCGACCTGCTCGGCGATGACGTCGAGCACCTGCGCGTTGTTGTCCTCGAACATCATGAAGTGCCCGTTGCCGGCGATGCCGCGGTCGCCGAGCCAGACCAGCTCGACCTCGCAGCCCCAGGAGCGCAGCAGGTCGACGGTCGACTGCTCGATCGCCTGCGTGTGCGCGGGGTCCTCGGTGCCGGCGATCAGCCGGACGTTGAGCCCGGCGAAGCCCGCGGTGTCGGCGACCGGCGGCAGGCCGGGGAGCACGTTCATGCGCTGCAGCAGCATCCGGGGCGGGAAGGGCACGAGCCCGGCGCGCATCTGGGCCACGCGATCCATCGGGAAGCGCGTGCTCGTGTGGATGCCCTGCTTGTAGATGTAGTCGTCCTCGTAGATGTAGCCGCGGCCGCGGTCCACGGTGAACTCGGCGCCGGAGTTCTTGAACAACACGCGGATCGTCGTGCCGTCGTCGGAGAGCACCTCAGAGGGCGAGGCGATGTTGCCGGGGAACGACGCGGCGACGGCGACGACGCCGGCGACCAGGTCGCGGTCGTGCTCGACCAGCTGCCAGGTGGTCGCACCGCCCATCGAGTGCGGGATGACCACGACGGGCTCGCCGATGACGTGGCGCAGGAGGTTGCGGTAGCCGTCGACGACGTCGGCGTACTCGATGTCGATCACATTGCGGTTGCCGGAGCGGCCGGAGCCGGCCCAGTCGGTCACCCACACCTCGTGGCCACGCGCGGCCAGCAGGTCGGCCCACCCCGGATCGCCCTCCAGCGTGCTGCGGAAGCCCGCGCCCGTGGCGCCACCGCCGTGGATCATCAGGATCGGCGGCCGGTCGTCGGTGCGCTCGCCGACCACCTCGTAGTACGTGCCGCTGGTGGGTTCATTGCCACATCGCATGGCGCAATGAATACAGTAGTCCGACACCGCCGGTCAACCGGCGCCTGAGCCCCCGCCCAGCGCCGCCGGGCTCAGATCCCCTTGCCCGGGTTCAGGAGCCCGATGGGGTCCAGCGCATCCTTGATCGCGCGGTGCACGGCGTGCGCGCCGCCCAGCTCGTCGCGCAGCACGTCGACCTTTAGCAGCCCGACGCCGTGCTCGCCGGTGACCGTCCCGCCCAGCTCCAGGGCCAGCGCGACGATGTCGGCGAACGCGGCCCGCGCGCGGGCGATCTGGTCCTCGTCGCGGCGGTCGTAGACGATCGTCGGGTGCATGTTGCCGTCGCCGGCGTGGCCGAACGTGCCGATCGTGAGCGCGTGGCGCTCGCCGATGCGCTCGACGCCCTCCAGCAGCTCGGGGATGCGACCGAGCGGGACGCCGACGTCGTCGAGCAGCGTCGCGCCCTGGCGCTCCAGCGCCGGGTAGGCCAGCCGCCGCGCCTGCATCAGCATGCGGCCCTCGGCCTGCTCGTCGGAGGTGACGACCAGCGTGGCGCCGGCCTCCTCGCACCAGGCGCCGAGCCGCTCGACCTCCTCGCGCGCCGCCGCGCCCGGCAGGTCGGAGCGGGCGAAGACGAGCGCGGCGAGGTCGTCGTCGAGGCCCTGCGGCGCCATCGCCTCGACCGCGCGGATCGTCGTGCGGTCCATCAGCTCCAGGACGGACGGGCTCGCCTCGCGCGTGATGCGGCCGATCGCGCGCCCCGCGTCGCCGACGCTGGCGAACGAGGCGGCGAGCGTCGCCGACGGCGCGGGCCGCGGCAGCAGCCGGACGGTCGCCTCGGTGACGATCCCCAGCGTGCCCTCGCTCCCGCACAGCAGCGAGACGAGGTCGTAGCCCGCGACGCCCTTGCGCGTCCGCCGGCCGAGGCGCACCGCGCGGCCGTCGGCCAGCACGACCTCCAGGCCGAGCACGGCGTCGCGCGTCACGCCGTACTTCACGCAGCACAGCCCGCCGGCGTTGGTGGCGACGTTGCCGCCGATCGTCGACTGCTCGTAGGACGCCGGGTCGGGCGCGTACCAGAGCGCCTCCTGGGCGACGACCGCGCCGAGGTCCGCGTTGACCACGCCGGGCTGCACGGTCGCCAGCAGCGACGGCGCGTCGACCTCGACGACCTGGACCATCCGCTCGGTGCAGACGACCAGGCAGCCGTCGATGGCGTTGGCGCCGCCCGACAGGCCGCTGCCCGCGCCGCGCGTGACGACCGGGACGCCGTGGCGCGCGGCGGCGACGACCGCCGCCTGCACCTCCGCCGTGGTCCGCGGCCGCACCAGCGCGGCGGGCACGCCGGCGGCCAGCAGGCCGGGCGCCGCCTGGTCGGCGCGGTAGGACTCCAGGATGTCGGGATCGACGACGATCTCGCCCGCGCCGTCGAGGTCGGCCAGCAGCCGGTCGCTCGTCACCTGTGTGGACATGGCCTTCAGGCTCTCAGATCGCGCCGCTCAGGCGGCGGCGGGCGCCGCGCTCCAGCCCTGGGGCGGGCTCAGCTCCGCCGCCGCGGCGCACGTGTTGCGCAGCGTCCCGATCTCCGCGCACGCGATCTCCACCACGTCGCCGGGCGCCAAGGTGATCTCGTCGTCGGGCACGATGCCCGTGCCGGTCAGCAGCACGGTGCCGGGCGCGACCCAGTTGTCGCGGCGCAGGTGCTCGATGAGCCGCTCCAGGCGCGTGTTGAACTGCGCGGTGCTCGTCTCGCCCTGCCACAGGACCGCGCCGGCGCGCCGGATCGTCAGCTCGAGGCGCAAGGCATAGGCGTCGGGGATCGCGGCGGCCGAGACGACCACCGGCCCGAGCGCGCACGACGCCGCGAAGATCTTGGCCTGCGGCAGGTAGAGCGGGTTCTCGCCCTCGATGTCGCGGCTGGAGAGGTCGTTGCCCAGCGTGTAGCCGAGGATCTGGCCCGTGGTGCCGAGCAGCAGCGCCAGCTCGGGCTCGGGCACCTGCCACGCCGAGTCGCTGCGCAGGCCGATCCGCTCCTCCGGGCCGACGATGCGCGGGCCGGTCGCCTTGAGGAAGAGCTCCGGGCGCTCGGCGTCGTAGAGGCGCTCGTAGTGGTCGCCGCTGCTGGCCGACTCCTCGACGCGCGCGTCGCGGCTGCGCTGGTAGGTCACGCCCGCGGCCCACACCTCGGCCGGCCGCGCGGGGACCGCCGGCATCGCGTCGGGCCACCTCACGCGCAGCGGTGTGCCCAGCCCGGCGGCCTGCACCGCGTCCTCCAGCGTCGGCGCGTCGGGATGCGCGGCGACCAGCGCCGACGCGTCGCGGTGCGTGCCGACCGGGCGCAGCTCCCCGTCGGGCGCGAGCAGGCAGAGCCGCGGCGCGTCGTGACCGGCGTCGTGCACCGCGCAGAGGCGGACGGGATCGGGCGGGGTCATGCGTGCTCCTGGATGGTGGGACGGTGGGCGGCGGCGATGTCGCGGACGTGCTCGTGCCAGCGCCGGCGGGCGTCGACGATGCGCTCGTTGGCGCGGGTCGGCTGCACGCGGTTGGAGAGCAGGACCGCCGCCACGCCCTGCTCGGGGACGAGGCAGAGGCTCGTGCCGGTGAAGCCGGTGTGCGACCACGTCGTCGCCGGCCACGCGCCGAACTGCGGGTCGTCGCGGACGAACGCGGCGCTGCGCGCGGGCTCCAGCCCGCCGGTCAGGTCCTCGAAGAGCAGCGAGCGGGCGCCACCCAGCAGGCCGTCGTCGCGCAGCAGCGCCTCGCCGAAGCGCAGCACCTCGGCGGCGGGGGCGAAGAGGCCGGTGTGGCCGGTGACCGCGCCGAGGATCCACGAGTTCTCGTCGTGGACCTCGCCGCGCAGCAGGCGCTCGCGCACCGGGCTCCACTCGGTCGGCACGATGGCGTCGTAGCGGTGCGGCCCGGGCAGGAACCCGATGCGCTCCAGCCCGCACGGCCCGAGGACGGCCTCGGCCAGGAACGCGTCCAGCGGCGTCGCGGCGACCGCCTCGATCAACCACCCCAAGTATTGGTAGCCGAGGCTCGTGTAGGCCACGGCCGTCGCGGGCGCGCGGTCCAGGGGGACCGTGCGCAGCGCACGCGCCAGCCCTTCGCGGTCCGGGTGGTCCTCGTGGAGCTGCGGCACCGACGGCAGCCCGGCGGTGTGCGTGAGCAGCTGGCGGAGCGTGATCGGCGCGCGGTCGGCGCCGGGATCGTCCAGCACGTCGCCGAGGCGATCGTCCAGCCCCACCTCGCCGGCCGCGACGAGCACGAGCGCCGCGACCGACACGAACACCTTGGTCACCGACGCCAGGTCGTACTCGGCTTCGGCGTCGACGACCGGCGCGTCCTCGGCGAACCGGTGGCGGCCCGCGACGTCCTCGACGATCCGCCGGCCGTCGAGGCTCGCGCACGCCGCCGCGCCGGGGAACGCGCCCTCGGCGACCAGCTCCTCGAGCCTCACGTGCGGTTCAGCGCCCGCGACGCGTAGTCGCCGAGCGACGTGAGGATCAACACCAACACGGCCATGACGATCGCCGGCTCGACGCACGGCCACCACGCGGTGAACAGCGCCTGCTGGCCGTCCTGCATCATCACGCCGAGCGTCGGCGTCGACGCCGGAACGCCGAGCCCGAGGTAGCTCAGGCTCGCCTCCTGGATCATCAACATGGGGAACTGCGCGACGGCCATCGCGACGAGCGTCGGCAGCACGTTCGGCGCGAGGTGGCGCCAGGCGATGCGGGTCGAGGTCGCCCCCGCCGCGCGCGCCGCGTCGACGAACAGCGCGTTGCGCAGCGACAGCACCATCGCCCTACACACCCGCGCGTAGCCCACCCAGCCGGTGACGGTGAGGACGACCACGACGTTGACGATGCTCGCGCCGCCCAGCGCCGCCACGACGGCGATCGCCAGGACCAGCGCCGGGAAGGCCATCTGGATGTCGACCAGGCGCATGATCGGCGTGTCGAGCCACCGCACGGTGCCGGCCAGCAGCCCGAGCCCGAGGCCGAGCAGCAGCGCCGCGACCGTCGCGGCGAGCGAGATGAGCACCGAGGTGCGGATGCTGAAGACGACGCGCGTCAGGATGTCGCGCCCCTGCACGTCGGTGCCGAGCAGATGACCGGAGGTCCCCGGCTTGGCGACGCTCTGCAGCAAGTCACCGTGGTTGGGATCGCCGAACCCCAGCAGCGGCGCCGCGAGCGACACCAGCAGGATCAGGACGATCAGCACCACCTCGCCGGCGATGACCGGGTGGCGCCGGGCGAAGCGCGCGGCGCCGTGCAGCTCGCGCCGCCCGCTCGGGACGGCGACCGGCGCGGACGCGGTGACGGCCGGCGTGCTCATGACGCCCTCCGCAGCCGCGGGTCCAGCCACGGGTAGGTGATGTCCACGAGCGTGTTGACCACCAGGAACGCGACGACCACGACCGCCACGCCGGCCTGCACGACCGGGTAGTCGCGGTTGGAGATCGCCTGCACCATCAGCTGGCCGATGCCCGGCCAGCCGAAGATCGTCTCGGTCACGACCGAGCCGCCGAGCAGCACGCCGACCTGCACGCCGAGCAGCGTGAGGAACGGGATCAGCGCGTTGCGCAGCGCGTGCTTGCCGTAGACGCTGCGCGGCGGCAGGCCCTTGGCCCGCGCGGTCCGCACGTAGTCCGAGCGCAGCACCTCCGACAGCGACGTCTGCAGCACCCGCGTGACCTGCGGGATCGTGAACGACGCCAGCACGATGCTCGGCATGATGAGGTCCTGCGGGAACTGCCGGTTGCCCGACGACGGCAGCCAATGCAGCTGCACCGAGAACACGAAGATCATCAGGATCGCCAGGACGAACCCGGGCACGCCCTGCCCGAGCACCGTGGTGACCCGCAGCAGCGCGCGCGCCGCCGTGTTGTCGCGAACCGCCACGAAGATCGCCAGCGGCATCGAGACCAGCAGCGTCAACAGGACCGAGATGCCCATCAGCTCCGCCGTGGCGGGCAGGCGATCCAGCACGACCTGCAGCGCCGGCGACTGGTAGCGCAGGCTCTGGCCGAAGTCCCCGCGCACCATGTGCGACAAGAACTCTACGTACTGCACGAAGATCGGCCGGTCGAAGCCGTTCGCGTGCCGGAAGGCCGCGATCTGCGACGGCGTCGCCGTGTCCGGCAGCAGCGCCGTCGTCGGGTCACCGGTCAGGTGCAGGATCAGGAAGATGATGATCGTCGCCCCGAAGAGGGCGACGATCATCGTCATGAGCCTGCGCGCGACCGCCATCAGGAGCGTGGGCATGGCTGGTCTCGCGCCCCGGTCAGCCGGTGACGGAGTTGAACCGCAGCAGCTGCATGTTCGGCACCGTCCACTTGATGTCGCTGGAGCGCCCGTAGAGGTCCTTGGCCTGGAACAGGTAGAGCCACGGGGCGTTCTCGTGCAGGTCGCCCAGCACCGAGAACATCGTCTGCTGGCGGCTGGTCGCGTCGGTGTCTGACTGCAGCGAGTCGATCTGCTTGGTCAGCGCCGGCGTCGTGTACTTCTCGCGCGGGCGGTCGGAGTGGAAGAACGTGTCGATGAGCGTGGTCGGATCGCCCTGCCACATCGTGTAGCCGTTGTTCCACGCGCCCGGCAGCTCGCCGTTGCTGTACTTGTCGTCGAACCCGGTCGGCGACAACACCTTGATCTTGGTCTTGACGCCCACCTGCGCCCACATCTGCGACACCGCCTGCGCGAGCGTCTGGTAGATGTCGGGCTGGGTGTCGAACTCGACCGTGAAGCCCTTGGGGAAGCCGGCCTTGGCCAGCAGCGCCTTGGCCTTGGCCAGGTCGTAGGTGTAGGGCTTGATCGGCGCGTCGTGGCCGAAGTTCGTCGTGGCCAGCGGGCCGGCGATCGGCGTCGCGTAGCTGAGCATGATCTTGGAGATCAGCGCCTGCGTGTCGGTGGCGTAGCTCAGCGCCTGGCGCACGGCCGGGTTGGCCAGCGGGCCGCTCTTGGCCGAGATGTTCACGTAGTAGATCCGCAGGCCGACCGACGCGTCGAGCGCGAGGCCGGACGTGTTCTGGACCTGCTTGGCCGCCGTCGGCGGGACCGCGGTGGCCAGGTCGACCTCGTGGTTGAGTAGCGAGGAGACGCGCGTGGTCGAGTCGGTGATGAACCGGACGTCGACGGCCTTGACCTGCGGCTTGGTGCCCCAGTAGTCCGGGTTGGCCTGCAGGTCGAACGACGAGCCGCGCTTCCAGCTCGACACCGTGTACGGCCCGGTGCCGACGGGGTGGTTGGCGAAGTAGCTCTCGCCGTGCTGCTCGATGTACTTGGGCGGCACCATCATGCCGGCGAACAGCGCGAGCTTGTCGGGGATCAGCGGGTCGGGCGACGTGGTGACCATGTCGACCGTCGTCGGGTCCACGACGCGCACGCTCTTGACCGAGCGGATCTCCTGGATCGGACTCTTGTCGTTCTTGATGATGCGCTCGATGCTGTACTTGACCGCCGCGGCGTCGAACGGCTCGCCGTCGGAGAACTTGACGTCGGAGCGCAGCTTGAACTCCCACGTGGTGGGCTTGACGAGCTTCCAGCTCGTCGCGAGGCTCGGCTGCAGCTTGCCCGCGTTGTCGCGTTGGACGAGCGGGTCGAAGACGTTGATGAGCAGGTTCATGTCGCCGGGGGAGCCGGTCATGGCCGGATCACCGGTGGTCAGATCCTGGTCGTAGGCGACGTTGAGCGTCGCCGGGGCGGCGCCACCGCCGCCGGCGGCCGGCGACGTGTCGGCCGCGGGGCTGGCGGTCGCGGGCGACGACGACGAGGACGACGACCCTCCGCAGCCCGCGGCGACCGCCGCCGAAGTGGCGAGGACAGAGAACAGAACGGCACGGAACTTCACGGCTTTGCGACCTCCTGCTGGTCGGCGACCGCGGGGGCCGCCGATGCGTCTGATGCGACTGGGATATCCAGGTGGCACGCCACCTGGTGCCGGCCGTCGACCGTCCGCAACTCGGGACGTTCGGCGACGCAGCGTTCGACACGCCACTGACAGCGCGTGCTGAACACACAGCCGCTGGGTGGATCTGCCGGGTTGGGGACCTCGCCGCCGACCTTCACGCGGTCGGCGGTCTGGCCGGGGTACGGCTTGGGGATCGCGGACAGCAGCGCTCGGGTGTACGGATGCTGGGGCGCCCGGTAGAGCTCCTGCGCATCGGCCAACTCGACCAGCCGTCCGAGGTACATGACGCCCACGCGGTCGCTGACGTGCTTGACCACGCTGAGGTCGTGCGAGATGAAGAGGTAGGCCAGGCCCAGCTCGGCCTGCAGGTCCTGCAGCAGGTTGAGCACCTGCGCCTGCACGGAGACGTCGAGCGCGGAGACCGGCTCGTCGGCCACGACGAGCTTCGGCTTCAGCGCGAGCGCCCGGGCGATCCCGACGCGCTGGCGCTGCCCGCCGCTCAGCTCCGA
>DASYBY010000376.1:0-7088 GCA_036500525.1 Baekduia sp. | reverse complement strand
TCGACCAGCGCCCGGGCGCCGAGCAGGATGTCGTCGATCAGCGGCGGCTCGCAGCGCACCAGGCCGCCGGCGAGGTCGACCGCCGCGATGTTCTCGTGGACCGCGTCGGCGGTGACGTGCTCGTCGAAGAACGTGGTCGCGTCGGCGTCGGTGAGCCCGAGGCGGCGCAGGCCGGTCGCGTAGCGGCGGTTGGGGATCGACGAGGTCATCTCGAAGAGCGCGAGGTGGCCGACGACCTTGCCGCGGTGGCGGCGATGGAGCCCGAAGAAGGACATCAGGTTGACGGTCGCCAGGGTGACGCCCGGCAGGACGTCGAGGTAGGCGCCGTACCGCTCGTCCAAGCCCAGCGCGCGCATGGTCCGGGCGAACAGCACGGCGTGCACGCGCGCCGGATCGCCGCCGCCGTACTCGTCGCTCTGCACCTCGACCAGCGCGGCCTTGGGCGGGCCCGACAGCCGCGGGATCGCCCACGAGTGCGGGTCGGCCTCCTTGAGCTGGTAGGCGGAGCGATGGACCAGGAACTCGCGGAACTGCTCGGCCGTGCCGCGGGTCTCCAGGTGGCGGGAGAGCGAGGGCGAGTCGTCGGCGTCGCCGATCGCGCGCAGGGCGAGGTCCATGGTGGTGGCGTCGGCCCGCGGCGGCACCCAGCCGGCCAGGGCGCGGCTGAGCCCGCGCTCGAAGACGCCCTCCAGCCGGGCACGCAGCGCGAGCAGCGCGGGGTCCCACTCCCAGCGCTCGTCGACGCCGTCGATGCCGCGGTAGTGCAGCTCGTAGCAGCAGTAGAGGGCGAGGTGGAGGTCGTCGTCGCCGAGCGGGTCGGCGATGCGCTGGAGGTCGAGGGCGGTCGCGTCGTCAACGGTGAGCAACCCGGGAGCGGTGTGCAGCGCGGCGAGGACGGCACCGGACAGGGGTCCTCGCGGGGCGGGGGCGTTCGGCATGGCACCGCGATACCCGAACGGCGCGGCCCTCATCCCAGGAGAAGCCGCTCCGCGAGCGCGGCGGCCCAGGCCTGCGGGCCGGCGGCGCGGGCGAGCTCGGCGCGTGGGCGCTCGACGAGGTCGCGGGCGGCGGCGAGCTCGGTTGCGCAGCCCAGGCGTTGCGCCGCCGGGCCGAGGTCGTCGAGGAGGTCGTGGAGGTGATGGGCCGTCGGGCGGGTGGTGCCCGTGCGCGGGTCGGTCCACGTGCCGCGCGTGCCGTGGCGGATCGCCGACCAGCGGTTCTCGGCGATCCGCCAGGTCGGGGCGGGCTCGTCGTCGAGGTCCCCGGCGTCGTGGCGCTCGGCGAGGGTCGCGACGAGCGCGTGGACGGTGGCGGCGAGCGCGGCGGTGTCGGCGACGGTCGCCTGGGCGTCGGCGGCGCGCACCTCGAGCGTGCCGTGGACCGGATGCAGGCGCGCCTCCCACCACCAGCGGGCGTCGGCGAACGGGCGGGGCGGCGCGGCGGCGTCCGAGCCCCAGGCGAGCGCGTTCGCGTAGGCGTCCCAGTCGGGCAGGACGGGCGGGATCCCCTGGCGCGGCAGCAGGTCGCAGAGCTTGGGCCGGACCGAGGCGAGCCCGGTGTCGCGGCCCTCGTAGAACGGTGCGTTGGCGCCGAGGGCGGCGATCGCGGGCAGGTGCTCGCGGAGCGCGTTGTAGACGGCGAGCGCGCGCTGCGGGTCGCCGATCGCCACGTGGACGTGGAGGCCGAAGACGAGTTGGCGGTGCATGTTCGCCCCGAGCTCGGCGACGATCCGGTCGTAGCGCGGACCGCGGGTGAGCTCGCCGACCGCCGGGGCGAACGGGTGCACGCCGGCGCCGGCGGGGAGCGCGAGGTCGCGGGCGGCGGCGGCCAGGTCGGCACGGGCGGTGCGCAGCGTGGCGGCCGCCGCGCCGACGGTGGTCGCCGGTGCGCCCACGATCTCCAGCTGCGCGGCGGGCAGCTCGGGGACGAAGCGCGGGTCGCCGGCGAGCCGCGCGAGGACGGCGGCCGCGCGCGGGGCGAGGTCGAGCGTCGCGGGATCGAGCAGCATCAGCTCCTCCTCGATCCCGACGGTCATCGGGCGGTCGCGCGTGAACGCGTCGGCGAGGCCGATGGCCGTCAGCCCTCCGTCGCCGTCGCGCCGTGCGCCGCGCCGACCGGCTTGGACTCCGGCGACCCGCGCTGGCGCAGGTAGACCGACAGGATCACCATCGAGCCGACGGCCAGGAACTCGGACTGCCAGTTCTGCAGCGTGCGGTTCCAGAAGTCGGCGGTCGTGATGTAGGACAACCACGACACGGGCGCCGACTGGTGGCCGAGCTGGTCGGCGTTGTAGGCGATGCGGCCGGTGATCGACTGCGCCAGCCACGACGCGATCCAGATCGAGGTCATCACCAACAGCAGCGAGTTGGAGTAGATGGTCGTGCGGAGGTCGCCGAGCTGCGCCCAGCGCGGTGAGTCTGCCTGCGCGTGCGCGCCCACGAGCTGCTCCTCGTCGCTCTCGCGGCCGGCGTCGCCGGGCTTCTTGGATTCGTTGGAGCCCTTCTGGATCAGGTAGATGGTGGCGAAGATGTACAGCGTGAACTGGAGGTACTCCGACTGCCAGTTCTCCATGACGTCGGCCCAGAACAGCGCGGAGGACACGTAGTGGCCGAGGCTGATCGGGTCGCCGTGGTGCAAGAGCTGGTCGTGGTTGACCGAGCCGTGGCCGGAGATCGCCTGGCCGACGAGCGTGGCGAGGAACAGCAGGCCGAAGCCGACGCTGAGGCCGTTGTCCTTCAGGAACGCGCGCACGTCAGTGCCCCACGAGGCCGACGCCGATGGCGTAGGTCAGGCCGCCGGCGATCCCGGCGAGGTAGATGATGAACATGGTCCGCGTGCCGCGCATCAGGCCTGCGCCTCGCAGGCGTACGGGCCGGGGCCGTGCGGGCGGCAGCCGAGCGCCTCGACGCGCCAGCCCTCGCGGGTGTCGCCGAGGAAGACCGTGTCGCCGCCGGCGAGTCGGACCTCGGCGGCGTCGGCGTAGACGCGGACGGTCGCGGGCCTTTGACCCCGCAGGTGCAGGCGCAGGACGGCCCGCGGGCACGGTGCTCCCTCGTCGTCGACGAGCTGCGCCCGCAGGGCCGGGCTGAGCTGCGCGCACGCGGCGGCGCCGTCGTGGCGGTCGGCCGACGCGTACACCTTCTCGACCGCCGCGCGGGCCTGGTCGCGGTCGTTGCTGGCGCCGCAGCCGGCGGCGGTGAGGGCGACGAGGCAGGAGGCGAGGATGACCGGCGCGCGAGACATGGCGCCCCGGTCATCACCGCGGGGCGGCGGGTTCAAACGCGCCAGGCCGGAGGTCAGGCGGCGACCTCCTGGCCGGCGAGCGTCAGCGCAGCGCGGCGGACGGTCTCGACGTGCTCGCGCTGCACGCCGACGGCCCACTCGGCGAGCGCCTGCACGTCACGGGCGCCGATGCTGTCGGCCATCTTCTCGACGATCTCCCAGTGGCAGAGCTCGCCCGCCTCGGCCATGCTGAGGAACTCGAAGCCGTCGAGCGCCTCCTCCTCGTCGGCGAGGTAGGTCTTCATCATCTCGGTCGCCTCGCCCTTGGTCTCGCGCGCCATCTCGCGGATCGCGGTCTTCTTGCCGTCGAGGCCGTCGATCAGCTCGTCGGTGCGGCGCTCGGTCTCGGCGGCCTGCTCGTGCATCCGCGACAGGGCATCGGAGAAGCGCTCGGCGTCCTCCATCTTGGCCACCGTGTCGGTGGCGGTCTGCGCGGCCTGGGCGAGGCCCAGCACTTCGGCGAGCTTCTCGTCCAGCGGGGTCAGGTCGGGCATTCGGGCTCCTCGGGGTCGGGGTGAGCGATCGACATACCCGGAGGCCGCGGGGAGCATCCGGCGTGTGCGCCGGACGGGCGCCTGGGTAGCCCGACACGCATGGACTCCTCGCACGGCGTGTTCGCCCCGGTGATCGACGAGATCGAGGGAGCCGAGGCGCTCGACGCGCCCGCCGGCGTGGTCGGCGAGAACGTGCGCCGGCTGACCTCGCCCCGCGCGCTGAAGGAGGCGCTCAGCGGCACCTGGCTCGGTCACGCGGTCCACCCGCTGCTCACCGACCTCGTCATCGGCTCGTTCGTCAGCGCGACCGTGCTCGACCTCATCGGCCCCCGCGACAATGGCGACGCCGCCAGCCGGCGCCTCATCGCGCTCGGGATCGCGGCCTACGGACCGACCGCGCTGACCGGCGCCAGCGACTGGTCCGACGTCGAGCAGACCGACGGTGCCGTCCGCCGCGCCGGCCTCGTCCACGCCGCCGCCAACGCGGGCGCGCTGTCGCTCTACGTGGCGTCCTTCGCAGCACGCCGCCGCGGAGCGCACGGGCGCGGCGTCGTCCTCGGCCTCGGCGGGGCCGCAGCGCTCAGCTTCGCGGCGTTCCTCGGCGGGCATCTGTCGTTCGACCGAGGCGTGGGCGTGGAGCGCGAGTGACGGTTCACGCCGCCGGCAGCGCCCCCAGCACCGGCAGCCGCGGCGGGTCGCGGCGGAGGAGGTCGGCGGTGAGGATCGCGAGGGTCGCGCCGCCGATCCAGGCGAGGAGGACGAGGATCGGTGTGGTGGTGCCGCCGCCGTCGAAGTAGACGGTTCCGCGGAGCGCGAGGAGGGCGGCGTGGCTGGGCAGGATCGGTGCGATCCCGCGGTAGAAGTCGGGGACGAACTCCGGTCCGACCGCGCCCCCGGAGGCGGGCAGGCTGAAGAGCATCAGCGCCAGCACGCAGAGGCCGATCCCCGGCAGCCCGAGCCAGCGGACGACCGCGGTCGTGATCAGCGCGACCGCCGCGGCCAGCAG
Organism: Baekduia sp.; assembly: GCA_036500525.1. Taxonomy (GTDB): domain Bacteria; phylum Actinomycetota; class Thermoleophilia; order Solirubrobacterales; family Solirubrobacteraceae; genus Baekduia. Next base: position 2,306 of record DASYBY010000376.1, on the reverse strand, counting down.
CGCGCCGACGCCGACCACGCCCCAGAACGCGCCGCCCAAACCGTCGACGACCCAGTCGGTGTCGATCGCGACGACGAGCCCCGCGGCCAGCGCGAACCCCCCGATCAGGGCGAGGCGCAACCGGCGCGGCACGGGCGCGCCGTGGCCGCCGAGGAAGAACAGCGCCGCGGCGAAGACGAGGCTCCCCACCGAGGTGCCGGCGACCAGGAAGAACGCCGACAGCCCGCGGGAGTCATGTTGGGGGAGTCGCGCCGCCTCCTCCACCGCGAGGTGCTGCCCCTGCGCGGCGGCCGCGGCCCCGAACGCGGTTCGCAGCGCCGTGGTCGCGTTGGCCCCCGCCCCGTCGGCGAGCAGCAGCCGCGGCGCCGCGCCCGGGACGAACACGCCGTCGGCGTCCTGACCGTCGAGCGCGTCGCGGGCCGCGCCCGCGTCGGCGTAGCGCGTCACGGCGAACCCGCCGGGCAGCGCCTGGTCGAGCTCCCGCTGGATCTGCTGCGCCGCCTCCGGTGACGCGACGACGGCGACCGCGAGCCCGTTGGGCTGCGGGTCGTGCAGCGCCGACGTGAAGAACGCGACGAAGGCGAAGCTGCTGACGAGCCCCGCCACGATCGCGGGCAACAGGCGCTTGAGATGGATGCGGTGCGGGATGGGTGACGGCATGGGGAGCCTCGGTTCGCGGGCGGTGAGAAAAGAACTCAACGACGTTGAACTCTACAACGTTGATATCTTCCCTGTCCATGGCGACCAACCGGACCGAGCCGCGCAAGACCGGGCGCCGCCCCGGCGACAGCGGCTCCAAGGACGCGATCACCGCGGCCGCCCGGCGGAGGTTCGGCGCCCAGGGCTACGACGCCACGACCATCCGCGCCGTCGCCGAGGAGGCCGGCGTCGACCCGTCGCTCGTCCTCTACTTCTTCGGGTCCAAGGAGAAGCTGTTCGCCGCGTGCGTGCAGTGGCCGTTCGACCCGGCGCTCGAGCTGCCCGCGGTCGTCGCCGCCGGCGCCGCGGGGGCCGGCCCGCGCCTGGTCGCCCTCTTCCTCGCCACCTGGGACGCCGAGGACGGGCGCAACCCGATCGTCGCCCTGCTGCGCGCCGCGATGAGCCAGGAGACGGCCGAGCGCCAGCTGCGCACGTTCCTGGAGACGCAGATCCTCGGACCGCTGGTCGCCGGGCTCGACACCGACCAGCCCGACCTGCGCGCCAGCCTCGTCGCCTCCCAGCTGATCGGGCTCGGCATCGCGCGCCACGTCCTGAAGTTCGAGCCGCTCGCGTCGCTGGCCGCCGAGCAGGTCGTCGCGCTCGTCGGGCCGCAGGTCGAGCGGACGCTGACCGAGCCGCTGCCGAGCCCATGATCTACCGCGCGCCCATGCGCCACGCCGACGGCACGGGCGCCGTCGCCCACGCGCTCCGCCACGGCGTCGTCGGCCTCCCCGGCGCGCTGAGCCCGGCCCCGGCGACGCTCGACGACGCGCTCGCCGCCACGCCGGACGAGCGAGCCGCCCGCCGCCTGGAGCGCTTCGCCCACGTCCCCGCCGGCGCGTTCGTCTGGACGCGCGACGGCGACGGGCTCTACCGCCTCGGCCGGCTGACCGGCGGGCCGTGGCGCTACGACGCCTCGCCCGCGGCCGGCGCGGCCGGGCTCCACCACGTCCGGCCGGCCGAGTGGCTCGACCGGCCCTTCGGCGACGACGCCGTCCCCGCCGCGGTCGCCGCCACCTTCGCCCGCGGCGGGCGCAACTTCCAGCGCACGCACGACGCCCTTGCCGAGCGCCAGACCGCGGCGCTGTGGGACGACGCTACCGCGTCAACAACTCGCTGAGCTTCGCCCGCAGCGACTGCTTCATGAACCGCGGCGCCGCCGGATCGCCGGCGGCGATGGCGTGGGTGATGGCCTTGGCCTGCTCGAAGGTGATGTGCGGCGGCAGCGGCGGGACCTCCGGATCGCAGACCACCGAGATGAGCGCCGGGCGGCCGGCGGCCAGCGCACGGTCCCAGGCCGGGCCGACCTCCTCCGGCGTCTCGACCTTCTCGCCGTGCAGCCCGAGCAGCCGCGCGTAGCCGGCGTAGTCGACCTCGGGCAGCACCTGCGACGCGTCGAGCTTGGGATCGCCGGAGAGCACGCGCTGCTCCCAGGTGACCTGGTTGAGGTCGCGGTTGTCGAGCACGCAGATGACCGCCCGCTGGTCGGCCCAGGCCTCGGCCTCGGCGTAGTGCGCCAGGTCGATCAGCGCGTTCATCCCCAACATCTGCATCGCGCCGTCGCCGACGACGCTGATCACCGGCCGCTCCGGATACGCCATCTTCGC
>DASYBY010000375.1:0-13141 GCA_036500525.1 Baekduia sp. | reverse complement strand
GCGGCGGTTGATCGAGGCGTTGCCGCAGCCGGTGATGCACGACGACGTCCACGGCACCGCGGTGGTGACGTTCAGCGCGGCGATCGCCGCGTGTCGCCACGTGGGCATGCGGTTGGACAACGCGGTGGTGGGCCAGATCGGGCTCGGCGCGGCGGGGTACGGCGTGGCGTCGTTGATCCATGACGCGGGGGTGCGGCGGTTGATCGCGACCGACCCGAGCCCGCAGGCGCAGGACCAGGCCCGGGCGCGCGGGATCGAGATCGCCGACCTGGCCACCGTCATGGCCGAGGCCGACGTGGTGGTCGCCACCAGCGGCCGCCCGGGGTTGATCACGCCCGAGATGGTCCGCCCCGGCCAGGTCATTTTGGCCCTGACCAACCCGGTCCCCGAGATCGAGCCCGAGGCCGCGCTGGCCGCCGGCGCCGCCTTCGCCGCCGACGGCACCAGCGTCAACAACGTGCTCGGCTACCCCGGCATCTTCCGCGGCGCCCTGCTCGCCGGTGCCAGCGAGATCAACCTGGAGATGAAGCGCGCCGCGGCCTGGGCGCTGGCCGGGCTGACGTTGGAGGCCGAGCTGGTCCCCGAGGTCCTCGACCGCTCCGTTCACGAGACCGTCGCCCAAGCCGTCCGCCAAGCGGCCATCGACAGCGGCGTCGCCGACCCCCGCCGCGTCCCTGCGGGCCTCTAGCCGCTCCGCGCGAAGGCGTGCGCGGCGAGCGGCGCCCCGCTGGCGCTCCGGGCCGTCGCGGTGATCGGACCGTCGGCGCCGGTGGCGAAGGTCGCCAGGAAGAACTTCAGCGGGCGATCGATCCCGTACGCCTTGAGGACGTCGGCGGGGAGGCGGACGAGGTGGACGTCGGCGGGGTGGCCGTGGGCGGTGACGTCGACCGTGGCGACGTCGTCTCCAACCAGGCCCGTCGCGTAGGAGAACGACTGCGTCGCGCTTGCGTTCTCGCCGACCGTCTGCACGACGAGCGCGGTGCTGGTCGCGGGCACCTCGCAGCCCGCGGTGCCGAGGCTGCGCACTTCGGGGAAGTCGAGCTCGAAGCAGACCGGCGGCGCGGTGGCGGTCGGCTTCGGCCGGTAGGCCACGAGCTCGTAGTGGCGTCCGTAGGGGAGGTCCCCGCGCGCGAGCACCGTGGCCGGCTGCCCGCCGGCCGGCGACGCGCCCTGGTGGGCGAAGTCGCGCAAACGCTGCATCGCCGGCGTCTCACCCGCGGGCGAGCTGACGCCGATCCGCTGGCCGACCCAGTTGGTCACCGCCTGGCCGGGGGTCGTCGCGATCCCGCCGACCACGAGGGCGGTTGCGAGCGCCGCGGCCGAGGAGGCGAGACGGGCGCGGCGGCGCACCGGCCGCGCACGCCGCGGACCCTCGCCCTCCAGGATCTCGCGCATCAGCACCTGCGCCTTCTCGCCCACCACGACGCGATCCACGGGATCCAGCGCCCGCAGCCGCTCGTTCAGCATGTCGTTGGTCATCGTGCTTGCGCTCCCTCGGCCATTGACGGTCTGCTGGGTGAATGTCCGCGCTCGGCCAGCTCTCTCATCAGCCGGCGCCGCGCGCGGTGCAACCGCAACGAGAACACGGCGGCGGTGCAGCCCAGCACCTGCGCGGCCTCCTTCGGACGTAGGCCGTCCAAGGCGACGAGCGTGAGGACCTCGCGGTCGGCCGGGCGCAGCGCGGAGAAGCTCTGCGCGAACGCATCGCGCTCGGCGAGGCGGTCGGGGATGCTCGGCGCCGGGTCGCGGTCCGCCACCGCGGAGAGCGGGACCGCCGCGCCGTGGGGCGCGCGCCGCCGGGCCGCGCGGCGCTGGTTGGCCAGCACGCGGCGCGCGGTCTGCAGGAGCCACGGCAGGGGGTCGTCCGGGACGGCATCGAGGCGTCGCCAGGCGATCACGAACGTCTCGGCCGTCGCCTCCTCGGCGGTCGCGCGATCGTCGCTGCGTCGGATCGCGTACGCGAGCACGCGGCCGTAGCACGCCGTGAAGATCGCTTCGAAGCGCTGCCGCGGGGCGGGGTCGGCGTCGTGGGGTCTCACGCTCTCCCCAGTGTCCGCGGCGCGGCCGATCTTTCAGGCCGGTGGATCGCGCCGCCGGTCGGTGCGCAGCAGGAGGAGCAGCAGCCAGAACCACTTCGCCAGCGACTCGGAGACGAAGTAGGCGATGGGGATCGAGAGCAGGAAGACGAGGGCGCGGGCCGCGGCGCCGACGATGGCGGCGCGCTGGCGGGCCCGCTGCGGCTCGGTCGGCGGTTCGAGGGCGAGATGCTCGGTGATGGCGACGACCCGGATGAGGCCGGCGAAGATCGTGGTGAGCGCGACGTTGACGGCGTAGAGCGCGACGGCGAGCGGCTCGTCGTAGCGACCGAGCACGGCCGTCGTGAACGGCATCAGGCCGATCGACGCCAACAACATCGTGTTGACGAGCACGAGGCGCCCGGTCGTCCGGCCTAGCGATGAGAAGAGCGCGTGGTGCTCGTACCAGAACAGCCCGATGACGGCGAAGCCGATGCCGTAGGCGACGAAGTCGCCGGAGAGGTCCGAGATCGCCGCGCCGAGGTCGGTGCCCGGGACGTGCGGGACGTCGATGTTCAGCACCAACAGCGTGATCGCGATGGCGAACACGCCGTCGCTGAACGCCCCGACGCGATCGAGCTCGCGCTCCTGCGCGGGCGTGGGGGTGATGGGCTCCATCGGCGTGCGGCGAACCCTAGCGGGGCGGTCGGGCCGTGTTGCCGACCGCCCCCCCCGGACGCCGCGTTACGCCGCTCGCGCCCGCTGGTAGGCCACGAGGAGCGCGTCGAGGGTCTCCGCGGCCGTCCGCTCGGTGTCGATGGTGGTCTGGATGGACGCGCGCTCGAGGGGGTTGGTGGTGTGCTCGAGCGTGTCGAGGCGGTCGAGGGTGGTGCGGCCGAGGTCGTAGCGGCGGCGTTGGAGTTGGTCGGCGTGGCCGTCGGTGATCGGCACGTCGACGGTGGTGGGGTCGTCGGGCGGGGTCCAGCCGACGGCGTCGAGGACGGCGAAGGCGTCGCGGTAGACGGCCGACAGCGCGAGCTGCGCGGGAGGGCTGAAGTCGCCGACGTCCTCGAACAGGTGGTGGTTGGCCTCCAGGACCACGAGGGTCTCGGTGCGGACGATGTCGGCCGCGGAGGGGTCGACGGGGAGCCAGCAGGGGTCGTTAGGCTGGGGGGTGCTCATGGAGTTCCTGCTCCTTGGGCCATGCCCCCGGCCGTTATCGCGGCGCGGGGGCGATTTGTTATGGGTGCTGAAGAGATCTTACCGGTGGGGGTCCGGTCGGTGTCAAGGACTAGCACTACGCAACATCCCCCCGCACCCGCTCCATGTGCCGCCGCGCGATCTCGTTCGTCGTCCGCAGCACCTCGATCACCGTGTCGAGCTGCGTGGCCGTGAACCGACCCGTCAGCAGCCGGTCCCAGTCCGCCTTCACCGGCCCCCAGATCTCGCCCGCCGCGGCGTAGAACGCCTCCGTCACACCGACCGTCACCTTGCGGCGATCGCCCCCGTCGCGCGTGCGCTCCGCGTAGCCGACACGCTCCAGCCGGTCGATCACGCCCGTGATCGCCCCGGTCGTCAGCCCGGCCTGCACCGCCAGCTCGCCGGCGGTCACGCCGCCGCGCTCCTCGATGATGTTCAGGCAGTGCAGGTCGGTCAGGTTGACGCCCAGCCGCTGCGCAGCGAGGTTGTCGAAGGCGCGGTCCTGGTTGCCGCTGATGCGGAACTCGTCGACGAGGTCGTCGATCTTCGCCTGCTTCGTCGGTCGGGTAGCCATGAGATCTCTTAGTCGCTAAGATACGTGTCAGATAAGAGTCTACGGGTCACGGCCCACGAAAGGCACACCATGAGCACCATGAAGTTGGAGCTGATCCCGGTTCCGGTCTCCGACGTCGATCGCGCCAAGGCCTTCTACGCCGACCAGGCGGGCTTCACCGCCGATCACGACCACACCGTCAGCGACGAGATCCGCTTCATTCAGCTCACGCCGCCCGGCTCGGCCTGCTCGATCTCCATCGGCAAGGGCCTGACGCCGATGGCGCCGGGCTCGCTGCAGGGGCTGCAGGTCGTCGTCGACGACATCGCGGTCGCGCGCGAGGACCTGGCCTCCCGCGGCGTCGACGTCACCGAGATCCAGGACTTCCCCTGGGGCCGGTTCGTCTTCTTCAGCGACCCCGACGGCAACGGCTGGGCGGTGCAGCAGGCCAACCGTCCCGCCTGATCCCGCGCCCGTCACCCGGCGCGGGTGATGAGCGCTCACCCCGCGCGGGCGCACCCTGCCGACCATGCCCGCCGCCGTGCAAGCCCGGATCACCGACGAGGCGCTGGTCGAGATGCTCTCGCTGATGAAGGGCGCCGACAGCGTCGAGCTGAAGCTGACGATCCCGGAGTCCGCGCAGCGATCGGCGCTGCAGGCGCTCGGGCTCGATCCGCTCGGCGCCCAGGTCCGGCTCGTGCACTTCTTCGACACGCCGGAGCTCGCGCTGGAGCGGGCGGGCGTGGTCGTCCGGGCGCGGCGGGTCGCGCAGAAGGGCGACGACTCGGTCGTCAAGCTGCGCCCGGTCGTGCCGGCGACGCTGGCGCGCGAGGTGCGCGAGTCGCCGCACTGCATGGTCGAGGTCGACGCGATGCCCAGCGGCTACGTCTGCAGCGCGTCGCTGAAGGGCGTGCCGAAGACGCCGGTGCAGGACGTCGCCGACGGCGCGGCGCCGCTGCGCAAGCTGTTCTCCAAGGAGCAGCGGGCGTTCTTCGCCGAGCACGCGCCCGCGGGGGTCGGGCTCGACGACCTCAACCTGCTCGGCCCGATCTTCGTCATCAAGATCAAGGCGGCGCCGCCGGGCTTCGCGCGCAAGATGGTGGTCGAGCTGTGGCTCTACCCCGACGGCGCGCGGATCCTCGAGCTGTCGACCAAGTGCCCGCCGTCGGAGGCCTTCCAGGTCGCCGCCGAGGGCCGCGCCTTCCTGGCCGAGCGCGACATCAAGCCCGGCGACGCCCAGGCCACCAAGACGCGCAAGGCGCTGGAGTTCTTCTCCAAGCAGCTCAGGGCGACGCCGGCGTGAACTCCGCGATCGCGCGCGCTAGGCGCGCCGGCTGGTCGAGCGCGATCAAGGTGTAGGAGTCGGCGATCTCGACGAGCCGGCCCTGGGGAAGCAGCTCCGCGAGGCGCCGGCCGTGCGCGGGCGGCATCACGCGATCCTTGCTCGCCCACACGACGAGCGCCGGGCGGTCGAAGGCCGGCAGCTGCGTCGCGACGTCGACCAACAGCCCCCGGTCGGCGCCCATCGCGCGCAGCACGCGCACGGTGTCGCGGCGGATCTCGGGCTGGGACAGCAGCGGCCTGAGCCACCGCGCGGTCGCCGCGTCGCCGCGCTTGGTCAGCCAGCCGAAGGCGATCGGCAGCCGCCGCACCGGCCTCAGCCGCATCTGCTGCAGGAACAGGCCGAAGAGCGCGGGGGAGAGCCGGCCGGCCAACACGATGGTCTTGCCGGTCAGGCCGGGCGGGAAGTTGTCGAAGGCGTCGCAGGAGACGAGGACGATCCGGCTGACGCGCGCGTCTCCGTCGACCGCGACCAGCTGCACGATCGCACCGCCCGTGTCGTTGCCGACGAGCGTGACGTCGGTGAGGTCGAGGCAGTCGAGGAGCTCCGAGACCAGGCGGGCGAGGCCGCGCGGCGAGAGGTCGGCGTCGGCGTGCATGCCGCTGCGATGCGCGCCCATCGGCAGCGTCGGCGCGATGCACCGGTGGGCCGGCGCCAGGTCGGCGATCACGTCCGTCCACAGCGTCGCGTCCATGAGCAGGCCGGGCAGCAGGACGACCACCGGGCCGGCGCCGCCGGTGTCCTCGTAGGCGATCGTCCCGGCGGACAGCTCCACCTGGTGCGTGGTCGGGGGCGAGGCGAGGGTGTCCATCGGGGAGGCGCTCCTTGGTCGGCGGCGGGGTCGACTTGTATGGTTGCGCAGCAAAACCAGTTGCGTGAGCGATCCACCCGGGAGGGACGAACCAGTTGCCCAAGGGAAACCACACCCCCGCACGGCCTCCGCGCGACGCGGTCGAGCGCGCCGTCGACGTCATCAGCGACCGCTGGACCTTCCTCATCCTGCGCGAGGCGTTCCACGGCGTGCGGCGCTTCGGCCAGATGCAGCGCGACCTCGGCATCGCCCGCAACGTCCTCGCCGACCGCCTCAAGCGGCTGGTCGCCGACGGGATGTTCGACCGCGTCCGCTACCGCACCGACCCCGACTGGTACGAGTACCGGCTGACCGACCGGGCGCTCGCGCTCTATCCGGCGATCGTCGCGCTGATGCGCTGGGCCGACGAGCACCTGCCCGCGGCCGAGAGCGACGCGCCCCCGCTGGCGCTGATCCACCGCGCCTGCGGCGAGCCCGCCGATCCCTACCTCGCCTGCTCGCACTGCCACGCGCCGCTCGGCGGGCGCGACATCGAGGCGCGCGTGCGGCCGGCGGGCTGAACGCCCTCAGTGCCCCGCGCTCTGCCCGCCGTCGACGTGCAGGAACTCGCCCGTGACGAACGGGGAGCCTTCGAGGTAGAGGACCCCGCGGACGATGTCGTCGATCTCGCCCATGCGGCGCAGCGGGTGCAGCTCGGCCAGGCCGTCGTAGTCGCCGTCGTCGTGCATCGGCGTCTTGATGACGCCGGGCGAGACGGCGTTGACGCGGATGCCGGCCGCGGCGTACTCGATGGCCAACGACTTGGTCGCCGCCGCGACGCCGCCCTTGGTCAGCGCGGCCAGCGCGGCGGGGACCGCGGCGTTGGCGTGCTCGACCAGCGTCGTGGTCAGGTTGACGACGTGGCCCTGCCCGCGCTCGCGCATGTGCCCGATCACGCGCTGGGTCATGTGGAAGAAGCCGGCGAGGTTGACCCCGGTGACGTTGTCATAGTCCTCGCGCGTGTAATCGGTGAAGGGCTTGGAGACGAACACGCCGGCGTTGTTGACGAGCGTGTCGATCCGGCCGAACCGGTGCAGCGCCTCGGCGACGACGCGCGCCGCGGTCTCCGGGTCGGCGATGTCACCGGCGACGGTCACGATCTCCGGGTCGCTCGCGGGGCCGATCGACCGCGAGGTCGCGACCACCGCGTGCCCCCGCACGCGGTAGGCCGTCACGAGCGCCGCGCCGATGCCCTGCGAGGCGCCCGTGATGATCGCGACCTTGTTGTCGCACTCGGTCATGTGCCGGAGCGGCTCGGGTCGTTGGGGTGCGGGGCCAGCGCGCGGATCGACAGCTCCATCCAGGGGTAGAGCGGCAGCGACTCGAGGATCGTCTGCAGCTCGGCGTCGTCGGCGGCGCTGTAGAGGGCGACGGCGCGCCACGGGCCCTCGTCGGGGACCGGCAGCCAGACGCGCAGCGCGTGGCCCTGCGCGTACAGCTCGGCGACGCGGGCGCCCTCCTCCTTCATGCGCTGCTCGGCCTCGGCGGGCGGGGTGCCCTCGGGGACGGTGGTGGTGAAGTCGATGATGTAGTCCATGGTGTCCTTGGCGTGGGAGAAGGTCAGGCGACGAGGTAGACGTCGTAGGCGACGCCCGACGGCTGGCGGGCGCCGACCGCGACGAACACGCCGTCGTTGAGCCAGGCCAGCGTGGGGTCGGCCGTCTCGATGCTGCACTGCGTGCGGAAGGTATAGGTGTCGGGGTCGACCTCGTCGCCCCGGGCCAGACGGGCGAGCACCTCGGGCGGCCCGTGGCGCACGCCGGTCGAGGTGACCAGCAGCAGCGCGCCCGACGTCGTGCGCAGCGTGTAGCGGATGTCGGCGACCGCGGCCCCGTCAGGGCGCAGGATCTGCCAGTCGGCGCCGCCGGGGATCAGTTGGCCCGACAGCTCGGGTCCGGTGAAGCGCCCGCCGGTGAACGCGATGACGCGCCGGTGCCCGTTGGGGGTCTCGCCGAGGTCGAGCGGCGCGGCCAGCTCGGCCTGCAGGCGGTAGACGAGCGTGAGGGTCGGAGTGGGGAGCGTGGCCATCATGCTGCCGTCCTGTTCTGCTCCAGCTCGTCGACCGCCGCGCGGGCGTCGGCGACGAGGTCAGGGGTGGGGGTGAAGGACGACCAGCGCACCGGCGTCTGCGTGGAGCGCAGGACCTCCAGCGCCTGGGCCTGGGCGAGCATCTCGTCGTCCGGCCCGTCGGCGGCGCCCGCCCAGAGCAGGCGCGGGACCCCGGCGGCCTCGGCGGCCTGGAGCAGCCACGAGGCGAGGACGAAGATCATGCGCGGGTCGCCGTCGCACTGGCCGGAGACGGCGGAGACGATGGCGTCGTGGCCGGACACGACGTCCTCGGGCGGCGGTGCGAACGGGTCCCCGGCAACGACGTCGGCGTCCTCCAGCGCCTCGGCGTGGTCGGTCCCGAGGCCGAGGACCGTGACGTGGTGGCCGCGGGCCAGCGCCTCGCGGGCGATCGCGAAGCCGGTGAGGCACGTGCCGCCGACGACCAGCAGGCGCAGGGCGGGCGCCGGCGCCGGGCTGGTCATCGGCGCGTCGGCGGTCTGGCAGGACATGGCCTCGATGGTGGCGCACCCCGCGTCCCTTCTCCACGACCAACGAGGTCACGCTGTTAGAGATCGCCTCACACGGGCGTATCGTCCTCAGGCATGGAACTGCGCCAGCTGCGCTACTTCGTCGCCGTCGCCGAGGAGCTGCACTTCGGCCGCGCCGCCGCGCGCCTGCAGATCGCCGCGCCGTCGCTCTCGCAGCAGATCAAGGTGCTGGAGCGCTCCGTCGGCGCCGTGCTGCTGGAGCGCGACCGCCGGCACGTCGCGCTGACCGCCGCCGGCCGCCAGCTGCTGCCCGACGCCCGCGAGATCCTCGCGCTGGCCGCTGCGGCGCAGCGCCGCATCGCGGGGACGAGCGGCCCGCTGCGCCTCGGGTACGTGAGCTGGCTGCCCGACCAGCTGGTGGCGTCGATCCAGTCCGACGTGCGGATCGACGAGTGGGTGATGCCCAGCCACGTCCAGGCCGCGCGCGTCGCCGACGGCGGTCTCGACGCCGCGATCGCCTGGGTGCCGGCGGCCGACGAGCGCCTGGACCTGCGGCTGCTCTGGCCCGAGCCGCTGCGCGCCGTCGCGCCCGCGACGACCGCCGCCGGCCCGGTGAAGTCCGCCAAGGTGCGGGTGCTGGTGGACGCCGACCTCACCTCGTGGGACGCGTGGAACCAGTACGCCGTCGACTTCGCGGAGGGCACCGGCGCGCGCATCGTGCACGTCGACGACGGCGGCATCACCGGCCCCGGCTTCTACGACCGCTGCCGCCGCCTCGGCGCGCCGGTGATCGAGTCGCCCAAGCGCCACCCGGTCCCGGTGCCCGCGGGCCTGCGCCACCGCGCCGTCAGCGATCCGGTGCCGCTGTGGTGCTGGTCGCTGGTCACGCGCGCCGACGACGACCGCCCCTCGATCCTCGCCTTGCGCGAGGACGCCATGGCGGTCACGCGCGCCGCCGGGCTGCACGTCCAGCCCGCGACGCCCTCCTGGCTGCCGCCGCGCGAGCCGCACCGCGAGGCGGTCGCGGCGCTGCCCGGTTAGTCCCGCGCGAGCGCGGCCATCAGCTGCTGCTCGAGGTCGACGTAGGCGTCGTCGCCGATGCTGACCTCGACCTTGGCGATCGTCGCGCCCTCGAACGGGAAGAAGGGCGTGTACTGCTCGCTGACGGCGTCGCCGGTGTCACGGCCGACCGACAGGCCCTCGCCGCAGAGCGAGAAGTGGCCGGTCTGGGTGCGGAGCGGGCCTTCGGCGACCACCGCGTCGTCGACGTGGAGCCGCAGCGTGCCGTGCGACTCCCCTCGCTCGCCCTTGCGCTCCTTGACGAACTCGACGCCGAGCACGTGCGCGCCCGGCTCCAGGGGCTCGGAGGCGAAGTGCTGCTCCGGCTTGAGCCCGATGAAGTTGTAGACGTAGTGCAGCCGGCGGTCCTTGACGAACAGCGCATGGCCGCCGAAGCGCGAGCCCTGGGCGATGATCACGCCCTCGGCGCTGCGGTCGGCGATCTCCACGCTGGCGAGGATCTTGTAGGACACGCCGTGGAAGTTGGCGGCGCCGGCGCGCTCGGGGACCTCCGCGGTCCCGGGGAAGTACGTGTACAACCCGCCCGGGGCGGCCGGCGGGTGGAACTCGTAGCTGATGAAGTCCAGCAGCCCGATGTCGCAGAGCGGCAGCACGTCGTACTTCTCGGCCTCCTCGAACCAGAGCGCCACGAGCTCCTTGACCCTGTCGGGCTGCTGCTCGGACAGGTCGAGCACCTCTGCGCGGTCCTCGTCGGTGTGGAAGAGCTGCCAGCGGTCCTGGTCGAAGTGGCCCTTGTCGGACGGCATCGGGGCGTGCTCGGTCACCGCCTTCCAGCCCTGGTGCCAGATGGCGCGCGTGCCGAGCATCTCGAAGTACTGCGTGTCCTTGGTCGTCGGGGCGTCGGCCGCGTCGAAGCTGTAGCGCATGGACACGCCGGGCAGCTCGGTCTGCTCGAAGCCCAGCACCTTGGCCGGCGGCGCGATCCCGCAGCACTCGTAGATCGTCGGCACGATGTCGGTGCAGTGGTGGTACTGGCTGCGGACCTCGCCGCGGGCCTTGATGCCCTTGGGCCAGTGGATCACCAGCGGATCGCAGATGCCGCCCTGGTAGCTGTAGCGCTTGAACATCCGGAACGGCGTCGAGAAGCCCATCGCCCAGCCGGTGGGGTAGTGGTTGTAGGTGTCGGGCGAGCCGAGCCGGTCGATGAGCGGCAGGTTCTCCTCGATCTCGTCCGGCCAGGCGTTGAAGAACTTGTTCTCGTTGACCGAGCCGTTCGGGCTGCCCTCGCCCGAGGCGCCGTTGTCGGCGCAGTAGAGCACCAGCGTGTTGTCGAGCTGGCCGGTGTCCTCGAGGTAGTCGACGATGCGGCCGACCTGGGCGTCGGTGTACTCGCTGAAGCCCGCGTAGACCTCGGCCATCCGGCAGAACAGCGCCCGCTCGTCGTCCGACAGCGAGTCCCACGGCCGCACCATGTCGCCCGGCGCCGCGGTCTCGGGCGACATCGGGTTCATCGGCGTCAGCTCGGTGCCCTCGGGCAGGATCCCGCGCTCGATCATCCGCGGCAGGACCCACTCGCGGTAGGCCTCGTAGCCGTCGTCGAACTTCCCCTTGTACTTGTCGATGTACTCCTGCGGGGCGTGGTGGGGCGCGTGGTTGGCGCCCGGGCAGAAGAACATGTACCAGGGCTTGTCGGGCTGGCTGGCCTTGCCCGTGCGGATCATCTCCAGCGCCTGGTCGGCCAGGTCCTTGGAGAGGTGGTAGCCCTCCTCGGGGAGGTAGGGCTGGTCGATGTAGTGGTTGTCGGAGACGAGGCTCGGATACCACTGGTTGGTCTCGCCGCCGATGAAGCCGTAGAAGCGGTCGAAGCCGCGGCCGAGCGGCCAGTTGCGCTTCGAGGACCCCATGTCGAACTCGTCGACGGGCACGTTGTGGTTCTTGCCGACCCAGTAGGTCGCCCAGCCGTTCTCGCGCAGTACCTCGGCCTGGAAGGCGTTCTCCATCGGGATGTGCGTGTTGTTGCCGGGGAAGCCGGTGGCCGTCTCGGCGATCGTCGCGAACGAGTTCTGATGGTGGTTGCGACCCGTGAGGAAGCACGAGCGCGTCGGCCCGCACAGCGCGGTGGTGTGCCACTGCGAGTACGTGAGGCCGTCGGCCGCGAGGCGGTCCATGGTCGGCATCGCGATCCGGCCGCCGAACGGCGACCACGCGGCCAGGCCGGTGTCGTCGTAGAGGACGATCAGCACGTTCGGCGCGCCCTCGGGCGCCTTCCCCGCCAGGTACGGGGTCCAGTCCGGGGTCGAGTCCCGGATGTCGAGCTCGATCTTGCCCTGGAAGTCGTCGGCCATGGTGCGCACGACGATGGGGGCACCCTGGGTGATCGGGGATCACCCGGCGCGGGTGGTGTCCGCGGGCGTTCACGCCGGGGCTCTACTGCGCATCGGAGCGGCCCCGCGCGGCGCGTTGGACGGACCGATGAGGGCGCGTGTGCCGCGCCGCGGCTACCGTGGAGCGACCAAGCACCAAAGGAGAGCGCAGATGGCTGATTACGCAGTGGTCGACCCGGCGACGGGCGAGACGATCAAGGAGTATCCGACGATCACCGACGCGGAGCTGGATGCGGCGATTGGCCGCGCCCACGCGGCGCACGAGGGCTGGAGCAAGGGCACGTCGGTCGAGGACCGCGCGGCCCTGATCCGCCGCGTCGCCGAGCTCCACACCGAGCGTCGCCAGCAGCTGGCCGAGATCATCTCGCGCGAGATGGGCAAGCCGATCGAGCAGGCCCTCGGCGAAGTCGACTTCAGCGCCGCGATCTACGAGTACTACGCCGAGCGCGCGACCGCGCTGCTGGCCGACGAGCCGATCGACCTGCTGGACGGCGAGGGCTCGGCCTTCATCCGCCGCAGCTCGCTGGGCGTCCTGCTGGGCATCATGCCGTGGAACTACCCGTACTACCAGGTGGCCCGCTTCGCCGGCCCGAACCTGGTGATCGGCAACACGATCCTCCTCAAGCACGCGCCGCAGTGCCCGGAGTCGGCCGAAGCGATCGAGCAGATCTACCACGACGCCGGGTTGCCGCACGACGCCTACATCAACATCTACGCGACCAACGACCAGATCGCCACGACCATCGCCGACCCGCGCGTGCAGGCCGTGTCGCTGACGGGCTCCGGCCGCGCGGGCGCCGCGGTGGCCGAGATCGCCGGTCGCAACCTCAAGAAGGTCGTGCTCGAGCTGGGCGGCTCCGACCCGTTCCTCGTGCTGGCCACCGACGACCTCGACGCCCTCGTGGAGTCGGCCGTCGGCGGGCGCCTGGAGAACGGCGGGCAGGCCTGCAACGCGGCCAAGCGCTTCATCGTGGTCGACGAGCTCTACGAGCCGTTCCTGGAGAAGTTCACCGCGGCGCTGACCAAGGTGGAGCCGGGCGATCCCAGCTCGGCCGACACGGTCCTGGGGCCGCTCTCCTCCGCGGGGGCGACCGATCGCCTCGACGACCAGGTCAAGCGCGCGACCGCGCAGGGTGCGACGCTCGTGGCGGGCGGCGGCCGGAAGGGCAACTTCTTCGAGGCCACGGTCCTGACGAACATCAAGCCCGGGACCGACGCCTACAAGGAGGAGTTCTTCGGC
>DASYBY010000374.1:0-6489 GCA_036500525.1 Baekduia sp. | reverse complement strand
ACGCGGCGGACCTCGGCGGCGAACGCGGCGCGGCGGGCGCGCGGCACGTGCTCGATGACGCTGGAGGAGTAGACGAGGTCGAACTGGCCGTCCTCGTAGGGCAGTCCCTCGGTCACGTCGGCCTGCAGGAACGGCCCGGGGTAGTCGGGCCGGGCGGCGAGGTCGACGCCTGTGATCTCCAGATCGGGCTCCAGCGTGCGCAGGCCGGCGCTGCCGCAGCCGACGTCGAGCACCGACATCCCGGGGCGCAGCCGGGTCAGCCCGAAGTACGCGGCATGGCGGCGCGCGCGGGCGCGGGCGGCGATGGGAGAGGCGATGCGCGCACGGGCCTGACCCCGCGCGGTGCCGTACACGTCATGGGCCGCCACGCGCTGCAGGCTAGATGGTTGATGCGGAAAACGCCCGGACGGACGGCCTCCGTGGCACGGGCTTCTAGAATGGGCGCCATGGCCTCCGCCCGTCAGATCCACGTCGGCGACGTCCCGGTCGGGGGCGGCGCGCCCGTCGCCGTCCAGACGATGACGAAGACGGAGACCGCGAACCTCAAGGCGACGATGGACCAGATCCATCGCGTGACCGAGGCCGGCGCGGACATCGTGCGGGTGGCCGTGCCGCGGGAGCAGGACGTCGAGGCGCTCAAGACGATCGTCGTCGAGTCCAAGATCCCGATCATCGCCGACATCCACTTCAACCACACGCTGGCGATCAAGGCCATCGAGGCCGGCGCCCACTGCGTGCGGATCAACCCGGGCAACATCGGCGGGCCCGACAAGGTCGCCGAGGTCGTCGCCGCGGCCAAGGCCAAGGGCACGCCGATCCGCGTCGGCGTCAACTCGGGCTCGCTGCCCAAGCACCTGCGCGACCTGGAGTTCACCAACCCGGTCGAGGCGCTGGTCACGGCCTCGACGGAGTGGGTCGAGCTGATGCACTCGCTCGACTTCTATGACTTCAAGCTGTCGATGAAGTCGACGTCGGTGCCCAACACCATCGCGTCCAACCGGCTGCTGAGCGAGAAGATCGACCACCCGCTGCACCTCGGCATCACCGAGGCGGGCACCAAGTGGTCGGGCTCGCTGAAGAGCGCCGTCGGGCTCGGCACGCTCCTGGCCGACGGCATCGGCGACACGATCCGGATCTCGCTCTCGACGTTCCACGCCGAGGAGGAGGTCAAGGTCGCCTGGGAGATCCTGAAGGCCTTGAAGCTGCGCGAGCGCGGCCCGGTCCTGATCGCCTGCCCGACCTGCGGCCGCCTGCAGTTCGACATGGACTCGGTCGTCATGGAGGTCGAGCGGCGCCTGGAGCAGTACGCCGACCCGATCGAGGTGTCGATCCTCGGGTGCGCGGTCAACGGCATCGGCGAGGCGCGCCACGCGGACTTCGGCATCACCGGCGCCAAGGACTCCGCGATGATCTTCTCCAAGGGCGAGCCGCTGAAGAAGGTGCCGACCGAGCACCTCGTCGACGAGCTGTTCGCCGAGATCGACAAGTACTACGCGTCGGGCAAGCAGGTCGTCGTCGACGCCAACGCGGCGGCCGAGGCGGCCCGCTGGCTGGCCGAGAACGAGGACGAGTCGGCGATGACGCCGGAGCGCCTCGCCGCCTTGGAGGCCGCGCAGGCCGAGGCGGACGCCGACGCGATCGACGAGGCCGTCTCGCCGACCGCGGGCCGGCGCTTCAGCCGCGCCTAGGCGGCGGCTGAAGCATCCGGTGCTGCGGCGGGACTAGCCCTTCGCGGCGGTGTACCGCTCGCTGACCTTGTCCCAGCTGACCACGGCCCACCAGGCCTTGAGGTAGGCGGGGCGCTTGTTCTGGTAGTTGAGGTAGTACGCGTGCTCCCAGACGTCGTTGCCCAGCAGCGGCGTCTGGCCCTCGAGGATCGGGCTGTCCTGGTTGGACGTCTTGGTGAGCTTGAGCTCGCCGCCGTCGAGGACCAGCCAGGTCCAGCCGGAGCCGAACTGCGCGGCGCCGTTGGCCTCGAACTGCTCCTTGAACTGGTCGAAGGAGCCGAAGGCCGTGGTGATCGCGTCGGCCAGCGGACCGGTCGGCTCGCCGCCGCCGTCGGGGCTCATGCTCGCCCAGAACAGCGTGTGGTTGGCGTGGCCGCCGCCCTGGTTGCGGAACGGGGTCTGCTGATCGGCGGGCAGCGACGAGAGGTTGGCGAGGACCTCTTCGACGGGCTTGTCGGCGAACTCGGTGCCTTCGAGGGCCGCGTTGGCCTTGTCCACGTAGGCCTGATGGTGCTTGTCGTGGTGCAGCTCCATCGTCGCCTTGTCGATCGTGGGCTCGAGGGCGTCGTAGGCGTAGGGCAGTGCAGGAACGGAGTAGGGCATGGCTCTCCAGTCGGGGAATCGGTAAGTCCACCCCGAAACATATCCATGCGTAGGCTGCATCCCGATGGCGCAGTCTCCCGACGACCCAACCCGCCGCGACGCACCGTCTGCCTGGAGCAACCCGCGCCTGACGTTCCGGCGCCTCTTCGGCCTGGACCGCTCGGGCCCGCCGCCGCCGCAGACGCTCGGCGACGCGCCGTGGAACGTCTGGACGATCCCCAACGCCATCGGGTTCGTGCGTCTCGCGCTGATCCCCGTGCTGCTGATCGCCGGGCTGTCGTCCGACGACGGCACCGACGCGCTGCCGGCCGTGCTGTTCGCGGTCATCGGCTGGAGCGACTACGCCGACGGCATCGCCGCGCGCGTCACCGGCCAGTACAGCCGGTTCGGCGCGCTGCTGGACCCGGTGGTCGATCGCCTGCTCGTCGTCTCGGGCGTCGTGATCTGCTGGAAGTTCGAGCTGCTGCCCCGCTGGGCGCTGGCGATCCTCGTCGCGCGCGAGCTGTACCTGCTCGTCGCCGGGCAGTACGCGCTGCGCCGCGGCATCGAGCTGAAGATCAACTGGTGGGGCCGCTGGGGCGTCTGGCCGACGATGAGCGCGTTCTTCGCCGCGATGGTCGGCTGGAGCACGCTGGCGCACGTGCTGCTGTACGCCGGGCTGGCGCTTTCGCTGACCGCCGCCGCGTTCTACACGCGCGACGCGCTGTCCGCAACGCGGCCTGCACCCTCAAGTTGAGCTTTACGGGTGCCGTTCCACTGCTATTCTCGCCACGCCCGTCCCCAGGAGGAGAAGGACCCCGCATGGACACGTTCCCCGATCTCGGCTCGCTCTCAGACCAGGAGCTCAAGGATCTCATCCAGCAGCTCACGGAGGAAGAGGTCGACATCTCCTACCGCCGTCGCATCCTGCACGGAAAGATCGACATCCTTCGCGCCGAGCTGGTGAACCGGCTGCGCAAGCGCCACGAGGGCGGCGAAGACGTCATCACGGGCGCCGACGTCCAGCGACTCACCGACATCCTCGCCGGTCGCGCCTCGGGCGACGAGCCGGCGGGCGAGTAGGCGGTAAGGGGCCCAAGCGCCGTGGCCCTCCACTGTCCGGAATGCGGGTTCAGCAACGCCGATGGCGCGAACTTCTGCCAGCGCTGTGGGGCGTCGCTGGCCGCTGAGCCGGCCGCGGCCGAGTCCTCGACCGCGACGTACCGGATCGACGAGACCGGCGAGCTGGTGCCCGTCGAGCTCGAAGAGGTCGTCGCCCAGGGCGGCGGTGCCGCGCTCGTGGTGCGTGCCGGGGGCGGGCGCGTCGGCGAGAGCTTCCCGCTGGACGGCGATCGCATGACGATCGGCCGCCGGCCCGACTCCGACGTCTTCCTCGACGATGTCACGGTCTCGCGCGACCACGCGCTGGTCGTGCGCCGCGGCGACGAGTACCACCTCGACGACCTCGGGTCGCTGAACGGGACCTACGTCAACCGGCGCCGCATCGAGAGCCACCACCTGGCCGACGGCGACGAGCTGCAGGTCGGCAAGTACAAGCTGACGTTCCTCTCACGCTGATGGCCGCCGTGGAGGATCCACTCACCACCGCCGGCGCCGCCGACGAACGCCCCGGCAAGGCGATGACCATCGGCGCGGTGTGCAAGGCGCTGCGGCAGGAGTTCCCGGACATCTCGATCTCCAAGATCCGGTACCTGGAGGACCAGAAGCTCCTGGAGCCGCGGCGCACGCCCGGCGGGTACCGGCTCTACGCGCAGACCGACGTCGCGCGCCTGCGGACGATCCTGCGCATGCAGCGCGACGAGTTCCTCCCGCTGCGGGTCATCCGCCAGGAGCTGGCGGCCGGCCGCGTCGACGGCGACGAGCCGACCGTGCCCGCGCCGTCGTCGCCCGCCACGGCCGACCGGCCGCGCCGGCGCCCGAGCGTCTCGGTCACCGGCGGCGGGGCGCTCTACAGCCTCGACGACGTCGTCGAGGACACGCGCGCGGCGCCGGCCCTCGTGGCCGAGTTGGAGGACTACGGCGTCATCAAGGGCGAGTCCCGCGCCGGCACCAAGTACTACGACGAGACCGAGCGCGAGATCATCCGCGCGGTCACCGAGCTGGCGCGCTACGGCGTCGGCGGGCGCAACCTGCGCGCGTTCCGCACGTCGGCCGACCGCGAGGCCGCGCTGCTGCAGCAGATCCTCGCCCCGGCGCTGCGCTCACGCAACGTCGAGCGGCGCAAGGAGGCCGTCGAGGCGCTGGAGAACCTGGCCGCCGTGACGACGCACCTCAAGCACCTGCTGCTGATTCGCGACCTGCGCAAGATCGTCGGCTGAGACCCATGGACACCGCCGAGCTCGCGGCCTACGTCCGCGACATCCCGGACTTCCCCACGCCCGGGGTCACGTTCAAGGACATCACCCCGGTCCTGGCCTCGGCCGAGGCGCTGGACGCCGCGGTCTCGCAGCTGGCCGACTACGCGCGCCCGCTGGACATCGACGTGGTCGTTGGCGCCGAGGCGCGCGGCTTCCTGCTCGGCGCCGCGCTGGCCCGCGAGCTGGGCGCCGGGTTCGTGCTGGCGCGCAAGCCCGGCAAGCTGCCGCGCGAGACGGTCCGGGCCGAGTACCTGTTGGAGTACGGCACCGACGCGCTGGAGCTGCACAGCGACGCGGTCGCCGAGGGCGCGCGCGTCCTCGTGCACGACGACCTGCTGGCCACCGGCGGCACGGCGCTCGCGCTGTGCGAGCTGGTCGAGCAGCTGCAGGGCCAGGTCGTCGGCTGCGCGTTCTTCCTGGAGCTGACCTTCCTGCGCGGTCGCGAGCGCCTGGCGCGCTACGACGTGCGCTCGCTGGTCGGCTACGACGCGGAGTAGCCCGCGGTGCCCGTGACACGGCGCAGCCGCCTCGTCGACGCGCCGCCGACCGTCGTCTGGCAGACGGTCGCCGATCCGCACCAGCAGCCGCGCTGGTGGCCGCGGGTGGAGCGCATGGAGAGCGTCGACGGCCGCGGGTTCACGCAGGTGCTGCGCTCGCCCAAGGGCGCCGTCGTCCGCGCGGACTTCCGCTTCGGGCAGCGCAACAAGCCGCGGTCGATCGTCTGGACGCAGGAGCTGGAGGGCTCACCGTTCGCCAAGCTCCTGGCCCAGGCGGAGACGCAGCTGACGCTGGAGCCCGACGGCGACGGCGCCACGCGCGTCGAGGTGCGGCTGGTGCAGAAGCTCCAGGGCGTCTCGCGCTTCGGCGGCTTCATGGTCCGCCGTGCCGCCAAGCGGCAGCTCGACGCGGCGCTGGACGCGCTCGCCGAGCTGCACGCCTCCTAGCCGGTCACGTTGCCCTGGAGGATGATGGTCGACGGCGTCTTGGGCGAGTCGCCGGCCTCGCGCGACACGAGGATGTCCTTGTAGCTGGACAGGTCGCTCGGCGCCTGGACGAGGCCCTGCAGCTTGCCCTTGCTCGCGCCCGTGCCGGTGACGGGCGGGAAGAAGCCGAGGAACTTGACCTTGGTGCCGTTGCGCAGCCACAGCACGTAGTGGTCGGAGGCCGGGAGGTCCTGGCCCACGACCGCGATCGCGCGCTGGCCGTCCTGGACGACGACGTTGGCGACGCCGAGCCGCTTGGCGTTGGCGCCCTTGGCGCCGCCCGGCGGCAGGAGGTTGATCTGCGCCTCGGTGGTGGCGGTGCCGGCCGGGGTGGCCGACGATCCGGTCGTCGCCGGCGTCGACACGGCGGCGCTGTCGTCGCCGTTGTCGTCGTCGGAGCCGCCGATCGTGCCGGTGAGCAGCAGCACGCCGAGGACGACGACGATCGCCACGGCGCCGAGCAGCAGGACGCCGCCCAGGCGCGAGGAGCGCTCCTGGCCGGCGCGGGCGCGGCGGCGGGCGTCGAGGGCGTCGAACGCCTCGCCGACCTCGGCCGGGTCGGCCGGGATCTCGGGCAGCGCCTCCTCGGAGGCGACGCCGGCGACGCGCAGCTCGCCGGCGACGGTGCGCGCCCAGGCACGGGCGGCGGCGTCGGCCTCGAGGTTCTGACGGGTCGCGGCGCGGGCCGACGCGGACTGCTGGGCGAGCAGGTAGTCGCCCACCTCGTCCTGGCGGTCGGGGTCGATGCCGGGATCCTCGTCGGGGCCGAGGGCGTCCAGTGCCGTGAGGGCACGGTCGCGGACCGCGTCCGGGGAGATC
>DASYBY010000373.1:0-17121 GCA_036500525.1 Baekduia sp. | reverse complement strand
GGCGAGCCGCTGATCGTCGCCGAGGACCTCGTCGTCGACTTCCCGATCTCGCGCGGCGTGCCGTTCGGGCGCGAGGCGCGCACGCTGCGCGCGGTCGATCACGTCTCGCTGGAGATCCGCGCGGGCGAGACGCTCGCGCTGGTCGGCGAGTCGGGGTCGGGCAAGAGCACGACCGGCCGCGCGATCCTGCAGATGGTGCCGCCGACGTCCGGGAGCGTCCGGTACCAGGGGCAGGAGCTGACGACGCTGAGCACCCGTGAGCGGCGGCCGCTGACGCGCGAGCTGCAGCTCGTCTTCCAGGATCCCTACTCGAGCCTCGACCCGCGGATGACGGTCGCCCAGCTCGTGGGGGAGCCGCTGCGGGTGCACGGGGTCGGCCGGGCCGAGATCGATACGCGCGTGCGCGAGCTGCTCGGCCTGGTCGGGCTCAGCGAGCAGCATCTGGGCCGGCGTCCGCACCAGTTCTCGGGCGGGCAGCGGCAGCGGATCGCGATCGCGCGGGCGCTGGTCGCGCGGCCGGCGTTCGTCGTCTGCGACGAGCCGGTGTCGGCGCTCGACGTGAGCGTGCAGGCGCAGGTGTTGAACCTGCTGCGGGATCTGCAGGCGCGGTTCTCGCTCACGTACTTGTTCATCTCGCACGACCTGGCGGTGGTGCGCAGCATCGCTGATCGGGTTGCCGTCATGTACTTGGGGCGGATCGTCGAGCTGGCACCGGCGCGGGCGCTGCAGGAGCGCGTGCTGCACCCGTACACGACGGCGCTGCTGTCGGCCGTGCCCGAGCCGGAGCCGGAGGTCGAGCGCACGCGCGAGCGGATCGTGCTCAGCGGCGATCCACCGTCGCCGATCGACCCGCCGGCGGGGTGCCCGTTCCACACGCGCTGCTGGCTGCGCACGGCGCTGGGCAACCCGGAGCGCTGCACGTCCGAGCGCCCCGAGCTGCTGGAGGTCCGCGACGGCTGGTCGTCGGCCTGCCACTTCCCGGACGAGGTCGAGCAGCGGACGCCGGTGGGCGCGGCGGCGCCGGGGGCGTGAGGGCGGTGGCGCCGCCCGAGAGCATGGGGCTCACCAACCGCGAAGGCGCGGCCGACGGGCCCATCATGTACGTGTACGAGCGGGAGCTGTGAGCTTGGCGGCGTAGATCGTGAAGCGGTCGTAGCTCTCGCCGACCGAGTCGTAGAGGCGTGTGGACGTGTGGGCCAGGGTGCCCTGCCCCGGGCCGCGAACGCTGGAGACGGCGCGATGCCACTGGGCGCGGCGGGTGTCGAGCCGGGTCGCGTAAATCCGCCACGCCCCGGAGGGCAGCTCCACGGCCCAGAGGGCGACGCCGCCGGCGACCTGGACGGTGCCGGTCGGCCGATACAGGTCGGGCGACGAGCCGTGGAGGGTGACCCGCCGCCCGCTGCCGCACCGTGCGAGCACGGGCTTGAGCGAGCGCGGATCGGTGGTCAGGGCGAAGGGCGCGTCGAAGCGGAGCGGGAAGAACAGCGTGCCGACGAACTCCTGCTGCTGGATCGGGGACTGCGCGCCGGTGAGCCCGGGGCACTGCTGGGCCAGGACCTCCGGCTGGTCGAGGTCGACGGCGTACGGGCCGCCGCGCGGGTCGGGAACCACGACACGCCCCGTGCGCCAGTCCACGAAGAAGATCCCCGTCGAGTGATAGCCGCCGCTGACGCCCTCGACCCACCGCGCCCCGATGTGCTCCGCCGACGTGAAGGCCACTTCGCTGCCGCCGGCCGGCAGGCGCTCGGCCCCGGCCATCGGGCGGACCTGGCCCGTCGCCGCGTCCTCGACGACGTACCGGGTCGCCGCGGAGTAGGGCGAGGTCGGCGGCCGGCCGGCCGGGGTGGGGGTCGGGTAGAAGCAGGAGTCCGCCGACAGCCGCGTCGCGCCGTCGGGGCACTGCGGCAGGTCGCAGCGGTACAGCAGCTCGCCACCGCCGACGGCCACGAGCCCGCCCTCGCACCCGGCCGGATCGGGACGCTGAGCGGTGCGACCGCTCTGCGCGTCGATGATCCGGGTGGTCCCGCGCATCGGCTCGAACGCGGCCCAGCGATCGCCGTCGGTCAGCATGGTCGTCGCCGCCCCACGCGCCATCACGTGCATCGCCACCTCGGCGCGCGCGGTGGCGCCCCAGGTCAGGGACAACAGTGCCGCGGCGGCGGCGGCGAGGCTCATCGGCCGGATCATCGTGTCGCTCCAACGGCGGCGTCGGCGGGAAGTTGCGGATTGACAATCTCGGGCAAGTGTCCTATTTTGCCGCCGCATGGCCAACACGCGCCCGTTCCGGTTCGGCGTCGAGATGATGGAGCCGTTCGACGGGATGACGTGGGCCGACTCGGCCCGTGAGCTCGAGGCGCTCGGCTACGCGACGCTCTTCGCCCCCGACCACTTCGACGAGGGCTATGGGCCGATCACGGCGATGGCGGTCGCCGCGGCGGCGACGACGGAGCTGCACGTCGCGACCGCGGTCTTCGCCGCCGACTTCCGGCACCCCGCGGTGCTCGCCCGTGAGCTGGCGTCGCTCGACCTGGTCTCCGAGGGGCGCCTGGAGGTCGGCATCGGCGCCGGGTATCAAGTCAAGGACTATGAGAGCTCCGGCATCGCGATGGATCGGCCGGGGGTCCGCGTGAGCCGGATGATCGAGCACGTCGCGGTGCTCAAGGGGCTGTTCGGCGACGGCCCGTTCGACTTCGACGGCGAGCACTACAAGATCGCCGGGCTGGACGGGACGCCCAAGCCGTACCGGCCGGGCGGCCCGCCGATCTTCGTGGCGGGCGGCGGAAAGCGGATGCTGAGCTTCGCCGCCCGGCATGCGGACATCGTCGGCGTGAACCCGTCGCTGCCCACGAGCGCGGCGCAGCCGACGGCGCCGGACGCGCTGCCGGAGCGCATCGACGAGAAGCTCGCGTGGGTGCGCGAGGCCGCCGGTGCGCGGTTCGACGCGCTGGAGATCCACGCCTGGCTGCGGTTCGCCGAGGTGACCGAGGACGCGCGCGCGGCCGTCGCGCCGCTCACCGCGACGTTCGGCGCGGAGGCCGACGCGGTGCTCGCCTCGCCGATCGTGCTCGTCGGGACGGTGGAGGAGATCGTCGAGCGGCTGCACGAGCGCCGCGAGCGCTGGGGCTACTCGTACTTCACGGTGCAGCAGCCGGTGGCGCGCGCGTTCGCGGCGGTGGTCGCCCGGCTCGCGGGCGGGTGAGGCGGCGGCCGTGGCGCGGTACGCGAAGGGCGAGCAGCGCCGGCAGGAGATCCTCGCGGCGACGGTGGAGCTGATCAGCGACGAGGGCATCGCCGCCGTGACGCACCGGGCCGTGGCCGCGCGCGCCGGTACCGTCGCCTCGGCCCCGAGCTACTTCTTCCCGTCGATCGACGAGCTGGTCGTGGAGGCGTTCCGCTCGGTCATGGCGGGGATGATCGGCGACCTGAAGGCCTTGAGCGCGCGCATCGAGGCGGAGGACATGGCGCGTTCCGACGCGGTCGACGCCTACATCGACCTCGTCCGTCGCAGCGCGGCCGAGTACGACAAGGTGCAGTTCGAGGGGTACTTGGTGGCGGGCGGGCGCCCGGCGCTGCGGCTGGCCGTCGACGAGGCGATCGCCGCGACCCACCGCGCCGACAGCACGCTCGTCACCGCCTCCCGCCGCACCGATCTCGCCTGGGCCGCGCCCGTCCTCACGGCGCTGGCCAACGGCTTCGGGTTGTACCGCGTCGCGTCGCCGGCTGCGGAGGCGGCGGACTTCACGGGGCTGCGGGAGGGGCTGCTCGCGTTGATGGAGGGGTTGCCTCACACTCCCGGCGTCGTGAGCCCGATGCACGTGGCCGTGAGCAGGCGGGTCACCGAGGGGACGAACTCGCCGGCCAGCTCTCGGAGATCCGGCTCGTCCTCGTAGAGGCGGGCGAGCTGCTCGGGCGGGTGGGTGACCTGCCACCGCGTCCCGGCGATGTGGTGCACCGCCGCCACCAGGTCACGTGCGGCGTCCGGGCTGAGGGCGGGCAGCGCCCGCGTCATCGATTGGACGAGGCGGTTGACCGCTTCGAGCCCGATGTACTGGAACTCGCGGACGTAGGCGATGTCGACGTCCTCTTCCAGGTTGCGGGAGTTGCCGAGCAGATCGCAGAACAGCGGATCGCGGACGAGCGCGTCCACGAGCGAGTCCACCAGCCCTCGGGGATCGACCTGACCCTGGGCGGCGAGGTCGGCGCGGACGGCTTCGGCGAAGGCGGTCCAGCCCTCGCCGGCCAGGCGGAGCATGACCTCCCGGTGCGAGCTGAAGTAGCGGCGCATCGCTGAGTGGTGCAGTCCGGCGCGATCGGCGATCGCCGTCAGGGTCACGGCCCGCACCCCGCGCTCGGTGGCGAGGTCGCGCGCGGCCTCGACGAGGTTCCGCGCACGCTCGGCCTTGCGCTCGGGGGTCCGTGCCCGCTGAAAGGAGCTCACGATCACAAGGTAACGCACAGACTGTGCGCTTGCGCTGGGGCCGAGTCCCCGCTACGGTGGATCTATCGCACAGCTTGTGCGTTACAGTCGGCGAGCGAACGAGGGACACCATGAGGACGATCACGCGGCACTACATCGGCGGCCGGTTCGTGGAGTCCCACGGCCAAGGCTTCCGGGACATCGTCAACCCGACGACCGGTGAGACGATCGGCATGGGCATCCAGGGCGACGCGGAGGACGCTCGCGCGGCGGTCGCGGCGGCGAAGGCCGCGCTTCCCGGCTGGTCGGCCACGTCGCTCCAAGAGCGCGGGCGGTACCTGCAGAACATCGCCGACTCCCTCGACCGCCACCGCGACGAGCTCGCGGAGGTCATGACCGAGGAGTACGGCGCGATCTCCGCGTTCAGCGGGTTCACGATCGACCAGGCCCGCGACTTCTTCCTCCAGGCCAAGGCGCTGCTCGTGCCCGAGACCTTCGAAGAGCGGCTGGGCGATGCCGTCGTCCGGAAGGTCCCGGTCGGGGTCGCGGCGCTGATCACCCCGTGGAACGGCAGCGCCTGGTTCTTGGCGATGAAGGCCGCCGTGGCGCTCGCGTCCGGGTCGACGGTCGTGATGAAGCCCTCCGACCGCAGCTACCTGCAGTCCGACGCGTTCATCCGCGCGCTCGACGAGGCGGGCCTTCCCGCGGGCGCGATCAACCTCGTCTTCGGGCCCGGCAGCGTCATCGGCGACGAGCTGACCGGCAACCCGGACGTCGACAAGATCTCGTTCACGGGCTCGACGGCGGTGGGCAAGCGGATCGCCGCCAACGCGGCGCAGACCATGAAGCGCGTGACCCTCGAGCTGGGCGGCAAGGGCCCGACGGTGATCCTGGACGACGCCGACCTGGCGGAGGCCGTCCCGTTCGCGCTCACCGTCGGGCTGTTCAACAGCGGCCAGGCGTGCATCTCGGGGTCGCGGATCCTGGCGCCGAGGCATCGCCTCGACGAGGTCAGGGCCGCGCTGAAGAGCGGCATCGAGCAGTTCAAGGTCGGCGACCCGCGCAGCGCCGACACGATGGTCGGCCCGATGGTCACCAGTGAGCACTACGAGAGCGTCCAGTCCTACATCCGCAAGGGCGTCGCGGAGGGCGCGAGCGTCCTCGCCGGAGGGGAGGGCCACCCGGACGGGCTCGCGGCCGGCAGCTTCGCCAAGCCGACCATCCTCGACGACGTCACCAACGACATGGCCGTCGCGCAGGAGGAGATCTTCGGTCCGGTCCTGTCGCTGATCGCCTACGACGATGACGACGACGCGGTGCGCATCGCCAACGACAGCCGGTACGGGCTGACGGCGTACGTCGCCACCCGCGACGAGGAGCGCGGCCGGGCGGTGGCCGACCGCATCCAGGCCGGCCGCACGATGGTCAACCAGTTCTTCGATGACAAGGAAGCGCCGTTCGGCGGCATGAAGGAGTCGGGCGTCGGTCGCGAGTTCGGCAAGTTCGGACTCGAGGCGTACCTCGAGACCAAGACCGTCTACAGCCGGTAGCACCCAACCCTCCCGAAAGGAACCTCCCATGCGCGCCATCTCCGTCACCGCCTACGGCGGCCCCGACGTCCTGCAGCTGATCGACGCTCCCGATCCCGTCCCCGGCCCGGGCGAGGTGACGATCGCCGTCACCCACGCCGCGGTCGGCCTCATCGACGGGCTCATCCGGAGCGGGACCTTCGCCGACCACGCGGCGGTCGCCCGGCCGCCCTTCGTCCCCGGCCTCGAGGTGGCCGGCCACATCCGCGCGCTCGGCCCCGGCGTCGAGGGGCTCACCGTCGGCGAGTCCGTCGCGACGCTCACCCTGCCGAAGCTGGGAGGCAACGCGGAGATCGCGGTGGCCCCGGTCGCGCTGGTCGTGTCGCTCGAGGGCAGCGGCGTCGACCCCGCGCAGGCCGTCGCGGGGTTGGGCAACGCCGCGACCGCCTACCTCGCCCTGACCCGCGCCGCCCATCTCGGCGCAGGTGAGACCGTGTTGGTGCACGGCGCGATCGGCGGGCTCGCCTCGGCGTTCCCGGCCGTTGCGCGGATGCTGGGCGCCGGCCGGGTCGTCGGAACGGTGCGCACCGCCGCCAAGGCCGACGCCGCCCGCGCGCTGGGACTGGACGACGTGATCGTCAGCGACGACTTCCCGGCCGGACTGAACGATGAGAAGTTCGACGTGATCGTCGACCCGGTCGGCGGAGACCAGCGCGGGGAATCCCTCGACGTGCTTGCGCCACTGGGGCGGCTGGTCGTCGTCGGCAGCGCCGTCGGGAACGCCGCGGTCGCCGTCGACACGAACCGGATCTGGACCAGCAGCATCGCCGTGATCGGGTTCAGCGTCGGCCAGATCCTCGCGATCGACCCCACGCTCGGCGTCCCCGCCGGCCGTGCGGTCCTGCCGCTGCTGGCCGGGGGCGAGCTGTCGCTGCCGATCACCGAACTGCCGCTGGCCGACGCGGCTGAGGCGCACCGGCTGATGGATGCCCGGAGCGTGGTGGGGCGGCTCGTACTCACGGTGTGACCCGGGCGAGGTGAGCCGCAAGATGGGCTCTTCGATCTCGGCGTCCCGGGCGGAGGCGTAGGCGATCTCGGTGGCGAGAGCGCCCCAGCGCGACGTCGATCGCACCGCTCGGCGGAGCGCCGGCGATCAGCTCCGGCAGGTCAGCTCACCGCCGGTGTCGACGAGCGGGCCGGACGGGTACGTCATCCTGAGGCGATAGCGCCAGCGGTGGTCGGGCGGGCAGTGGGTCGTGGCGATCCAGTCGCCGCGCCCGATGCTCCCGTCGAAGGACTGCAGCGCGATCGGAATGCCGGAGACGACCCGCAGGCTGCTCGGGATGTCGGCGTGCAGCCGGTAGGACCAACGCGGCGAGCGGAGCCTGGTGATCGTGGCGGTGACGACCCCATGGGCCGGCGCCGGATCGAGCAGCCTGACCGAGAAGTACATCTTGGTCTGGCCGCCGTTGACGATGGTCGCTTGCGGGGGGCTGGTGGAAGGCCGGTCCTCGACGTGGCCGAGCTCGAGCTGGCCCATGATCGACTGCGGCGGGCACGCACCGGGGCCGCGGCGCGTCAGCGTCGCCAGGGCGCAGGTGGGGTGCTTGGCGCCGTTGTAGACCCAGTCCCTGGGCAGCCAGAGGTCGACCGACTGCGGCGTCGACGGGACGGTCCCGCCGGACGTGGTGATCGTCCCGCGGGCGGCGATCCGAATGCCCCGCGGATGGCTTGGCGTGCCGGCCCGATGCGGGGTCACCGTGACCGTGGCGTTGATCTTGGTCGGGGTGATCTCCTGCCCGAGCGCAACCGCGGCCAGGACACCCGCCGCCAGCGCCGCGCCAGCCGCGATCAGGCCCCTCTTGCCGATGGACACGGTCCGCGACGCTATGCGGTCCCGGTGGGAATTGCAAACACCTCGGTTTACCGCGCCGGCTCGACCGGGTCCTCCAGGCGGTCAGTCGAGACGCAGGATGGTCTCTTCGATCTCCGCGCCCCGGGCAGACGCATAGCCGACGTCGGTGCCGATGATCGAGAAGCCTGCTTTCTGCAGGACCCTGAGCGATCCGCGGTTGTCGCTGGCCGCGCGGGCACGGATGGGCCGGACCTCGACGGTCTCCAGCAGCAGGGCGAGCGCCCGGCTGGCGATGCCTTGCCCCCAGGCCGAGCGGTCGATCCAGTAGGTGATCTCGGTGTGGCCCTCCAAGACGAAGCAGCCGATGGTCCCGACGAGGTGGCCGTCACGCGTCACGGCGAGCAGCGTGGTGTCGGGAGCGGCCCGCACCTTCGCCATGTGGATGTCGAACGCCTCGCGGTCGTCCGGGTCCTTGGCGGTGAACGCGGCCATCTGGACCGACTCGGGGTCGCGCATCTGGTCGAACAGGGCGTCGAGGTCGGCATCCTCGACGGGCCGCAGGGCGATCTCCATCACCGGTGTTCTCCGCTTCGGTAGACGTCAGCGCGGTGGGCGACGGCGAGCACGGTGACGGTGCGCGTTGCGTCGTCGATGGCGTAGATGATGCGGTAGGGGCCGCGGCGAGCTGACCAGCGGCCGCTCAGCTCGAAGCGCAGCGGCTTGCCCAGGCGTTGGGGGTTGGCCGCGATGGCGCCGAGTGCTTCGATGACCGCGGCGGCGTACTTGGTGGGCAGCTGCTCGAGGTTGCGTGCGGCCGGGCCGGCGACGACGAGCCGCCAGGGCTCGTCGGTCACGCCTGGGGGTTGCTGCCCAGCCGCCCGCGGAGGTCATCGAGGGAGACGACGTCACCCTCGGCAACGGCGGCCTCGCTCTGGTGGATCTGCCGCATGAGGTCCGGGTCCGACAGCGCGGCCAGCGTCTCCTCGAGCCCCTCGAGATCCTCGTGGCTGATGAGGACCGCGGCGGGCCGGCCGTTGCGTGTCACGACGACCCGATCGTGCTGGCCTTCTACGCGATCGACGAGCTCGGAGAGGTGGGCCTTGACGGACGAGAGCGGCAGGGTCTCGGGCATGACCACAATTCTAGTCATGTGGTGGCCGAGGTTGCAACCGTGGGCCGAGCCGTCGCACCGACCCCCCGATGTGAACAGCGGGTTATCGTTCGGCGGCATGTCCTGGCGATCCGTGTCGGTGCTCGCGCAGGTCGCGTATGTGGTGGCGCTGGCCGTCGTCACGATCACGACGGGGCTGCCGCTCTCGCACACGCAGCTCTTCTTCTGGATCCTGCTCGGCCTCGCCGCCGTCAGCCTGCGGGGGTGGAGGAGCTGGGGGCGGATGCTGCTGGAGTGGCTTCCGCTGCTCGCGCTGCTGGTCGGCTACGACTACCTCCGCGGCGCCGTCAGCGTGCCCGACGCGCACGCGCATGTGACGCCGCAGATCGACGTCGACCGCTGGCTCGGCGGTGGCCAGGTCCCGACGGTGTGGCTTCAACATCACCTGTACGACCCGGGCCATCTGCACTGGTACGACGTCGGCATCTGGTGCACCTACCTGAGCCACTTCTTCACGATCTGGATCGTCGCGGCCGTGCTCTGGAAGGTCGCACACGATCGCTTCGGCCGCTACGTCTCGCTCGTGGTGCTCCTGACCGTCATGGGGTTCTTGACCTACTGGCTGTACCCGGCGCAGCCGCCGTGGCTCGCGGGGGATCTGGGGGAGATCGGCTCCGTCGACAAGATCGTGCCGACCGTCTGGGACCACCTCGGCGTGCCCGTCGCAGCGGATCTGTTCGAGACCGGCGACGGGCTCGTCAACCTCGTCGCGGCGATGCCGTCGCTGCACGCCGCCTACCCGGCGATGTTGTTGTTGTTCTTCTGGGGCGACGGCAAGCGGTGGCGGATCGTCCTCGGCCTCTACACGTTGGCCATGGCCTTCTCGCTTGTCTACGGCGGCGAGCACTTCGTCGCCGACGTCCTCGTGGGCTGGCTGTACGCGGCGATCGCGTTCACGGTGGTGTGCGTGGCGTGGCCGGCGTGGCGGCGGCGGCGGGCGCGGGCGGGAGCGGACGAGCCCCGTGCGGGTGAGGTCGAGCCCGCCGGCGCCGGGGCCGAGGCCGTGCGGGTCTGAGCCGCTAGTGTCGGCGCGATGCTGCGCCGACTCGCCGCGCTGCGGCTCCGCACACGTGTGGCGCTGACGGCGGGGCTGGTGAGCGTTCCGGTCGCCGTGGTGGTCGTGGTGCTGCTCGCGGGGCGCGACGCCGACGACCGGTTCTGCACCCTGATGGCGGGCTTCTCGGGGGTGTCGGTCAGCGTTCCGATCCCCGGGCTCAAGGCCAAGGCCGACGCCTTCCAGCGCCGCGCGGTCCGCGACGGGACGATCCACCGCATCTCGCGGTTCGACGGCAGGCTCGACCGGTACCTGCAGTCGTCGCTCGGCATTCGGGGAGTCGTCTTGTGCGTCGACGGCCGGTGTGGGACGCACCGTTTGTCGGGCATGCGGGTGATCGCACCGGCGGCCGCGGTCCGGGCCGACGGCCCGCGGCGAGTGCAGGTCGTCGTCGCCATCGATCGCCCCGCGCGTCCGCTTCAGGTGGCCACCGGCGCGGTGCGCTTGACCCGGAACGAGCCGAACGGCCCCGGATGCGGGACGTGGTGGCGCGGCGAGGGTCGCGTCGTCGGCGACCGCGTGGAGAGCTGAGCGCCGCGCGCCCCGCCGTTCCTTCCGCCCCGCCCGATAGCGTCCCCACCACTGACCTAAAAAAAGCGCCCCCGCGCCGTTGCAGCGGCCGGGGGCATGGCCCAAGGAGAACAGACCTCCCATGAGCACCCCGCAGGGTAACGACGCCCGCATTGTCCCCGTCGACCGCGAGCTCGTCGACATCCTCCGCCGCGAGACCCTCGTCGTCCTGGAAGTCAACCACCAGCACTTCGAGGAGCTCCTCGAGCGCAGCCCGCAGGCGCAGCACACCCTGTCGGCCATCTACCGCGACGCGTTCGCCGTCCTCGACGCCCTCGGGTGGGCACCGGACGCGACGACGACCCCCACCACCGTCGCCGTCCCGCTCACCGCGGGCCACGTCACCCAGCTGCGCCTCCGCCGCTACGACCTCGGCCGCACCAACCTCGATCGCCTCGACCGCGCGACCGCGCGACCGACCCCGACGAGATCGTCGCGCTCGACGCCGAGATCGCCGCCGACCGCCTGGCGGCCCTCGCCCTCGACCGCATCGCGGCGGCCTATCCGCACGACGCGCGCGAGTAACCGTGTGCGCGGGGCCTCGGCGGTGCCGGCCCCGCGCGCGTTGATGAATTCCTACGCCGCCGGCGG
The DNA here is from genome assembly GCA_036500525.1 of Baekduia sp. Classification (GTDB taxonomy): domain Bacteria; phylum Actinomycetota; class Thermoleophilia; order Solirubrobacterales; family Solirubrobacteraceae; genus Baekduia. Next base: position 5,934 of record DASYBY010000373.1, on the reverse strand, counting down.
CGCCTCCACGACGACCACGGTGTTGCCGTCCGGGTCGCGCAGCATGAACATGAGCGGGGCGCCGGGGGCGCTCATCGGCTGGTCGAGGTCGATGCCGCCGATGGCGGTCAGGCGGGCGTGCTCGCCGAGGACGTCGCTCGTCTCGACGCCGATTCCGCCGCCGCCGGGCTGGTCGGCCATCGGCGGGTTGAGCGCCAGGCGGGCGGTGGAGCCGGGCGGGGCGACCTCGACCCAGCGCATGTCGTTGTTCTCGCCGAACTTCGAGTCGCTGCGCACCTCATAGCCCAGCTTCTCGGTGTAGAACGCGATCGCCGCATCCTGATCGGCGACGGTGAACATCACGACGCCGATGTTCGACACGGTGGTGGCCTGCGTGGAGTTGCTCATGGCCCCTAGACGGCGGGGGGCGGCGGAACTCATCGGTCGGTCAGCGAACACAGCCCGAGGCGCTCTCGGGCATCGCGCGCGGGTGGGCCGTGTGGCGGCGGGCGTGCCAGCAGCGCTGCGCGGTGACGGCGACGGCGTAGCTCGCCACACCGCTGCCGCCGGCGTCGGCGACCACGCACGTCCAGGCCTGCGGGCCCTCGCGGGAGCAGGTCGTCGGCTGCAGGGCCGAGGCGCCGCCGGTCTCCTGCTCGACGGAGGCGCTGAGCGTCTTGGCGGTGAGCTTGGGCGGGTCTGCCTGCAGCACGACGATGCCGAGAACGACTACGCCGACGGCAGCGAGCGCGCCCGCCGCCGCGCGCAGCCAGCGGGCGACGCGGTCCGGGGAGCCGACGGCCATGCAGAGAACCTATCGGCGTCAGGGACCGCCCGGCCCGTGCGCGACACTTCCGGCATGAACGGCGGGCCGGGCTTCTACGACGACGTGCGCGCGACCGCCCAGGGGATCCTTGCGGCCGTCAGCGTGCCCGGGCCGCCGTCCGGTCCGTTCGTCGCGGGCCGCGCGTATCCGGTGGGCGTGGATGTCGACGGCGCGACCGGCGCCGTCTCGTACGTCGCGCTCGACGCCCATCCCGCCATCGCGCCGGGGTGGTGGTGCGTGGCGCTCCGCTTCACGTGCGTCGACGGCGTCTGGCATGAGATCACCGAGGACGACAACTCGACGACGCAGCGGCCGTTCGAGCGCGCGGCGGAGAGCGACAACAGCATGGAGGGGTGGGTCGACTGGCACTCCAACGGAGCCCTCGGGGGCTACGACGAGCCACCGGTCCACCGCCACCTGTTCTTCGGCATCGCCCCGGTGGGGACCGCGCGCCTGACCGTGACCGACGGAGCCGGCCGCGAGCGCGACCTCACCATCACGCCGTGGTCGGGCGCCTACGTCGCGGCGGTCGACGGCGCCTACAGCTTGCTGACCGGGTACGACGCGGCCGGCGTGACGCTCGGCTCCTTCGTCTGCCTCGACGGCCCGCCGCCCGAGCCCGACGACGAGCCGCCCCCGGGCTGGGAGCGTGTGGAGGGGCTCGGCAACGGCATCGACGAGCCGAAGGTTCACCGCCGGATCGCGCCGCTGGACCAGGGCTGAGGGAGCGGCGCCGCGGCGCCGGGAACTTCCGGCGCCGCCCGCGCGTTGCAGCCCCTACATGAGCCGTGAGGACGACATCCGCGCGCTGCGCCGGTCGGTCAGCGAGCCGGCGGCGTTCGACGCGCTGTTCGTCGCCCATCACGTGGCGATCCGGCGCTATCTCCACGCGCGCGTGGGGGACGGGGCGGTCGCGGAGGATCTCGCGGCCGAGACGTTCGTGCGGGCGTTCGCCGCGCGGGCGCGGTTCCGCGACCAGGGGTACGGCGTCCGCGCGTGGCTGTTCCAGATCGCCACCAACTTGCTGCGGGACGAGCTGCGGGCGCGCGGGATGCGCGAGCGGGGGATGGTGCGGGGCGCAGGGAGCGTCGCGCCGCCGGAGCTGCCCTCCGACCCGGCGCTGACCGCGCAGCTGCGTGCGCTGCCGCACGAGCAACTTGAGGTTCTTCTGCTGTTCGCCTGGGCCGACCTCGGCTACGAGGACATCGCCGCGGTCCTCGGGGTCCGCGTGGGCACGGTCCGCTCCCGTCTGCACCGTGCGCGCGCCCAGCTGCAGCGCACCCTGACCGCGCCCGCCGTGCGCGCCACCGCCCGACCCGAACGGAGCACGACATGACCGACCTCGTCCGCCTGCGCGCCGCCTACCCGCCGCTGCCCGACGAGGCGCCGCCGCACGCGACGGTCGCGCGGATGGCGGAGTTGTACGCCAACGCGGACGGCGTGTCGGGCGCGCCGACGTGGTTCGGCCGGGCGCCGCGCCGCCACCGTCGCCCCGCCTCCTGGCTCGCGCTCCTCGCCGCCGGCACCGTGGTCGCCGGCGGCACCGCGCTCGCCGCCACCGGCGCGTGGCATCCGGTGCTCGGCTCGCCCGACCGTGGCCCGCAGCCGCTGGCCGCCGGCGCCGGCGTCCCGGCCGACCAGCTCGCGGCGCTCGCCATCCTGCGCCGGCCGCAGACCGACGCCGATCGCGGGCCGCTCGTCCAGAGCGCGCTGAAGGTCCTCAGCCGCGAGCTGATCAACGGGATCCACACGGACGCGATCCGGGTCGTGCACCATGGTCCGCGCGAGGTGGTGGTGTTGATCCCGGCCGAGCGCGTCGGGCCGCACGAGAGGGGACGGCGTCTCCCCGTCGAGCGCAACGTGTTGTGCCTCATGTCGGGCTCGTACCTGCCGGCGACGTCGCTCAAGACGATCCATCTCCCGGCCGGCTACTCGTGGGGCATGGCGTGCGGCGGGATGGATCGCGTGGGCAGCACCGGCCTGGAGACGGGCTACGGCGGCCGGATCGTCGGCCGCGGGACGCCCGCGAAGGTCACGAGCCGCCGCGTCACGCTCGTACCCGACGGCGTCGCCCGCGTGACGGTGCGCCTGCGCGGCGGGCGCTCGGTGACCGTGCCGGTCAAGGACAATGTCTACAGCTACAGGATCCACGGCTCGCCGGCGTACCTCGGGACGACGTGGTTCGGCGCGGACGGGCGGCGGATCGAGCACCGCAAGCGCTAGCGGCCAGCCGAGCGTCGCGCCCGTGAGGGTGAGCGACCGCGCGGCGAGGTCGGCGGTCGTGCCGGTGTCGACCGGCTGCGCGGCGCCGCGCGCGCCGAAGGCGACGATCCGCACCGCGCCCGACCACCGCGCGGTGTTCACCGCACCACCATACGCAGCGCGAACGAGCAGGAGCGCTGAGCGAAGCGTCGGGCACCGCCGCCGCGTGTGGTGGGATGTCGCCCATGCGGCTCTTCGGTGTTCTGCGCGGCCCGTCGGATCCCGAGCAGCGGTTGTTGTCCATCATGACGCTGGTCAACATGGCCGGCAGCGGGCTGTACTTCGCCGCCGGCACGCTCTACCTGACGCGATCGGCGGGGATGACGCCGGCGCAGGTCGGGCTCGGCCTGACGCTCGGCGGGCTGTGCGGGCTGGTCGGTGGCGTGGTCATCGGCGATCAGGCCGACCGGCACGGCGCGCGTGAGGTGGTGATCGTGGCGACGCTCGTCGAGGCGGTCGCGGCCTGCGCGCTGATCGCGGTCCACAGCGTCGTCGCGCTCGCGATCGTGGCGGGCGTGGCGGCGGTCGCCGGGGCGGGCAACGGCAGCGGGCGTGGCGCGCTGATCGGGCTCGTGGCGAAGGAGGGGGAGGGCGCGAAGCTGCGCGGCTACCTGCGCGCGGTGACGAACGTGGGGCTGGCGATCGGCACGATCGGCGCGGCCGTCGTGCTGGCGCTCGACACGCGGGCGGCGTACGTCGGGATGCTCGTCGCCGATGCGCTGAGCTTCGTCCTGGCGGCGGCGATCGTGTGGCGGCTGCCGCGGCGAGCGCCCACCCGCGCGGCCGAGGATGCGACGGCCGACGATCGGCGCTGGATCGCGCTGCGGGACAAGCACTACCTCGCGCTGACCCTGTCGGCGGCCGTCGCCAGCCTCCAGTACGAGGTGCCGATCGTCGTCCTGCCGCTGTGGGTGACGCTCCACACGCACGCGCCGCGGTGGTCGGCCGCGGTGCTGTTCCTGATCGCGGCGCTGCTCGTCGCGGCGCTCCAGGTGCCCGCGACGCGCTCGATCGACGGTGCGCGCTCCGCCGCCCGCATGGTGCTGCGCTCCGGGCCTGTCTTCCTAGTGGCCTGGGCGCTGATCGCCCTGTCGGCGGGGGCGTCGGCCGGGATCGCGCTCGCGCTGTTGGTGGTGGCCATCGTGCTCCACTCGCTCGCCGAGGTCTGGCAGGCCGGCGGCATGTTCGAGCTGTCCTTCGCCCTCGCGCAGCCCGAGGCCCAAGGCCAATACCAAGGGGTCTTCGGGCTGAGCATGGGGATCACCGAGGCGGCCGGCCCCGCCCTGCTCATCGGCCTCTGCATCACGTGGGGACAGCCGGGCTGGTTCCTCCTCGGGGCGATCGTCACGCTCGCCGGCATCGCGTGCGCGCGGATCGAGCGGTGGAGCGCGGCGGGGCGGGAGGTGGCGGTGGCGGCGGTGTGACGCTTGCGGCGCGCCCCGTGAGGAGTAACGTCGATCGGAGTCGTCGACGGAGGTCGTCATGGCGCAGGGTGAAGGTCGGACTTCTGGTCTGTGGAGCCGGGTGCGGAGGGCGTTGCAGGGTCGTCGGGAGCGGCGGTTGGAGCGTGCGGCGGTGAGGCAGGAGATGAGGCGTGGTCGTGAGCGGTCCGGTGAGGTCGGGCGCCATGGCGAGAGCGAGTGGGGTGGGTGGGGCAACTCGTAGCGGTCAACCGTGGTCGTCGCCGGCCCGCAGCGCCGCCGCCTGCCCCGCGTCCACCCAGATCTCCCAGCGGCCTGAGGTCGAGTCGCGGTCGCCGAGGAAGCGGTAGGGACGGCGGCCGCCGAACTCGGTGTGGCGCAGGTGGGATACGCCGCCGAGGACGGAGGCGAGGCGGCGGCGGGGCCAGCCGAGAGCGTCCTCGACGTCGGGGAAGATCCGCGGCTGGTCGGGCGTGGTGGCCAGCTCGTCGAGCAACGCCCCCATGTACGCGCTGCAGCGGTCGCGGAAACGGGCGATCTCGCCGGGATCGTCCATCGCGTTCTGCGGGGAGTGCTCCCTCAAGCGGGGGCCACGGCGTCGCGCGTCTCGGCCTCCGACAGCTCGACCATGCGCCGCAGCGCCGCGCGCATGAACCCGCGCCACAGTACCTTCACCACCGGGAACAGCACGACGCGCGCGACGGCCGAGCGGGCGATGAAGGTGTAGGTCCAGCGGGCGTCGGTCCCGCCCCCGGTCTCCTCGAACGTCCACGCCCCGCGCGCGCCCGTCGCGAGATGCCGCACGTTCCCCGTGAACTCGCCCACCCGGTAGCCGAAGTACGACGGCCGGACGCACTCGGTCACCTGCTCGCGTGCGGTGCTGCCGTCGGCGAGGTGCACGGTCCGGCTCGACCCGGGCACGTCCCACGCGCCGGTCTGCCCAGTGGTCTCCACGATGCTCGGCACCGGCCCGTAGCCGAGCAGGATCCGCGGCAGCTCGACCGGGATGAACCAGTCGAACAGCGCGGCGCACGGGACCCCGACCCGGATCGAGGCCGACACGCTGACGGTGTGCTCCATCGGCCCATCCTGCCTACCGCGGCGCCGCGGCGCTGCGATCGGCCCCCGACACCGCCGCCCACACGCCGAGCCCGAGGTACAGCACCCCGGTCGCCCGCTGCTGGTGCGCCAGCCGCCGCGGACGCTTGAGCAGCCACGCGCGGACCCGCCCCGAGCCGACCGCGTACGCGCAGTCCGACAGCAGGCCGAGCGCGACGAAGATCGCGCCGAGGACCAGCACTTGCCCCCACGCCGGCCCCGCGGACGCGTGCAGGAACTGCGGGAAGAGCGCGAGGAAGAACAGCGCGACCTTCGGGTTGCCCAACTCGACGATCACGCCCTGGCGGTAAGCCGGCCACACCGTGGCGGGCCCGTCCATCGCCTCGG
>DASYBY010000372.1:0-1598 GCA_036500525.1 Baekduia sp. | reverse complement strand
GGCCAAGCCCGCCGCGCCGAAGCGCTCGTGGACCGACGTGTTCGCGGCGGAGATGGTCGCGATCGGCGGCCGCCGCCCCGACGTGGTCGCCATCACCGCCGCGATGCTGCACCCGGTGGGCCTCGCCCCGTTCAAGCAGGCGTACCCGGACCGCGTCTACGACGCGGGCATCGCCGAGCAGCACGCGATGACGATGGCCGCGGGCCTGGCCATGGGCGGGCTGCACCCGGTCGTTTCGATCTACGCGACGTTCCTCAACCGCGCCTTCGACCAGCTGCTGATGGATGTCGCGCTGCACAGTCTTCCCGTCACCGTGACCCTTGACCGGGCCGGCGTCACCGGCCCGGACGGCGCGTCGCACAACGGCATGTGGGACGGCTCGATCCTCCAGGTCGTGCCCGGGCTCAGGGTCGCGGCGCCCCGCGACGGCAGCCGGGTCGCCGAACTGCTCAACGAGGCGGTCGGCGTCAGCGACGGCCCGACGGTCGTCCGCTACCCGAAGGGGACGGTGGGCGCCGAGGTCGAGGGCGTCGGCAGGCTCGGCCAGATGGACGTCCTCGCGGTGCCCGGCGCCGAGCTTGGCAAGGACGTGCTGTTGCTCGGCGTGGGCCCGATGGCGGTCACCTGCGTCGAGGTCGCGCACCGGCTCGCCGGGCACGGCATCGGCGTCACGGTCGTCGACCCCCGCTGGGTCAAGCCGATTGACGAGGCCGTGACCGAAGCCGCGCGGCAGCACCGCCTGGTCGCGGTCGTCGAGGACAACGGCCGGGCTGGCGGGTTCGGCGACGCGGTGGCGCGGCTGCTGCGCGATCACGACGTCGACGTCCCGGTCAAGACGTTCGGCCTGGCGCAGGAGTTCCTCACCCACGGCTCGCGCGATGAGATCCTCGAGGCGGCGGGGCTGAGCCCGCAGCACCTCGCGCGCCAGCTCACCGAGGCGGTCGCGCGGCGCACCCCGGAGGCGGCGTCCCGGGCCGCCGAGGGCGCGCCGACGGAGCAGACATCGACGCAGGAGCGCCTGTCCGAGTAGTTTTACGAGTATGCAGTCGTCTCCCGGGGACTCAAACCCGCGCGCTCGCACGCTCAAGATCGCCGTCATCGGGTCCGGCCCAGCCGGGTTGTACACCGCTGAGGCGCTGGTCAAGCAGGCTGCCCTGCTGCCGAACCCCGTCGCCGTCAGCGTCGACGTGCTCGACCGGCTCCCCACGCCGTACGGCCTGGTCCGCTACGGCGTGGCCCCGGACCACAAGTCGATCAAGTCGGTCGCGAACTACCTGCGCCGTGTCCTGGAGTCGCCCGGCGTCACGTTCGTCGGCGGCGTGCACTTCGGCACCGACGTCACCAGGGAAGACCTGCTCGAAGCCTACGACGCCGTCGTGTACGCGACCGGCGCGATGCGCGACCGGCGCCTCGGCATCCCCGGCGAGGACCTGCTCGGCAGCCACGCGGCGACCGACTTCGTCAACTGGTACTGCGGTCACCCCGACGTCGACCCCGGCGCGTTCGCGCTCGACGCGGAGTCGGTCGCGGTCATCGGGGTCGGCAACGTCGCGGTCGACGTGGCCCGCATCCTCGCCCGCGACCCGGCCGACCTTGAG
>DASYBY010000371.1:0-2561 GCA_036500525.1 Baekduia sp. | reverse complement strand
CGCCAAGCCCGCCGGCGGCGACCAGCCCGCGCAGGACCCGCGGCTGCAGACGCTGCGCAAGGACCTGGCGGGCGCCGCCGGCGTGCAGTCGGTCACCCAGCCGTCGGTCAACGGCGACGGCAGCGCGGCGGTGCTCACGGCCACCCCGACGACCTCGCCGTCGGACCGCGACACCGAGCGGCTCATCCGCCGGCTACGCGACACGACGATCCCGGCGGCGACCAAGGGCCAGTCGATGACCGCCGACGTCGGCGGCACGACCGCGGGCTACGTCGACCTCGCCGACGAGATCTCCAGCCGCCTGATCCTGACGATCGCGGTCGTGGTCGCGCTCAGCTTCCTGCTCCTGCTCGTCGCGTTCCGGTCGGTGGTGATCCCCGCGACGGCGGGGCTCATGAACCTCATCTCGATCGCCGCGGCGTTCGGGGTCGTCAGCGCGGTCTTCGAGAAGGGCTGGGGGATCGGCATCGTGGGACTCGACGACACCGTGCCGATCGTCAGCTACGTCCCGTTGATGATGTTCGCGATCCTCTTCGGGTTGTCGATGGACTACGAGGTCTTCCTGATGACCCACATCCGGGAGGCGTGGATGCGCACGGGCGACAACCGGCAGGCGGTCGTCGACGGCGTCGCGCACACCGGCCGGGTCATCACCTCGGCCGCGTTGATCATGGTGAGCGTCTTCTTCGCGTTCGTCCTCAACGGCGACCCAACGGTCAAGCAGTTCGGCGTCGGCATGGGCGTGGCGGTCGCCGTCGACGCCACGATCGTCCGCTGCCTGCTCGTGCCGTCGGTGATGGTGCTGCTCGGGCGGGCGAACTGGTGGTTCCCGCGCTTCCTCGACCGCCTCGTCCCGGACTTCTCGATCGAGGGCGAGGAGTGGTTCCGCGAGCGCGAGGCGGCGGCCGCGCCCGCCACGCCCGCCACGCCGCCGCCGCCGGTCCACGCCGGGGCGCCCAAGCCACCCTGAGCCGGAGGACACCCGATGCGCGCGACCCCTGCGGCCCTCGCCGCAGCCCTCATCCTCATGCCGGCCGCGGCCGCCCGGGCGAGCGCCCCCGGCTGGTCGACGCCGCACACCGCCGACGGGGTCGCGGTGGGGATCTACGGCGCGGGGCCGAACGGGCAGGGCGTGCAGCTCTTCGGCGCCTCGGGCGCCGCGCAGACGCGCACCGCTCAGATCCGCGCGATCAACTCCGACGCCACGCAGGGGACCGCGGTGGGGGTCAATGCGGCCGGGAAGCCCGGGTTCGACGACCCCGCGATCGCGGTCAACCCCGGCGGCGCGCTGGTCGCCGCGTGGACGCTCGACACGCTCCAGCCCGGCCCGATCGGCCTCGCCGCCGCACTCGGCACCCGCACCGCGCTGCCGCGTACCGCGACCGTCCTGCCGACCCAGGGCATCACCGCCGCGGTGGCCACGGCGATCGCGCCGAACGGCACCGCGACCGTCGCCTGGATCGAGGCGGGCACGCCGAACGCCGTGAAGGCCGCCACGCTGCGGCCGGGCCAGGCGCCGCAGGTGGCGGTGCTCGCGACCACGACGACGGCGGTCCCCGCCAACCTCTCGCTCGGCCTCGACGGCGCCGGGCGACCGATCGCGACCTGGACGACGACAACCTCCGCCGGCACCGCCATCGACATCGCCCGTGGGGACGGGACCGGAGCATTCGCGCCCGCCGTCGAGCAGCCGCTGACCACCGCGCCCGTCGTCTCCGCCCAGACCTTCGTGCTCTCGACCGGCGCGCTGGTCGCCGTGTGGAGCGAGGGCGTCCTCCCCGATCCGCTGACGCTCCGCACCGCCAACGCCCCGGCCGGAGGAGCAGCGCCCTTCGGCCCGCCTCGCCTCCTCGCCACCGCCGGCTCCGCGCCCCAGCCCTCCGTCGCCGCGTCAGCCACCGGCCGCATCGCGGTCTTCTACGCGGTCGGCTCCGGCTCCGGCGTCTCCCTGCGCACCCTCCTCCGCACGACCTCCGGCACCTGGGGCACGCCCCACGCCGCCGGACCCTCCGGCGCCCGCACGGTCTCGCGCATCAACGCCGGCGTCGACGCCAAAGGCCGCGTGGTCATCCTCTGGGACGACGCCGCCGCCTCCGCCCACAGTCCGACCCGCATCCTCGCGGCGCGCGCCGGCTCCTCCACCAGCCCGCCCGGGACCTACCATCAGCTGCCGCAGCGCTCCGGCGACGGGCGCTGCGACGAGCCCACCCTCACCCTCTCGACCAGCGGCGACGGCCTCGGCTCGTGGCTCTGCGCCGGCACCGGCGCCTCGGCCGGGCAGAGCGGGCGGCCGCGCCTGGCCCGGCTGACGAAGCCGTCCTGAACGCGCGCCCGCCTCCGCCCAAGCTCCCTACGCCGCCGGCAGCACCTGACGGATCACGGGCTTCTTCGCCGCCGCCGCCTCGTCCAGCCGCCGCACGGGCGTCGTGTACGGCGCGTTCTGCGCGATCAGCGGATCCTCGCCCGCCTCGGCGAGGATGTGCGCGATCGCCTCCGCGAAGCCGTCGAGCGTCTCGCGCGTCTCGGTCTCGGTCGGCTCGACCAGCAGCGCCTCGTCGACC
>DASYBY010000370.1:0-15883 GCA_036500525.1 Baekduia sp. | reverse complement strand
CTCGTGTACTGGCCGCCGACGTTGAGCGAGAAGAAGCGCTCGACGGCGTACTTGACGTCGGCCGAGGTGACCTCGCGGTTGACCGGCGGCGCGTACTTGATCCCCGGCTTGATCGTGACCGTGACGGTCTTCTGGTCGGCCTAGATCTGCGGCTGGTCGGCGGCCAGGTCGGGGACCGGATGCAGCGCGTCATCGGGCGCGAACGAGTAGAGCGGCCGATTGGTCGCGAACGTCACCATCTCGCCGAACGAGTAGTAGGTGTGTCCGGGGTCGAGGTAGTCGACATCGGTGTCGGAGAGCATCGTGAGGTTGCCGCCGGGCGTGGGTGCGGGCGCGGGGGCGGCCTGCCCGAACGCGGCGCCGGCGGAGGCCGCGAGCACCACCGCGGCGACGAAGGAGCTTCGAGTGATGAGTCGGAGCGCAGGAGTCGCGCGGGTAGGCATGTGGCCAGACTATGTGTCGGGCGGCACATGCGCCGCCCGGTCAGAACAGCAGGCGATCCCACTTCCAGCTCGCCGCCGGCGGCTGGGCCACCAGCGTCGGCGCGTTGAGGACGGACCCGTTGGAGGCGAACACGTACAGCGCGGACGGGTCGGTGGCGCTGCCGGAGACGCCGAGGACGTCGTCCTTGCCGTCGCCGTTGGCGTCGACGACCGCCCACTTGAGGTGGTCGACGTTCCAGGAGGGCGCGGGCTCGGACACGAGGCCGACCGGGTCGGCGAGCGACGCCGTGCTCCCGCTCGACGTCGAGCGCAGCGCGCTGAGCGCCGGCGCCCCGTCGCCGCCGCGCGACACGGCGATCACGTCGTCCTTGCCGTCGCCGTCGTAGTCGCCGCTGAGGAACTGGAGCCGGTCCCACTTCCAGGAGGCCGCCGGCGGCTGCTTGACGAGCGTCGGGTTGGCGAGGGCGCCGGAGCCGGTGGCCAGCAGCAGGTACATCGCCACGGGCACGGCCGGGCCGCCCGACGCGACGAAGAGGTCGTCCTTGCCGTCGTTGTTGTAGTCGCCGACCGACCACTTGGTCGCCCCGACGGTCCAGCCCGGCTTCGGCAGGTCCTTCACCGCCACGGGGTCGGCCACCGAGGGCGTCGTCGTGGTCGAGGTCGAGCGGAACCAGGTGACGACCGGGTGGCCGTCGCTGTCCTTGGCGATGGCGATCACGTCGTCCTTGCCGTCGCCGTCCAGGTCGCCGGACAGCCAGTCCAGCTTGTCCCACTTCCAGTTGGCGGCCGGCGGCTGGTTGATGAGGACCGGCGCGGCCAGGCTCGTGCCCGTCGACCGCAGGAGGTACAGCGAGGGCTGCCCGTTGCCGGTGCCGGTCACCGCGAGCAGGTCGGACTTGCCGTCGCCGGTGAAGTCCCCGGCCACCCACTTGGTGTTGTTGGCGTTCCAGGTCGGCAGCGTGAGCAGGCTGGCCGGCGTGGCGACGGCCGGGGTGCCGGCGCCCGTCGAGCGGAACCAGCTGACCGACGGCGAGTTGTCGGCGGCGCGCGAGACGGCGATCACGTCGTCCTTGCCGTCGCCGTCGACATCGCCCGACAGCTGCGTCTGGTTGTTGGGGCAGCCGCGGTTGGCGTAGCCGCCGGCGACCGTCGGGCACGTGTCGTCGGTGTCGGGGACCATGTCGCCGTCGGCGTCCGGTGGTGCCGGGCTCGACGCGTCGCCGTCGTCGGTGGGCGATCCGCCCTGGAGGACGGTCTGTGTCGCGCCGGCGCCGATGTCCTGCCAGCCCGTTGGGCTGAACGGCGCCTGCTGGTAGGACGCGACGCCGTTGCCGTTGAGCACGTCGCCGCGCAGGATCGCGAGCGTGTCGCCCGACATCACCAGGCGTTGTACGTTCATGCTGGCGTCGGCCACCTTGGTCCAGCTGCAACAGTCCACCGGCGCGGTCTGCACCCACGCGCTGCCGTCGTTGCGCACCACGCCGACGCGGATCTTGCCGTCGGTGCCTCTAGCCATCGCGACCTGCCGGTCGTTGTTGTCGATGATCGACCAACTGCAGCAGTCGAACGGGGCGTTCTGCATGTACGTGTCGCCCGTGCCGTCGCCGTTGGTGTTGCGGATGACCGCGGCCGCGGAGCTGCCCGAGTCCGAGCTGGCCATGGCCATCTGGGCGTCGTTGTTGTCGAACGCCTGCCAGCCGCAGCACGAGAGCGGTGTGTGCTGGAGGTACGCATCGCCGCCGTTGCGGACCACCCCGACGTAGCTCCCGCCCGTGGTCGGGCTGGTCATCGACACCTGCGAGTCGTTGTTGTCGATGATCGACCAGCCGCAGCAGTTGAACGGCGTGTTCTGCATGTACGCGTTCCCGTCGCGGCGGATCGCGGCGGCGAGGTTGGCGCCGTTGGTCTGGCTCGTGAGCCCCAGTCGCGTGTCGAACGTGTCGAACGCCTGCCACCCGCAGCAGTTGAACGGCGCGGTCTGGGTGTAGGTGTAGTCGCCGCGGATCACGGCGGCCATCGCGCCCGACAGCCGCATCTGCGTGTCGCCGTTGCTGTCGATGATCGACCAGCCGTTGGCGGCGTACGGGAAGGTCTGCACGTACGCGGCGCCGCCGGAGATCATCCCGACCTGCGGGACGGTGTGGAACGTGTGGTCGTTGCCGAACGCGCTCTGCCCGTCGGCGTTGGTGGCGACGATCCGGTAGTGGTAGGTCTTGGCCGGCTGCAGCCCGGTCAACGTCGTGCTGACGGGGACCGCCGCGAGCCCGGTGCCGATCGCCGCGGACGCCGTCTGGCTGCCGTAGGCGGTCGAGGTGCCGTAGTCGACGTGGTAGGACGCGGCGCTGATGCCGCCGGGCGTGACGGTGCCCTCGACCTTGGCCGAGGCCGAGTAGACCAGCGACGACCCGCCGGTCGTGGCGGCCAGGTTGCTCGGCCCGAAGATCGTGCGGGCGGCGGGGCGCGGGGTGCCGTCGAGCTCGTACAGGGCGGTGTCCGTGTAGGTGCCGTCGCACGGGTGGGCGCCGTCGCTGATCCAGCGGAACCCGTAGTAGAAGGTGTGCAGCGGCTGGTACGTCGGCAGCAGGGTGTTGACGAGGTAGGCGGCGTCGGAGTCCTGGACCGCGTTGCCACGGTCGGTCGAGCCGTGGCTGCAGCGGGAGGCCCCGACCTCGGTGAACCAGAGGCGGTGCGGCGCGCCGCCGACCAGCGTGTTGTACGTGTTCAGATCGGCGGAGCTGTGTGTGTTGACGGCGACGTACGGGTGCACGCCCCAGTTCGTGGGGTTGGCCGAGCCGAGCGCCGTCTTGTAGTTGGCTGCGTAGGTGAGCCAGCCGGGGACGTCGAGGAAGTCTCCGGCGACGGCCGTGCAGCCACGCGGCTGGCAGAGGCCGTTGGCCACCGTCCAGTAGCCGGCGGCCTCGGCGGCGGTCGGCGTGCCGTGGGACTGGTTGGGCTCGTTGAACGACTCGACGTAGTCGATCCCCGGGAACGCGTTGAGGAGGTTCGTGACGTCGGTGCTGTAGGCCGCGTTGCTGGCCGGCTTGCCGACGTCGTCCTGGTCCTGCGGGCAGTCGGTCATCTCCCCGTACAGGTTGCGGTACGTCCACAGCGCGACCTCGACCTTCAGCCCTTGCGCTTTGGCCTGGTTGTACCAGGAGGTGAAGCGCGCGAAGCAGGAGCTGTTGGGGTTGTCGGCGACGTTCCAGGCCGTGACGTAGCGCGCGATCTGGAGGTGCGACGGCGGGTTGCCGATCCACGAGCTGCCGATGAAGTCGGTGAACGAGGCCGGCCAGGACACCCCGTAGTTCTGGTCCGACATGCCGTCGACGGTCGCCGCCGACGCTCTCCCCACGGTGCCGAGCGACACGGCGAGAAGGCAGAGCAGGGCAACGAGCAACGGCTTGGCGAAGCGCGAGGGGAGAGGCATGAGAGTCCCGGTGGAGAGCAGCGGAGAGTGGTGGAGCCGACCACCGAGGTGCTGATCTCGGCGCGACCCGCGACGGCTTGCGCAGTCAAGACCACGCACTCCAGCGAGGTCAAGTGGTAGACGAAACTGTTCATGTTTTGCCGCGTGGAGGGTGGCGGAGCGCACCGGCCTCCATCGATCCGGCGGTCGAGCGGCTCGCTCCCGACAGCATCACCAGCACGCAGTCGTCCTGCGTGATCAGCCCGCGCGCCCGGCCTTCGTCGACCCCCGCGACCGCCATGGCCGAAGCCATGCAGGGATCCAGTCCCGCGGCGACGAGCGTGGAGCGTGCGGCGATGGCGGCGGCGTCGGGCACCGCGACGATCGCGCCGTCGCTCGCCGCGACGACGCGGCGGACGTCGGGGTAGGACGGGGTGGGGTCGCCGAGCAGCGTGGCGACGCAGATGCCGGTGGGGTCGGCGATCCGGTCCTGCGTCCGGATGACCGGGGAGCCGGCCGCGAACGCGGAGGCCATCGGTGCGCAGGTCGCTTGCTGGACGCCGATCAGCCTCGGGCGGACCGGCAGGATCCCGGCGTCGACGAGGTGGTCGACCGCGCGGTCGGCGGCCAGCAGGCCCATGCCGCTGCTGATCGACTGGACCACGACCGTCGGCGCATCGGGCATGGTCAGCATCGCGTCGAGGTAGGCGGTCTTCAGGCCTTCGCGGCGCCCGACGCTGAAGAACCCCTCCTCGCAGTGGACGCCGCGTGCGCGAGCCGCTCGGCGGGCGTGCTGGTGCGCCGCGGCGTAATCGCCAGGGACGCGCACGATGCCGAGGTTCGCCGGCGGGTCGGCCGGCACCGGGAATCCGTCGGCGGCCAGGAGCGTCGCCGAGATCTCCGGGAAGTGCTCGAGCGCCCACGCGAAGGACGCCGCCGTGTTGCCGGTCGAGGTGAACACCAACTCCCGCACGCCGCGGTCCAGGAGGCAGGCGAGCGCGGTGACCGCGAGCGGGTCCTTCGCGCTGCCGGTCGGGTTGGCGCCCTCGTCCTTGCCGAACACCCGCGGGCCGCCGCCGGCGCGCGTCGTCAGCTCCCAGAGCGGCGTCGACTCCAGCGGGGCGCGGGCCAGCGCGCCCTCCGAGGCCGGGAGGACCGCGGCGTACCGCTCGAGCCCGGTCCCCGGCGCGCGCAGTCGACCGGCCGGCGTCCGCGGGTACCGCGCCTCCAACGCCCGGCCGCAGGCCGGACATCGCGACCACTCGTCGCCGCCGGCCGGCCGGCCGCACGACCCGCAGACCAGCGCGACGCGCGTCGACCGCGAGGTCGCCGACGGGCTCACCGCGGCTCCGCCGCCAGCGCGGCGACCGACCGCGCGAACGCCCCGAACGTCGGGCAGGTGAAGAGGAGGCTCAGCTCGACCTCGAGGCCGAGCTCCTCGGCGACCCCTTCGACGACCTCGACCGCCGCGAGGGAGTCGCCGCCGAGGTCGAAGAAGTCGTCGTCCTCACGGACGTCGTCGATGGCGAGCGCGCCCTTCCAGAGCCCCGCCAGCCGCTCGACCACGCCCACCTCGCCCGGCGGCGGCGCGGCGGCGGCGACGGCGGCGGCGAGCAGGGCCTCGACCGCCGGCCGGTCGAGCTTGCCGTGCGCGTCGAAGGGCAGCGCCGCCGCGCGGACGATCCGGGCTGGAACCGCCGCCGCGACGAGCTGCGCGCCCACCGCCGCCCGGAGCTCCGCCTCGCCCGGTCCGTGCGACGGCGTGACGACGGCGGCCAGCGCGCCGCCACGCACCGGCTGCAGCGCGACCGCCGAGGCGATCGACGGGACGGTGCTCAGCGCCGCTTCGACCTCGGACAGGTCGATCCGGTGGCCGAGGCGCTTGACCTGGCGATCGCCGCGGCCGGCGAAGACCAGGCCCGCGTCGCCGGCGCGCTCGACGCGGTCGCCGGTCCGGTACCAGCGGACGCCGTCCCGGTCGGTGACGAAGCCGCCCTCCTGTCGCGGGACACCGTCCGTCCAGTAGCCCGCCGCGAGGCAGCGGCCGCCGACCCACAGCTCGCCGTCCTCGATCCGCGCCGTGACGTGCGCCATCGGCTCGCCGATCGGCACGGGGTCCTCCTCCCACCCCGACGGGACCTCGAAGCACACGCAGCCGACGGTCGCCTCGGTCGGCCCGTAGTGGTTGAGGACACGAAGCGCCGGGGCGTCGGTGCGCAGCGCGCGGATCGTCGCCGCGTCGGCGGCCTCCCCGCCGAGCATGATCAGACCGGCGCCCGTCCCGAGTCGTGCGCGCTCCGCGGCATCGAGGAACCGCAGGTGGCTCGGCGTCGCCTTGACGTAGCTGTACGGCGCGCGGACCAGCAGCTCCCGGCCCAGGGCCTCGCCGCTGCCGACCTCGGGCAGCAGCTTCAGCGGCTCGCCGCGCACGAGGGGCGGGTAGATGCACGTCACCGCGTGGTCGAACGCCGCGCTGGCGAAGAGCGGCACGCCGTCGCCGGTGCACGGCAGCGTGGCGAGGCACCAGTCCAGATACGCGCTCAGCGCGCCGAACGTCACCGCGACGCCCTTCGGCGTGCCGGTGGTCCCCGACGTGTAGGCCAAGTACGCGAGGCGCTCGGCCGGCGGCGCGAGCGGCGGCACGGCGCCCGTCGCGGGCCAGTCGGCGGGCGCCAGCACGTCCGGCCCGTCGCCCGGCGCCAGGACCACGGCCGGGGCGCTGTCGGCGAGCATGAACCGGCGGCGCTGCTCGGGGTAGCGCGGATCGATGACGACGTAGGCGGCGCCGACGGCGAGGCTCGCGAGCATCCCGACGATCAGCTCGGGCGACCGGTCGAGCGCGATCGCCACGCGATCGCCCGCGCGGACGCCGCGGTGCCACAGCGCCTCCGCGAGACCGCCGACACGCGCGGCGAGCTGCGTGCGGGACAGCGCCGAGCCGTCGGCGGCCAGCACGGCGACCCGCCCACCGGCGACGGCGTCCTCGTCGTCGCCGAGGATGCGCTCGAGCCAGGCGAGCCCCTGCGGTCCGGCGGTCAGGGTGGAGCCTGGGACGGTCATGCGGCCTCCATGAGCGGTCGGTAGACGGCGCGCAGGTACGCCGCCGCGGACGATGGGCTGAGGGCCGCGGCGGGCGGCCGGGGCGTGGCGCGCGCCAGGCGGCGCAGCTGCAGCTCGCCCATGCGCGCCGCCCAGGCGACCCGTCGCCGGCGGCGCTCGCGGTAGCGCGCGAGCAGCTCCGGCGTCCCGGTCGCGACGCGCGCCTCCTCGCCGAGCGCCACGCCGTCCTCGAGCGCGAGGCCGCCGCCCTCCGACATCGTGGGCGACAGCGCGTGGGCGGCGTCGCCGGCGAAGGCGACGGCCGCCGCGTCCGCCGTCCAGCAGTGCTTTCGCACCACGTGCGCGCGCCCGGCGTGGATGAGCTGCGCGCCGGTGTCGAGCGCTTCGCGCAGCAACGCAAAGCGCTCTGCCATCTCGCGCGCGACCGCCGCGACGCCCGGCTCGGCCAGCTCCGCCGGCAGCTGGAGGAAGACGTGGGTGCCGGCGGGGCCGATCGCGTAGGCGCCGCACGTCGCGTGCCCGCGCGTCCACGTCCGCCAGGCGCCCGGCGGCAGGAGCGCGCACGGGGTCACCCAGCGGGCCCACCACATGTCGAGCGGCGCCGCGGCGATCGTCGGGGCGAGCAGGCCGCGCAGCCCCGAGCGCACGCCGTCGCAGGCCACCACGAGGTCGCAGCGCAGCGCGGCCTCCCCCTCGACGCCGACCTCCGTGTGGCCGTCCCGCGCGACGACGGACGTCACGGTGGCGCCGGCGCGCAGCGACACGCCGAGATCCTCCGCGCGGCGGCGCAGCGCGGCCCCCAGCGCGGGCCGGGCGGTGGCGACCGTGCGGTACGGGGAACCGGCCCACACGTCGCGCAGATCGACGTCCACCCCGGTGCCCGACGCCGTGACCGCCCTCAGCGTCTCGAGCTCGGAGGCGCCGGCGAGGACGGCGTCGAGAACGCCGAGCCGTGCGAGCGCCTGGAGCGCGTTGGGGTGGAGGACGATGCCGGCGCCGCCGGCGTCGGGGCTCGCGCGCCGCTCGAGGGCGTGGACGTCCCAGCCCGCCTGACGCAGGGCGATGGCGCTCGCCAGTCCCGCGAGCCCGGCCCCCGCGACGACGGCGGTGCGGCCTTCAGCGAACGCCATGCGTCACCTGCGCCGTCGCGTAGCGCACGGCCAGCCGTCCGAGCGCTTCGGCATGCGGGATCCCCCCGCGCGCGGCAAGCTCGGAGAGCACCTCGACGTGCAGCGCGAGCAGGTGCGCGACGAGCAGCGACCGGGCCCGGTCGAGGTCGTCGATGACGCCGGCGGTGCGCCAGGTCAGCGCCGCGTCGACGAGCGCGCCGTGCGCCGACCCGGCACGGTGGCGGTAGTGCTCGACGGCCGCGTCGTTGCTCGCGACCTGCGCGGTGTCGGCCAGGAAGAGCAGCCGCACCGGCGCCAGCACGAGCTTGGCCGGCTTTCGCACGGCGTCGGGCGCGACCAGCGGCACGGCCTGACCCGGAACGAGCTCGAGCCGCTCCAGCGAGAACCGCACGGCCTCGTCGACGACGTCCTCCGGCGCGGGCCACGACGCCTCGTCACGGCGCTCCTCCCCGTGCATGAGCACGCCGTGCTCGACGAGGTCCAGGCGGTCGATGGCGGGGAAGCGCGAGCCCGGGCCGGGGCCGACGTGCAGCGGCCACGGCGCGTGGAAGACCGAGAGCCGCTCCGCCAGCGGCGAGTCGACCCGCGCGCGGGTGGCGGCCGCGATCTCGTCGGCCTCCTCGGCGATCGCGCCGCCGCCGTCGGTGAGGAGCGCGACGTCGACGTCGCTGGCCGCCGGCGCGAAGCCCCCGTGGGCCAGGCTGCCGATGGCGTAGGCGGACGCCAGCCGGCCGCCCAGCACGCGCACGGCCTCCTCGACCGCGGCGTGGGCGACCGCCCAGCCCTGCTGCTCGGCCACGTCGCTCATGCGGTGGTCATCTCCGCGCCGGGCGTGACGGGGTCGTGCTCGGCGGCGACCGCGAGGATGCCGTGCTCGAGCGCGGTCTCGACGTAGTCGCGCAGCGCCTCGGTGGTCGTGTCCGCCGCGGCACACAGCACGCCCAGCGGCGCGACGCCGTCGATCCCGCGCAGCACGCCGAGCCAGGGGTCCGTCGCCACGACCTCGAACCGGGCGCGCCCACCGACCGTGAGCAGGTGGCGTGCCGGCTGGCGCTCGCTGCGGACCAGGTCCGCTCCGGGGCAGAAGCGGAGGACGAGGTCCCCGAGCTCGCGCCGCGGAGGATGGGTCGTGGCCTCGGCGCGCGCCCGCGCCTCCAGGTCGGCCCAATCGCCGAGGATCTGCACCGGCGCGGTCGGCGGGCGGTCGGCGACCCCGCCGCCGGAGCGGGCGAGCTGGTCGAGCAACCCCATGTTGACGATCCGGAGCGCCATCTCCACGCCGACGGCGCTCGTCGCGCCGGGCGCCTGGAGGCCGTCGACGACCGTCGTGAGGCGGTCCAGGTCGACCCACTGCCGCGCGCTCGCGTTGTCGAGCGCGGCTTCGAGCAGCGCGTATCCGTCGGCGTGCAGCATCCGGGCGAACGGCCGGTAGACGGCGTCGGCGCCGGCGCCGTGGAAGAACGGGACCTTGCGGCGCTCGCGCAGCCGCTCGGGCAGCACCGACCGCCCGGCGTCGCGGAGGATGCGCTTGTCCCACAGCAGCGCGCTGCGCGCGGCCGGCGGGATCGTGGCGAGCAGCTCGACGAGACGATGGTCCAGGTACGGTGCGCGCGCCTCGATGCTCATCGCGCTGGCCAGGCGGTCTTCGCACCACAGGTTGTACATGAGCAGGTCCCGCTGCTTGTAGCGGAGGAAGCCGCGGTAGGGATCGTGGTCGTGCGCGTGGCCGCCCGGACGTGACACGGCGCCCGCACCGAGGTAGGAGTCCCAGACGTCGAGGACCGGGTCGCACCGCCGCCGCTCACGCGCCTCGAGTCGACCGAGCGCCGTGACGAAGTCCGGCCAGCCGGCGCCCGGGTGTGGCACGAGCGTCGTGCAGTACCCACCGGCGAACTCGTCGCCGCCGATGCCGGAGAGCATCACCTTCAGGCCCGGGACGGTCGCACGCGCGGCCCTGAAGAGCTGCTCCTTGAGCAGCTGCTCGGGGCTGCACAGCGCGGTCTCGGTCCGCCAGACCAGGGAGGCCCAGCGGTCCGGCCCCTGGAGCAGCTCCTCCGTGTCGCAGAGGACCTGGACGTGCGGCAGGCCCGCATGCTCGGCAATCGCGAACGCACCGGAAGCATCACCATTGGCTTGCGTGCTCGTGCCCACGACGGTGAAGGTGGGGACGGGATGCCGCTGGCCGGCGCGGCCGGCGACGATCGCCGAGTCGACGCCGCCGCTGAGCGCGAGGCCGATCTCCGCCTCGCCGGTCAGGCAGACGTCCACGGCGTCGAGCAGCAGCTGCTCGTACCGGTCGGCGGCGTCGCGCGGGTCGAGCGACGGGTCGGGCTCCGGCAGCGTCCAGTAGCGACGCTCCCGGACGGCGCCGGACGCGAGGTCGACATCGAGCAGTGCGCCGCCTGGCAGCTGGTGGATGTCCCGGAAGCCGCTCTGCGGCGGCCGGTCGTCGAGCCCCGCGGCGTTGTTGAGCGAGGGGTCGGCGAGCAGCGCCGCCCAGTCGAGCTCCCGCGGGCAGTCCTCGAAGGCCAGCAGCGCCTTGATCTCGGAGCCGAACAGCAGGCGCCGGTCGTCGGCCGTCCAGAACAAGGGCTTGAGGCCGAGGCGGTCCCGGCCCAGCAGCAGGCGCCCGCGCCGCAGGTCCCAGAGGGCGAAGGCGAACATCCCGAGGAGGTCCTCGACCAGATCCGGCCCGGACTCCTCGTAGAGGTGGACGAGCGGCTCGCAGTCGGACGCCGTGCGGAACGCGTGGCCGGTGGCGGTCAACCGGCGACGGAGGTCGTCGTGGTTGTAGATCGTGCCGTTGACCATGAGCCCGACCGTGTGGTCCTCGTTCCACATCGGCTGGCGGCCGCCCGCGATGTCGTAGACGGCCAGCCGCCGGAACGAGACCCCGACGGAGCCCCAGCACGCCACGTCGCCGCCGTCCGGACCGCGGTGGGCGACGGCCCTCCCGGCGCGCTCCAGGTCCCGAAGATCCTCTGGCCCGACCTCGGCGCCCCCGAAGCGGACCAGGCCTGCGATTCCGCACATATCCTGATCACCCAGTCATTCAAGTCGTTCGAACTACGGGGCGCGCGTCGCGATCCGGCGCGCGCCCCAGGCTCCTAGAGCTTCATCTGAAGGACGGCCGGGACGTCCTCAAGGCTCGTCTCCTGCGGCTGCGCGATCATGTCTCACCTCCCTTCCTGGGTCGAGAAGGGCGGCATCCTATCCATGATGTTGAGCGATGCACACTGCCAACTGGCTTAACGCCTTCCCGCCTTCCGCCGGCCGGGCGAATTTGGTCTAAGGTTCGCAATCGTGCGCATTCGTTCGACCGCGGCGGCACGGCTGACGCGTCTCTTCGAGCAGGTCCTGGGGGCCGAGGTTCCTCGAGGGCCGGCAGCGATCTTCGCGCTCACCGCGCTCGTCGGCTCGACCGGCAACGGCGTGTTCGCGGTGAGCGCCGCGCTCTTCTTGACGCGGGCCGTCGACCTCAGCGTGCGGGAGGCGAGCGTGGCGCTGAGCCTGTCGGCGGCCGTGTCGATCGGGGCGACCGCGCTGCTGGGGCGCTTCGCCGATCGCTGCTCGCCGCGCGCCGCGATGGTCGCGCTCTGCGGTCTGCGGGCGGCGGTCTACGCGCTGCTCGCCGTCGTGGGCGGCTTCACGCTGCTGGTCGTCGCCCTGTCGCTCACCGCGACGAGCGACCTCCTCAACAAGCCGATCAAGCAGACCCTGATGAAGACGACGCTGCCGGAGGAGGAGCGCCGGGAGTCCTTCGCGCTGCAGCGCTCGATCATCAACGTCGCGTTCGGGCTCGGCGCGCTGATCGCCGGCGTCGCGGTGTCGCTGGACTCGCCGGGGGTCTTGCGGTCGTTGGTGATCCTGAACGCCGTCCTCTTCCTCCCGATGATGGTGCTCTACCGGCGGCTGCCCGAGCCCCCGAGGGCGGCGGTCGAGGCCGCGACGGAGAACGGCGTGCGGCGCAGGGGCGCCGATCCCGTGCCGTCGCCGTGGCGCGACGCGCGCTACCTGGTGTTCTCGGCGTGCAGCGGGACGCTGATGCTGCACTACGTCGTGCTCTCCTTCGCCCTGCCCCTGTGGCTCGCCGCGCACACGGCGGCGCCGCTCGCGCTCGTCGGCGCGACGTGGATCGTCAACACCGCGCTCACCGCGATCGCCCAGGCGCGGTGGTCCCGGTGGATCGTCGGCCTCACGCGGGGCGCGAACGCCTTCGTGGTCGCCGGCGGCGCGCTCGCCCTCGGCTGCGGGGCCCTGTACGCCGCCTCGTGTGGCGGCGCGGTCGCGGCGTCGGCCCTGATCCTCGCGGCCGGCGTGCTACTCAGCGTGGCCGAGATCATCCACACGACCGCGGAGTTCGAGGTCTCGGTGGCGCTGGCCCCGGAGGCGGCCCAGACCGCCTACTTCTCGGTCACCGGCGCGGCCGCGGCGCTCAGCCAGCTCGTCGGCCCCCTGCTGGTCGGCGCGCTCGTGCTGCCGGACCCGGCCGTGGGGTGGGGCGTCCTGGCGGCGATCGTCCTCGGCGCGGGATGCCTCGTCCGGGCCACGATCCGTCCGGCGGCGGTGGTGCCCGCCGGTGGCGGCCTCGTCCCCGCGGAGGGCCGCTGAGATGTGCGGGCTGGCCGGCCTCGGCATCGGCTGCGCGGTCGCGCCGGCCTGCCCCAAGGCGCTGCTGCGCCGGCCGCCGAGCGAGCCGGGGGCTGCCGCACCGCCACCGCGCTCGCCGCTCGACTCCTGGAACCTGCGGTCGAGCGTGCGCAACCGCCCGCACCCGCAGCTCGGCCCGGCTGACGACGCGGCGTTCCCGGCAGGGCTGGTGCCCGTCGCCCGGCACCCGCTCGTGCTGGAGGCACCGCCGGACGTGCGCCGGCGGACCCTGGCCCGCCACCTGTTCCGCTACCTCCACTTCACGGCTGTGTTGGAGCACCTGGTGGTCAACCGGACCGCGCTGGCCTTCGCCCACCAGGTGAGCGGCTTCACGGTGCCGGACCGCATGCGCCTGGACGCGTTCAAGATCTACTGCGACGAGGCGTACCACGCGCTCGTGGCCGCGGAGCTCGCGACGGCCGTCGCCGAGCGCGAGGGCCTCCAGGTCGACTGGACGGCCACGCCGTACTTCCTGCGCCGGCTGGGACGCCTGGTCGAGGACGCCGGGCCGGAGCTCGCCCCGGTCGTCGAGCTGCTGTTCGTCGTGTGCTCGGAGACGCTCATCTCCGGCACGCTCAGCCAGGCGGCCGAGGCGCCGTCGCTCAGCGCGCCGGTCCGCCAGGCCATCGGCGACCACGCGCACGACGAGCGCCGCCACCATGCGTACTTCGCCGAGCTGCTGGAGCGGCTCTGGCCGCAGCTCACGCCCTCCGCCCAGCGACGGGCGGGCGTCGTCGTGCCCGACCTGATCGACGCGTTTCTGCGGCCGGACCTCGAGGACTACGCGACCGAGCTTCGCGGCTACGGCTTCGGCGCCGACGACGTGGCGCAGATCCTCGCCGAGAGCTATCCCGACGCCGTGGTGGCGGCCGACCGGCGGCACATGGCCCGGCACACCGTCCGGTACTTCGCGCAGGTCGGCGCGTTGGAGGACCCGGCGACCGAGGGCGCCTTCGTCGCCTCCGGGCTGCTGGCGGGTGCGACCGCATGAGCGCGCCGCCGCCGGCGCACGGCGCAGCGATCAACGGCGCTCAGCATTGGTCGCTGTCGGCCTACGGCACCCCGGAGCTGCCGCCCGCGGTCCGGTTCTACACCGTCGACCCCGGCGTCGCCGACCGCCTCGGCGCGGCGCTCGACCGCTGCGTGGCCGCGGAGCCGGCGCTGCGGATGGAGCTGATCCGCGAGGAGGGCGGCGCCTGGCGCCAGCGGCTCGCCGACCGCCCGGTGCGCGTCGACCGGTTCGCGCTGCCGGAGGGCTCCGCAGGGTCGCCGGCCGCGTTGGCGTACGCCCAGACGCCCGCGCTCACCGCGTCGTTTCACGACGATGCGGAGCGCAACCGCGCCGTCGCGGCGGCGGTGTTCGCCGATCCGTCGGGGCGGGAGCGGCCGGTCGTCGCGCTGCTGCTCGCGCGGCTGGCGGCCGACGGCCGGGCGTTCGACCTGCTCGAGCGCCGGCTCGACCGGACGCTCGGCCGCGACGCGCCGCCGGCGTGGCCCGAGGACGAGGCGCTCGCGGCGCTCACCGAGCCCGCGCGCCTCCGGGACACGGAGGCGATCGCGGAGGTGGTGCGCCGCCTCGCCGCAGCGCAGCCGGTCGCCGGGTCGGAGCCCGTCGTGGCTCGCCGTGAGGTGGCCGCGCGCGCCGGGGTGGAGGCGTCGCGCTTCCAGGCGGCCTGCCGGGATGCGGGCATCTCGGTGACGATGGCCTACGTCGCGACGCAGGCGCTGCTGCTGGCCGAGGGCGGCGACGGCCGGCCGGTCGTCGTCAACCTGCCCCTGGCGAACCGCAAGACCGCCACGCAGCGCGCGATCGTCGGGAAGTTCTCGACCGCGGTGCACGTCCCGGTGCCGGTCGATGCCCTGATTGCCGGCGCCTTCCGCGAGCAGGTCCGGGACGCCGTCCTGCTGACGATGCGGCATCGGCTCCTCGAGCCCCGCGCGGTCTATGCCCGGCTGTACCGGACGTTGCCGCACTGGCCGCCCGGATGGAACGCCTTCTGCAACGTGCGCGACGGGATGCGCTGGGACGATCCGCTGGTCCTCCAGCCGCTCGACCTGCCCTTCGTGGACCCGTCCGATCAGGTGTCCGGCATGCTCGTGACCAACGCGCGCACCTCCGTCGAGCAGACCCGGGCGGAGTGGATCTGGGACGCCACACGCTGGCCCGGCTTCTCCGCCGCCGCGGGAGAGCGGCTTGCCGAGGCCATCGCCTCGGCCGCTGGGGACACGCCGCTCGCCGAGCTGCGTCGGCGCGGGCGCCCCAGCGGCGACCGGCCGTCCTGCCACTGAGCGCCGTCGTCCGACCGACGGTCCATAGAGCCGCGTCCCCGCGTCCACTTGGATCCCGCGCCATGTCTCGAATCCCTCCGGGGACCCGCTGGCCTGGGCGGCAGCGGGTCTCTCTCCTTGCGCTTCTTGCGCTCCTTCTCACCTTCATGGCCGCGGGGTCGGCGCTCGCCGACGTCACCGTGCCCGACCCGACCCTCCCCGGCTCGCTGCCGACCCAGAAGCTCGAGTACTACGGCGGCTCCATCATGATGTCCGCCCCCAACATCTCCGGGACCTCGACCGCCGCGTTCCAGCAGCCGCTCGACGGCGCGCTGTTCTACCCGACCGGCCCCGGCCCGTACCCGGTGATCGTGCTGCTGCACGGCAATCACTCCGACTGCCTGACGCTGTCGACCGGCGGGGAGTCCTCGCCGCAGCCGTGCGCGCCGCCCAACGTGCCGATCCTCAACTACGAGGGCTACGACTACCTGGCGCAGAACCTCGCGAGCCACGGCTACGTCGTCCTCTCGCTCGACGCCGACGCGCTGACGAGCTACCAGACCTCGCAGGACAACGGGACGCTGCTGCGCACGCAGCTCATCTCCGCCTCGCTCGACATGGTGTACAACTGGGAGGACGGCGCGCCGCTCTACCAGCAGACCTCCCCGGGCGTGGTGCAGAGCAGCCCGACCCTGGCGCCCAGCCCCTATGCCTTGGCGGGCAAGATCAACCTCGCCCAGGGCGTCGGCGTGTGGGGTCACTCGCGCGGCGGTGAGGGCGCGGCCTCGTTCCCGCTCTACAACCGCAACCGCCCGGCCCCGGGCAAGAAGTACAAGATCGCGGCCGTCATGGCGTTCGCGCCGGTCGACTACGAGCGTGCCGCGGTGATCGGCACCCAGACCACCGACGTCAGCAGCTCGACCAAC
>DASYBY010000369.1:0-3812 GCA_036500525.1 Baekduia sp. | reverse complement strand
CATCACCGCGATCGGCCTCGACACTTCGACCACGAACCTCTCCGGTGGCGAACGCCGGCGCGTCGCGCTGGCCGCTGCGTTGACCGGCGAGCTCGACCTCGTGGTGCTCGACGAGCCCACCAACCACCTCGACGTCGAGGGCGTCGACTGGCTCGCGCGCCATCTTGCCGCCCGCCGCGGCTCGATGCTCGTCGTCACCCACGATCGCTGGTTCCTCGACGCGGTCTGCACCGCGACCTGGGAGGTCTCCGACGGCGCCGTGCACCAGTACGAGGGCGGCTACGCGGCCTACGTCCTGGCCCTCGCCGAGCGCGACCGCCAGGCCGCCGCGCGCGAGGACCGCCGCCAGCAGCTCATGCGCAAGGAGCTGGCGTGGCTGCGCCGCGGGCCGCCGGCGCGCACGGCCAAGCCGAAGTTCCGCATCGAGGCGGCCAACGCGCTGATCGCCGACGAGCCCGAGGTCCGCGACCGCGCCGAGCTGCTGCGCTTCGCCACCTCGCGCCTGGGCAGCAAGGTGCTCGACGCCGTCGACGTGTCGGTCAGCTACGACGGGCAGCCGGTGCTGCGCAAGGTCACGTGGCGCCTGGGCCCGGGCGACCGCGTCGCGCTGGTCGGCATCAACGGCTCGGGCAAGACCACGTTGATGAACCTGCTCGACGGGACGCTGGAGCCCGACGCCGGCGAGGTCGACCGCGGCGCGACCGTCCGCCTCGCCCACCTCTCGCAGGACACCGCCGAGATCCCCGGGCACCTGCGCGTGTTGGAGTCGCTCGAAGAGGTCCGCGGGCGCGCGACGCTCAGCACCGGCGAGGAGATCACCGCCGGGATGCTGTGCGATCGCTTCGGCTTCCGCGGCGATCGCGCCCGGACGCTCGTGCGCGACCTCTCCGGCGGCGAGCGGCGCCGCCTGCAGCTCATGCGCCTGCTGATGGGCGAGCCCAACGTGCTGCTGCTCGACGAGCCGACCAACGACCTGGACATCGACACGCTCACCGCGCTGGAGGACCTGCTCGACGGCTGGCCCGGCACGCTCGTGGTCGTCAGCCACGACCGGTACTTCGTCGAGCGCGTGACCGACAACGTGTACGCCTTGATGGGCGGCGGCGCGATCCAGCACCTACCGGGCGGGATCGAGCAGTACGTCGAGCTGCGGCACGCCGCCGCGGCGGCGGCGGACGGCACGGCAGGCGGCGGCGCGCCCGCGGCGGCCAAGCCCGCGGCGGCCCCCTCGGGCGCCGTGGTGCGCGCGGCCCGCAAGGAGGTCGCCCGCCTGGAGCGCGCGCTCGACAAGCTCACCGCCCGCGAGGCCGCGCTGCACGACGACATGGCCGCCAGCGCCACCGACCACACGCGGCTGCGCGAGCTGCAGGCCGAGCTGAACGCGCTCCTGGCCGAGCGCGAGCAGCTCGAGGCGACCTGGCTGGAGACCTCCGAGACGCTGGAGGGCTAGCCGATCGACCCGGGGTCCGACGGCACGTCGACCGCGTGCTCCTTCAGCGCCTCGATCGGCACGATGTCGAGCACGCGCTCGTGCGTCGAGGCGAGCACCACGTAGGCCGCACAGCCCTCGACGTGCGACTGCAGCCAGTTGGCCGCCGTGACGCACCAGCGGTCGCCCGGGACCAGTCCGGGGAAGTTGTAGGCCTCCATCGGCGTGCTGAGGTCGTTGCCGATGCCCCGCTGGTGATCGAGGAACTCGGCCGTCACGACCGCGCAGATCGTGTGACTGCCCCGATCCTCGGGGCCGGTGGTACACGAGCCGTCCCGGTAGAAGCCGGTGACGGGGTCGATGCCGCAGGGTTCGAGCGGTCCGCCCAGGACGTTGCGATCGGTCACCCATGCAGTATCGCGAGCTACGATCGCGGAGTGCCTGATCGCCTGCACTTCACCGACTCCGACGCCTGCAACGCGTTCAACGCGAGCCACCCGATGGCGCTGCTGGTCGGCTTCGCGCTCGACCAGCAGGTCACCGTCCAGAAGGCGTTCTCCGGCCCGCTGGCCATCCAGGAGCGCATCGGCGCGATCGACCCCGCCACGCTCGCCGACGCCGACCTCGAGGCCGTGTTCCGCGAGAAGCCGGCGATCCACCGCTACCCCGGCTCGATGGCCCAGCGCGTGCACGACCTGGCCGTCCACGTCCGCGACGAGTACGACGGCGACGCGGCCCGCGTGTGGACCGACGCCGCCGACGGCCCGCAGCTGCGCGCCAACCTCGCCGCGCTGCCCGGCTTCGGCGACATGAAGGTCAAGTCGCTGGGCGCGGTGCTGGCCAAGCACTACGGCGTGGCGGCGGCCGCCGATCTCGTCCCGTCGCACCCGACGCTCGGCGACGTCGACTCCGCCGAGGCGCTGACCGCCTACCAGGCGGCCAAGCGCCTGCACAAGGCGGAGTGGAACAAGGTGAAGGTCTAGCCGCTAGCCCCGCACCTCGCCGAGCCCCAGGTCGCGCCCGATGATCTCCTTCATGATCTCGTTGGAGCCGGCCCAGATCTTGGTCACGCGGGCGTCCATCCACGCGTGGGCGACCTCGTACTCCTCCATGTAGCCGTAGCCGCCGTGGAGCTGGACGCACGCGTCGATGACCGTGTTCTGCACGTCGGCGCTCCACCACTTGGCCTTGGCGGCGTCGACCGCCGACAGCTGATGCGCGGTGTGCGCGACGATGCACTGGTCGATGAACGCCTGCGTTACGTCGACGCGCGTCTGCAGGTCGGCGACGAGGAAGCGGCTGTTCTGGAACGTGCCGATCGGCCGCCCGAACGCCTTGCGCGACTTGATGTACTCCAACGTCAGCCGCAGGATGTGCGCGGCGTTGGCCAGGTTGGAGATCGACGACCCCAGCCGCTCCTGCGCGAGGTGCTCCATCATGTGGTGGAACCCGCGGTCGACCTCGCCGATGAGCGCGTCGTCGGTGACCCGCACGTTCTCGAAGAACAGCTCGGCCGTGTCGGCCTCGTGCTGGCCGACCTTGTGAAGCTTGCGCCCGCGCGTGAAGCCCTCCATCCCCTCCTCGACGCCGAAGAGCGAGATGCCGCGGCCCTTGGGATCGGTGGCCGTCCGTGCGGCGACGATGACCATGCCCGCGTGCGCGCCGGTGGTGATGAACGTCTTCGAGCCGTTGATGACCCACTCGTCGGGGTGGGCGGGATCACGTCTCGCGGTCGTCTTGAGCGCCTGCAGGTCGGAGCCGGCCTCGGGCTCGGTCATGCCGATCGCGGTGATCATCTCGCCGGTGCAGAAGCGCGGCAGCCACCGCTCCTTCTGCTCGTCGGTGGTCAGCCGCGTGAGGTAGGGCGAGCAGACGTCGGCGTGGATCGTGAAGCTCGACGAGTACGCCATCCCCGCTCGGGACAGCTCCTCGTTGAAGATCGCGTTGTAGCGGAAGTCGACGTCGCTGCCGCCGTACTGCTCGGGGACCGCCACGCCGAGGAAGCCCATCTCGCCCGCCGTCCGCCAGATCTCCGCCGGGATGCGCCGCGCCTCGCGGATCTCCTCGGCACGCGGCAGGATCTCCCGGTCCACGAAGGCCGCGGCGGACTCGCGGAACAGCCGGTGATCGTCATCGAACAGGGTGCGGGGCAGCGACATGCGGCCGGACTATAGGCGCCCCTGAGCGGTCTACGCGCTAGCCCCGCCCGCCTCGATCTCCTCGGCGATGTCGGCCACCGAGTCGACGATGCGCGACGGGCGGAACGGGTGGCGCTCGGCGGATTCGCGCGTCGCGACACCGGTGAGCACCAGCACCGTCTGCAGACCTGCCTCCAGGCCCGAGACGACGTCGGTGTCCATGCGGTCGCCGATCATCGCCGTCG
>DASYBY010000368.1:0-1734 GCA_036500525.1 Baekduia sp. | reverse complement strand
AAGCTCAGGTCGACGGTGCTCGCCGGTGAGAGGTTCCCGCTCCCCGACACGGTGGACTGCACGACGCCCTTGGTGACCGTGACGGTCCGGGAGCGCACGGTCGTGCCCGACGAGGTCGTCCCCACGACGAGGACGGCGGCGACGACGGTGCCGGCCGCGAGCGCGCCGAGGCCGATGGTGAGCGGAGACAGGAGACGACGTGACGGCCGGGGCATACGACGATCACCATGGCGCCGTGCCGTGAGCAGGCGCTAAGCGGCTCGTGAGGAAAGGCGAAGAAGCGCGCGGCGGCCGACTTACGCACTTCTTCGCCCTCCCTTGGACGGCCTTTCGGTTCGTGCGTCTCACTGCCTGCTTATGTTGCGCTTCGCCTCGCCCTTGTCCGCCGTCGCCCTCGTCGGCGCCACCGTCGCCCTCGCCGCCTGCGGCGGAGGCGGATCGTCGAGCAGCGCCGGCGCCGCGGCGAGCACGGGCACCGGCACCGCGACCACGCCGGGCGCGCCCGGCGGCACCCAGACCGCGGCGCTGCAGAAGTTCACGCAGTGCCTGAAGGACAACGGCGTCACGCTGCCCCAGCGCGGCGCGGGCGGCGGGGCCGGCCCCGGCGGCTACGGCGGCGGCTTCCGCCGACCCGGCAACGGCGGCGGCGCCAGCTCCACGACCCCCGGCGGCGGCACGGGCACCACCCGCACCCGCCCGCCCGGCGGCGGCGGGTTCCGCAACAACCCCAAGCTCCAGAAGGCCATGCAGGCCTGCGCGAAGCTCCGGCCCCAGGGCGCCGGCGGGTTCGGCGGCCGCGCCGGCGGCGCAGGCCGCGGCGGCGCCCAGCAGAGCATCAAGGCCTTCACCCCGTACCTGAACTGCCTGAAGGACAAGGGCCTCGCCGTCAAGGTCTCCGACGGCTTCAACGCGCTGCGCGACCTCAAGCGCGACGACCCCAAGGTCCAGGCCGCGCTGAAGAGCTGCCAGTCCAAGATCCCCCAGCGCCCCCAGGGCGCGCCCGGCCAGGCCGCGCCGAGCACCACCGCCGGCGCGCAGTCCTGAGGCGACCGCGCCGCGCCCGCGGCTAGCGCCCGGTCCGCGCCCTGAGCCGAACCCGCCTCGGGCTAGCGCCCGGTTCGCGTCCTGTGCAAGAACGTGTACAACTCGCGGGCGACCTTCCCCGGCAGCCCCGGCACCGCCTCGAGCTGCTCGCTGCTGGCCTCCAGCACCGCCTCCGGCGCGCCGAAGTGCTGCAACAACGCGCGCTTGCGCCCCGGGCCGATCCCCGGCAGATCGTCGAGCACCGACACCGTCATCGCCTTGTCACGGCGTGACCGGTGGTGCGTGATCGCGAAGCGGTGCGCCTCGTCGCGGACCCGCTGCAGCAGCTGCAGCGCCGGCGTGTCGTGCGGCAGGACGATCGGCTGCGGCCGTCCCGGCATGAACACCTCCTCGATCCGCTTGGCCAGCGACACCACGGCGACGCCGCGATCCAGGAAGCCGCGCAGCGCCTCGACGCCCGCGCTCAGCTGCCCCTTGCCGCCGTCGATGACGATCAGGTTGGGGAGCGTCGCGAACGACTCGTTGCGCTCCGGGTCGTGCGGCGACAGGTCCTGCTGGCGCTCCCAGTTGGCCAGCCGGCGGGTCAGCACCTCCGACATGGAGGCGAAGTCGTCGGGCACGCCCTCCTCGCCGCCGCGGATCGTGAACCGGCGGTAGTCGGCCTTCTTCGGCGCGCCGCCCTCGAAGACG
>DASYBY010000367.1:0-3928 GCA_036500525.1 Baekduia sp. | reverse complement strand
GCGAGCATCGAGCGCCCGACGCCCGCGGCCGGCTCGATCACGTGCGGCACGTAGCGGGTGCCGTCCTGCTCGACGACCTCGATCGGCTTGCCCGAGCCCGCGGCGTGCGCCTTGAGGTCGAAGTCGCCGCGGTTGGCGACGCCCTCCAGCTCCGACCAGCCGATCGGGAAGAGGTACTCGACGTCGGCGGTGCCCGACGAGTAATGGCTCAGCTCGTCGGGGTCGTGCTCGCGCAGGCGCAGGTGGTCGGGGCGCAGGCCGAGCTCGGTGTACCAGTCGAAGCGCGCCTGCTTCCAGTGCTCGTACCACTGCGGCGCCTGGT
Organism: Baekduia sp.; assembly: GCA_036500525.1. Classification (GTDB taxonomy): domain Bacteria; phylum Actinomycetota; class Thermoleophilia; order Solirubrobacterales; family Solirubrobacteraceae; genus Baekduia. The sequence continues at coordinate 3,606 of DASYBY010000367.1, read as the reverse complement.
CCGGCGGCACGAAGAACTCCATCTCCATCTGCTCGAACTCCAGCGTGCGGAAGATGAAGTTGCCGGGCGTGATCTCGTTGCGGAACGACTTGCCGACCTGGGCGATGCCGAACGGCGGGCGCCGGCGGGCGAAGGTCAGGACCGTCTTGAAGTCCAGGAAGATGCCCTGCGCCGTCTCGGGCCGCAGGAAGACGCGCTGGCCGCCGCCCTGGACGGGGCCGATCGCCGTCTCGAACATGAGGTTGAACTCGCGCGGCTCGGTGAGGTCGCACTCGTCGGTCTCGCCCGGCAGCTTGGAGGGCTTGCGGCCGCAGCGGATCTCGGGCTGGGAGTCCGGATCGGCGCGCGCCTCCTCGAGGTGGTCGGCGCGGAAGCGGCGGTTGCAGGTCTTGCAGTCGACCAGCGGGTCGGTGAAGCCGGCGAGGTGGCCCGAGGACTCCCACGCCTTGGGGTGCTGGATGATCGCGGAGTCCAGGGCGACGATGTCGTCGCGCTCCTGGAGCATCGCGTCCCACCAGGCGTTGATGACGTTGCGCTTGAGCAGCACGCCGTAGTGCCCGTAGTCATAGGTGTTGGCGATCCCCCCGTAGATCTCTGAGGCGGGGAAGATCAGGCCGCGGCGCTTGCACAGCGCCACGATCTTGTCCATCGTCACGACGTCTTCGGTGGGCACGCGCGGGACTCTAGCCGCCCGCTTGGGCAGCGCCAGCGCCGATCGGCACGGAGGAGCGCTCTGGCACTCCTATACTAAGAGTGCCAATGCCGATCTATGAATACCGACGCCCGGACGGCTCGACCTTCGAGGTCATGCAGCGCATGGCCGACGATGCCCTCACGCTCGACCCCGACAGCGGGGTCCCCGTCGTGCGCGTCCTCCACGCCCCCGCCATCCACTTCAAGGGCAAGGGCTTCTACAACACCGACTACGGAACCAAGCGCCGCAACCGCGAGCTGCGGGAGTCCGCCGAGTCGGGAGCCGACAAGCACGACGCCAAGATGGCCGAGAAGAAGGCCGACGCGGCGAAGTCGTCGTCCTCGTCCTCCTCGGACGGCGGCGCCGCCAAGAGCGACGCGAAGCCGAAGGCCGAGAAGAAGCCGGCGGAGAAGAAGTCGTCCAAGAAGTAGGGTTTCGCGTCGCATGACGCGGAACGCACGGATCGCCTACATCGTCGGCGCGGCCCTGATGGCCGCCGGGACGATCGGCCCGTGGGTACAGGTGTCGATCGGGGTCGCGGGCGCGGTGCCGGTCAGCGGCTTCGGCCACGGCGCGGGGATCCTGCTGGTGCTGCTCGGGCTCGCCGTCGTGCTGCTGCGGCGCGCCGAGGGCGCGGCGCAGCTCGTCGGGCTGCTCGCCGTGCTCTGGATGGCGTACTGCGCGTATGCGCTGCCGGGTGACTTCACGGACGCCGGGGCGTGGCAGGCCGAGGGGGCCTGGGGCATGTATGTGTCGCTGGTCGGCGCGCTCGTCCTGGGCCTCGGCCTCGTGGCGGCGGCGTTCGCCCGGCTGCAGACGATGGCCCTCCGGCTGGCCGCGGCGCGCGTGGCCCGCCAGGCCTAGCCCTTCAGGAAGCGCGCCACCTCGGCCTGCTTCTCCGCGTCGGAGACGTGGAGGCCGGCGCCGCCGTTGGGGGCGGTCTCCGCGCCGTCGGGCTTGAGGATGCGGGTGGGCGGCGTGCCGCCGGTCGCCAGCGCGCCGAAGAGGCCGAGCAGGGTCGGGCCGCTCATGTCCGAGCGCAGCGCCTTCGGCGTGTTCCACGCGATCAGCGGCAGGCGCGGGAAGGCCCACGGCGAGATCAGCCGCGACTTCATCGCCGACAGGATCTTCTGCTGGCGCCGGGCGCGCGTCAGGTCGGACTCGTTCTTGTTGCAGTCGTTGTGGCGCGTGCGGGCGAGGGCGAGCGCCTGCTTGCCGTTGATGTGGGACTTGCCCTTGGGCAGCCGCAGCGTGTAGCCGCCGTTCTTGAAGCCGCCGCTGATGCGGGAGACGACGCAGCTGCCCTCGTAGGTGATGCCGCCCATGGCGTCGATCAGCTGCGGGAAGTTCTCGAAGTTGACCTCGATCAGGTGGTTGACCTTGATCCCGAGGTACTGCTCGATCGTCTCGACCGCCAGCGCGTCGCCGCCGTAGGCGTAGGCGGCGTTGATCTTGTCGAGGCCGTGGCCCGGGATGTTGACGACGGTGTCGCGGGGGATCGACAGGCGCGCGTTCTTGCCGCCGCCGACGCGCATCAACATGATGGAGTCGCTTCGGCCGGTGCCGCTGGTCTCGGCGCCGGGCTCCTTGGAGCCCTTCGGCCGCGTGTCGGAGCCGAGCACCAGCACGGTGTTCGGGCTGGTCAGCGGGAAGCCGGCGCCGCCGAGCGAGACGTCGCCGCTGAGGCTGCTCTGCTGGATCTGGGCGCTGATGAGGAAGACGACCAGCGAGAGCAGCAGCCAGCCGATCACGAAGAGGACGAACCACTTGACGACGCGGCCGACCGAGATCGGGCCGCGGGGCAGGCCGCGGCGGCGTCTGGGGAGCGGGAGGCCGGGGAGGCGGCGCTTCGGCGCGCCGTAGAGGGAGCGGTCGTCGTCGCGCGGCGGCTCGCCGGGCGCCCCGGGGGCGTCCGCGGGGCGCCCGCCGTCGCGTAAGTCGCCGAGCAGCGGCTCGCCGGGGCGCGGGCCGCGGCGCCACAAGCGCGGGCCGGCGCGGTACTTCGTGTACTCGGGCGGCGGGTCGGAGGGGGGCGACATGCACCGGGTAGGGTGACGCGCATGGCCGCCGGGTGCGTGATCGGCGTCGACCTCGGGGGGACGAAGTTGCTCGCCGGGGTCGTCGACTCCGACCTGAACGTGCGCCACCGCGCATACCGTCACGCCCGCGAGGGCGGGTCGACCGAGGCCCTGATCTCCGTGCTGGTGGACGCCGTGGAGCAGGCGCGCGAGGCCGCGGGGGAGGAGATCCGCGCCGTCGGGTTCGGCATCCCGTCGCTGGTCGACGCGGCTACGGGCGTGGCCAACACGACCGTGCATCTTCCGTTGCAGGACGTCCCGTTCCGCGACGTGATGGCCGAGCGGCTCGGCCTCCCCGTGGTGGTCGACAACGACGCCAACGCGGCGATGGTCGCCGAGCACCGGCGCGGGGCGGCGCGCGGGGCGCGGACGGCGGCGCTGCTGACCCTCGGCACCGGGATCGGCGGCGGGATCGTCGTCGACGGGCGCCTGGTCCACGGCTTCAGCGGCGCGGCGGGGGAGTGGGGCCACATGGTCGTCGACCTCGACGGGCCGCCGTGCCACGGGACGTGCCCGAACCGGGGCTGCCTGGAGACGCTGGTCTCGGGCACCGCGCTGGCCGAGGCGGGGCTGCGCGCGGCGCGCGAGCATCCGGACTCGGGCCTGGGGCGCGCGCTGGCCGGCGGGCGCGAGATCGTGGGCGCGCTCGTGACCGAGCTAGCGCACGACGGCGATCCCGCCGCGTGCGCGGTCGTGGCGCAGATGGGCGAGCACCTGGGCGTCGGCCTGGCCAACGTCGTCAACATCCTGAATCCGGAGGTCGTGGTGGTCGGTGGTGGAGTGCTCGCGGCAGGGGAGCTGTTGCTCGAACCGGCGCGCCGGGTGGTCGCCGCG
>DASYBY010000366.1:0-9511 GCA_036500525.1 Baekduia sp. | reverse complement strand
TCCTCGGGGACGACGCAGTAGATCATGCGGTGAGCCTGCGACGGGAGGTCATCGGCGCTCGGGGACTCTAGGCCAGCGACGCGGCGGGGTGCAACCGACCGTGGTCGTCGGCGGCCGCGTTGGCGGTCTGGTCGATGGTCTCCAGCTCGGAGAGCTCCGAGCCCTGCGCCGCCACCCGCACGCCGGCCGCCTCGTTGCCGAGGTCGACCTCGAAGCGGTACCACGACAGCTCCCACGCGACGACGATCGTCACGACGCTGCCCTCGGTGCGCGACGGCCGCGCGCTGACGATGGGGGCGCCGAGCGAACGCGCGACGCCCGCGACGGTCCGCACCTGCTGGGACTGGTTGAAGAGCTCCATCGCGCGAGCGACCTTCAGCTCGGCGTTGGTCGGCACGCCCCGCACCGAGCGCGACTCGTACAGCGTGTGGTCCGGCGCCGGCTCGGCGACGACGGCCACCGGCTCGGGCTCGCGCTCGTAGCGGTCCGGGCGCGGCTCGGGCGGCGCCGAGCGCGCGGGATCCTCGGCGGGCGCGGGCTCGTCGTCGTAGTAGTCGTCGTAGCGCTCGGGCTCCGAGGAGGCCGAGCCCAGCTCTGGCTCGGTCCGCCGCGTGCGCAGCCGCGACAGCAGCGAGCCGCCGCGCCGGCTCTTGCGGCCGTCGCGGTTGCCGGCGACGACGCCATCGAGGCCCTCGCGGATCCAGCCCTCGTGCACGGCGCGCCCGGTGCACAGCTCGCAGACGTTGCGGCGCGATCCGCCCGCCAGGAAGACGTCGGAGTTCTCGCCGCGCAGCAGGGTGCGTCCGCAGACGTCGCAGGTGACGACGGCAGGGTTCGTGGTGATCGACTTGCGGGTCACAGGCGCTGCCGAGGGTAGCAACGCACCCCTGCGCCCCGCGGACGTGCGCGCTGCATTGCGCGCCGGCGTCTCAGGCGCGGACCGCCTCTCCGTCGTGGGCCATGGCGTCGACCACCTTCTGGGCCAGGTGCGCGGGGACTTCCTCGTAGCGCACGAACTCCATCGTGTAGTCGCCCTGTCCGCCGGTCAGCGAGCGCAGGTCCGGCGCGTACGTGAGCATCTCGGCCATCGGCACCTCGGCCTTGACCTCGGTCGTGTGCGCCGCCCCCGGCTCCATGCCCTGCGGCCGGCCGCGCCGGGAGTTCAGATCGCCGATGACGTCGCCGACGCTGTCCTCGGGGACCGAGAGCGTCACGAGCATGATCGGCTCCAGCAGCACCGCCCCCGCGCTCTCCATCGCCTGCTTCATCGCGATCGAGCCCGCGGTGCGGAACGCCTGCTCCGACGAGTCGACCGAGTGGTAGGAGCCGTCGAACACCGTCACGCGGACGCCCTTGAGCGGGAAGCCGGCCACCGGGCCGTGCGCCATCGCCTCCACGACGCCCTTCTGCACTGCCGGGATGAACCCCTGCGGGATCACGCCGCCCTTGATCGCGTCGACGAACTCCAGGCCCGGATGCTCCGGGTCGGTCTCCAGCGGCTCGATCGAGATGTGGCAGTCGCCGAACTGGCCGCGCCCGCCCGTCTGCTTCTTGTGGCGGCCGTGCGCCTTGGCCGGCCGGCGGATCGACTCCTGGTAGGGCACCCGCGGGGGCTTGAGCGCAACCTCGGCCCCGAAGCGCGACTTCAGGCGGTCGACGATCACCTCGACGTGCATCTGCGACAGCCCCGCGACGATCTGCTCGGCGGTCTGCCGGTCGCGGTGCAGGTCGATCGTCGGGTCCTCCTCCTGCAGGCGGCGCAGCGCGGCGAAGACCTTCTCCTCGTCGCCCTTGGCCTTCGGCTCGATCGCGAACGCCATCACCGGCGCGGGCAGCTTGACCGGTGGCATGGCGATCGCCTCGTCGCGCGACGCCAGCCAGTCGCCGGCGCGCGTCTCCTTCAGCTTGGCCACCGCGCCGATGTCGCCCGGGCCGAACTCGTCGGACGGCTCGGTCTCCTTGCCGGTGAAGCGCAGCAGCTGGCCGACGCGCTCCTTGTGGTGCGAGCGCGTGTTGAGCACGTGGCTGTCGTGCGACATGACGCCCTGGTAGACGCGGAACAGGTTGATGCGCCCGGCGAACGCGTCGGCCCGCGTCTTGAAGACGTAGGCGAACAGCTCCTTGTCCTCCACCGGCTCCAGCGCCACGTGGTCGGTCACGTCCATCGTGCCGTGCTTGACCGGCGACGGCAGGTCCTCGACGATCGCGTCCAGCAGCCGGTTGGTGCCGAGGTTGCGCGTCGCGACGCCGCACACGACCGGGACGATCCCGCCGTGGTTGGTGCCCTCCTTCAGCGCGAGGACGATCTCGTCGTGGGAGATCGGGTCGCCCTCGAGGTAGCGCTCCATCAGCGTGTCGCTGACCTCGGCGACCTCGTCCATCAACTTCTCGCGGTACTCCTCGGCCTGGGCGAGCAGCGCGTCGGGGATCGAGATCTCCCGGCAGTTGTCGCGCGAGGCGCCGTCGTACTCATAGGCCTTCATGTCGACCAGGTCGACCACGCCGCGCACCTCGTGCTCGGCGCCGATCGGGATCTCCACGGCGACGACGTGCGGCCCGAAGGCCGCCTTCAGCGACTCGAGCGACCGGAAGAAGTCCGCGCGCTCGCGGTCGAGCATGTTGACGAAGACCATCCGCGCGAGGTCCAGCTCGGTCGCGCGCTCCCAGAGCCGCGCGGTCGAGACCTCCACGCCCATGACGGCGTTGACGACGAACACCGCCGACTCGCAGACGCGCAGCGCCCCCAGCGCGTCGGCCACGAAGCTCGGCTCACCGGGTGTGTCGAGCAGGTTGATGCGCCGGTCCTGCCACTCGAACGAGTTCAGCGCGGCGCTGATGGACATCGCGCGCGCCTGCTCGTCGGGCTCGGCGTCCGACAGCGAGGTGCCGTCCGCGACGCTTCCCAGCCGCGATGTCGCCTGCGCCTGGAAGAGCAGCGCCTCGAACAGCGAGGTCTTTCCACTGCCGCGGTGGCCGACGAGGGCCACGTTGCGGATGCGGTCCGCAGCCTTGTGCATGCCCAGGCTCCTTTCCTCGGGGCCGCATGCCCAGGCACGCAGCCTGATGTAACGCGTGGCTCGACCCTAGCCGCATTCGACACAAGCCCGCAAGGGCCGCGGGCTACTCCTGTTCGAGCAGCCGCGAGCGAAGGCGCAGGACGGCCTTCGTGTGCAGCTGCGAGATGCGCGACTCGGTGACGCCGAGCACCTCGCCGATCTCGCGCAACGTGAGGTTCTCGTAGTAGTAGAGGGCCACGACGAGCTTCTCGCGCTCGGGCAGGCGCGCGATCGCGTCGGCCACCCGGTCCTTCAGGTCCGTCTGGTCCATGACCGCGGCCGGGTCCGGCGCGTTCTCGTCGGTCAGGGTGTCCAGCAGCGAGACGGCGTCGCCCGAGGAGTCGCCGACGGTCCACAGCTCGTCGAGCGCGGCGACCGTCGAGTTGGAGATCTGCAGCAGCGACTCGTGGAAGTCCTCGACCGCGATGCCCAGCTCCTTGGACATCTCCTCGTCGGTCGGCGCCCGCTGGAGCGAGTGCTCGAGCTTGGTGTTGGCCTTCTCGATCTCGCGCGCCTTGGCGCGGACGGAGCGCGGCACCCAGTCCAGGGAGCGCAGCTCGTCGATGATCGCGCCCTTGATGCGGGTGATCGCGTAGGTCTCGAACTTGATCTCGCGCTCGAGGTCGAACCGCTCGATCGCGCTGATCAGGCCGACGAGGCCGTAGGAGATGAGGTCGGCCTCCTCGACGTGAGCCGGCAGCCCGGAGGCCATGCGGCCCGCCACGTACTTGACCAGCGGCGAGTAGGCGACGACGAGTCGCTCGCGCGCGTGGGTGTCGCCGGTCCCCTTGTACCGGCGCCACAGGTCCCGCAGCTCAATGGCCTTGACGTTGGTCTCCATCCCTGTTTCCCGTCCCTCAAGCCCGCGGGTGCGCCCGCGCATACGCGGACTTGAGCCTCGCGGACTCTACCCGAGTGTAGATCTGTGTCGTGCTGATGGAGCTGTGACCCAGCAGCTCCTGGATCGTCCGGAGGTCCGCGCCCCCGTCCAGCAGGTGCGTCGCGAACGAGTGACGCAGCGCGTGCGGATGGGCTCCGCCCTGCAGCGCGGCGCGGCGCGCCCACACCTTCAGCCGGCGGCGGACGTCGGAGGTCGACAGTCGGCGGCCGGACTTCGAGAGGAACAGCGCGGGCTCGGCGCGGTCGGTCTGCAGCGCCGGCCGGGCGCGCTCGACGTAGCGGGCGAGCGCCCGGGCGGCGGCCTCGCCGATCGGAACGATGCGGGTCTTGTTCCCCTTGCCCTCGACGCGGACCTCCTCCGCGTCGAAGTCCAGCGATCCGTGGTCGAGGTTGACGAGCTCCTCGGCGCGCAGGCCGCAGGCGTAGGCGAGCTCGAACAGCGCGCGGTCGCGGACGTCCAGCGGCGTGGTCGTCGGGATGCGGTCCAGCAGCTCGGCGACCTCGTCGGCCTTGAGCACGCGCGGCAGCTTGGACGGCTTTTTGGGCGCCTGGACGAGGTCGCCCGGGTTGGCCGGGATCAGGCCGTGCTCGCGCAGGGTGCGGAACAGCGCGCGGATGGCGGCGAGCTTGCGGGCCACGGTGGAGGAGACGACGTCTCGGGCGCCCAGCGCGGCGGCGTAGCGGCGCAGGATCCGCGTGGTGATCTCCACCGGGTCGAGCTCCTGGGCGGTGCACCAGAGGCCGAACTGGCCGACGTCGTAGCCGTAGGCGCGCCGCGTCCGGGCGGCGGCGCCGCGGCGGGCGAGGTCGCCGTCGAAGAGGCGCAGGGCCTCGCGCCACCCGGGGCTCAGCTCCGGGACCGCGGGCGCGGGCGCTCTATCCTCGTCGGCCGTGGGGATCTTCTTCATCGACACGCAATCAGGTCAGGTCGCAACGGCTCGGCAGCTCGTCGAGTCCGGCGTCACGACGGCGGCCAACGACGACGTCCCGCCGCCTCCGTGGCACCGCATCCGGGGCACGGGCGACGCCACGACGCTCTGGTACGCGGTGATGCGGAAGCGGATGCGCGGGATCTTCATCGGCTCGCTCGTCTTTCGCCACACCGACCACCATGCCTCCCTGCTGGCCGACGGCTGGGAAGAGGTCGACGTCGACGAGATCCGCGACAGCGGTCCCCGCACCGCGGCCACCGAGGCCGCGCAGCGCAACCCGTTCGACTAGCAGGACGCTAGGCGATGAAGATCGGGGCGCCGACGGGCACCCGGGGGTAGAGGTCCTCGACGTCCTCGATGCGCATGCGCACGCAGCCGTGCGACGCGGCGTGGCCGATCGAGCCGTACTCGCTGGGGTCCACCCCGTGGATGCCCGCGCCGTCGAAGATCCCCATCCAGCGGGACTTCAGCGGGTTCTCCGGCGTGCCGCCGGGAATGACCTTGCCGCGGTCGGCCTCCGGGACCCAGTCGGAGTTCGGCTCGGTCCAGGCGGGGTTCACCGCCTTGTTCTGGATGTGGTAGAGCCCGGCGGGCGTGTCGAGGCCGACCGCGCCGATCGCCACCGAGTAGCTCTTCACTTCCTTGAGGTTCTTGTAGACCGTGAGCTTGAAGGCCGAGCGGTTGACGATCAGCGCCGTCTGGTTCTGGTGGGCGAGGTCCTCCTCGCTGACCTTCGGCGCGACGTGGCGCGTCGCGGCGCTCATCCGGCGCTGCGCGGTCGGCGAGACGATCGCGGCCTTGATCTTGCGGTGCAGGTCGGTCGCCTCGACGGCCAGGCCCTCGTGGCTCGGCGTCGTCTGCGGTCCGGACACGGCGAACTTCAGCGTGGCGCTGGTCGCCGGCCGGTCGACCGAGTGGCGGATGCGGTCCAGCAGGCGGATGACGGCGGCGTCGGAGAAGGTGACGCTCGGCTCCAGGTGCGCGTCGATCTCGTGGCCCGTGATGCCGTCGTAGCTGCGCTGCAGGACGTTGCCCTGGCGGCTGCGGGTCAGCGCCTCGTCGATGGTCGCGTCGAGGTTGGTGGTGACGCGCGCCTCGCGGGCGGTCAGCTTCCAGCGGCGGTTGCCGTGGTCGACGACGACCGGCCGGCTCAGCGGCTGCAGGATGTGCGTGCGCAGCTTGGCGGCGGCCTCGTCGCGCTTGAGGCCGCCGATGTCCACGCCGCCCACGGTCACGCCCTGGGCGATCGTGTCCTGGCGGCCGCGGTCGTAGACGGCGGTGGCCGCACCGAGGACGAGGAGCGCCGCCACGAGGGCGGCGACAGCGATGAACGGTTTTGAGCGCAAGGGGAAGAAAGGCGGGCCGGTGCGCGTCGCAGCGTAGACGGTCGACCGGCGCCAGAAAACCCCTGCAACCCGCACCCCATGCCCGATCGGGCGCGGGAACGCTCTTCCGGTGTCAGTGCGCTGACGTCTCGTGCGCGGCGAGAAGCCGCTCGATCCCGCGCAGCACGCTGCCTCGCTGACCGTGCACGATCTCGTGATCGCGCAGCGCGCGGAGGTCCTCAGGACCGAGCGACGGCAGCAACGCCAGGATCTCGCGGGCGGTCAGCGCGCCGTAGGCCGTGGGCGCGGCGGGGCGCCGCTGGGGCTGCGGCGTGTCGCCGGGCTCGGCGCCGTCGCCGGCCTCGATCGCCTCGCGGTCGGCCCCGGGCGCGGTGTTCTCCGGCGCGGGCAGCGGCCGGGCGTTGGCCTGACGCACGCTCGGGCTGAAGCGCAGGAACTCCTCGACCGCGGCCTCGTAGCGGTAGCTGCTGCCGCCCACGCCGCGCAGGATCGGCTCGAGCTTCTGCTGCTCGCGCAGGCGCAGCGTCGCCTCGCGGGTCGTGTGCCGGTAGCGGAACCCGGTGGCCTTGAAGCGCCGGTTGTCCAGCGCGCGGCCGAAGCGCAGCTGCGGCAGCATCTCGTCGGAGATCGGCGCGCCGGCGCGGCGCAGGGCGGCGACGGCCAGCGCGGTCCCCCACGGCGGCAGGATCGGCGCCGACGGCTTGCCGAGGAGGTCGAGGACCTCCGACAGCGCGAGTACGCCATCGGCCGCGCAGTTAAAGATGCCGTCGAGGTCGTGGCGCACGGCGTGCTCGAGGCAGTTGGCCATGTCGTCCTCGTGGATGAACTGCACGCGCGGGTCGAAGCCGAGGATCGTCGGGATCGCGGCCATCGACAGGTAGGACTGCCACGACGTGCGGAGGTCCGGCCCCAGCGCGTTGGCGAAGCGCAGGACGCAGACCGACGTGTCGGGGTTCTTGTGGCGGAAGTCGCGGACGCTCGCCTCGGCCTCGCAGATGTCGCGCTCGATCGCGGTGCGCGGCGGATGCGGGCGGCGCATGTCCTCGGTGAAGAACGCCGGGTCGTCCTGCTCGGCGCCGTAGTAGCGGGCGCTGGACTTGAAGATGAGCTTGCGCACCGGCGAGCCGTGGCCGCCCACGCCGCCCGCCGCCGCCAGGACGTTCATCGTGCCGATGACGTTGTTCTCGTGGGCGCGGGAGCGGGTCGTGACGATCGAGTCGACGACCAGGCGCGTGTCGACGATCGTGTCGATCTCGGCCGCGTCGACGATGCGGCGGATCAGCGAGTGCGCGTCGGAGACCTGGACGAACTCCGTGCGCTCCAGCGCCAGCTTGGGCGGCGTGCGGTCGATCCCGATGATCGTCTCGATCTCCGGGTCCTGCTCCAGCGCCTGGGCCAGCCGCGCGCCCCAGTAGGTCGACAGGCCGGTGATGAGGATGCGCTTGGAGGTCATCCGAACCACACCGAGCGGCGCTTGCCGACCATGTCGATCAACTCGTCCTGGATCGTCGCGCGGATGTCGTGGGCGATCGTCTGGACCAGGGCCTGGTCGTCCCAGGGCGCGTCGACGCCGAGGTCGTCGGTGGGCACCGGTGGGAGGAAGCGGATCTTGAACTTCGCGGGCAGGTAGCCCAGCGTGCCGAGCAGGCCGAGGTGCGGGAAGGTCGGCGTGATCGGGAAGTAGATGAGGCCGGTGAGCTTCTGCAGCGCGGTGACGTGGGCGAAGATCGGCATCGCCTCCTCGGCGCCGACGACGGCGACGGGGACGATCGGCGCGCCGGCGCGCATCGCGGCCTCGACGAAGCCGCCGCGCCCGAAGCGCCGCAGGCGGTAGCGCTCCTTGTAGAGCTTCTCGGAGCCCTTGCGGCCCTCCGGGAAGACGAGCACGAGCTGCTGCTCGTCGTAGAGCAGGCGGTGCACGTTGGCCGGGTGCGCGGGCACGCCGCCGAGCTTGGGCAGCAGCATGCTGAGGCCCGGGTAGCCCTTGAAGAAGTGCTCCATCGTGAGGTGGAGCGGGCGCGGGTCGGGGTGCTCCTCCTTGATCGCCTTGGCGATCATCGGCGCGTCGGGCGGCAGCGCGCCGGCGTGGTTGGAGACCAGCAGGGCGCCGCCGGTCGACGGCACGTGCTCGATGCCCTCGACCTCGCAGCGGAACCACAAGTTGTAGTAGAAGTCGATGAGCGTCTTGTCGAAGAAGCCCTCGACGCGCTCCGAGCGCCCCCAGTCGGTGACCTGGCGCTCGGTCTCGATCGGCGCGAGGTACTCCCGCAGGTCGGGGCCGCGCCGCGTCAGCTCGCCCCGGGGCTCCTCGTCGCCCAGCGAGAGGCGGTCGTCGTCGTCGACGCGCTCGGCCTCGCGGCCGTTGCGGCGCAGGGTGCTGCGGGTCTTCTCGTCGGCCATCGGCCTGCAGAGTGTCCCAGGAGGACGTTCGCTAAGCGACTCGGCGCGGTTGCCCGGAGAGCAGCGGCGCCAGCTTGGCCGCGAGCTCGGCCCAGTCCTTGGCCGAGACGACGTCCTCGGTCTCGCAGACCTCTTCGTTCCACGGGTGCAGGATCGTGGCCCCGGCGATGCCGTGCTCCAGCGCGCCCTGCAGGTTGTCCGGGCTGTCGTCGACCAGCAGCTCGATGCCGATCTCGCGACAGCGGGCGACCTTGTCGTAGGAGCAGTAGAGCTCGTCGAACCGCAGCCCGATCGCCTGCAGCCACTGCTCGGTCGCGCCCTGGGCGGCGACGTCGCGGTGGGTGGTGACGTGGATGAAGTGGCCGTCGGCGGCCCAGGCGTTGACGGTCTCGACGGCCCCGGGGTACGGGCGGCCGGCGAGGATCGTGGCCTCGCAGTGCGTCTCCTCGATACAGCACTTCAGCTGCTCGGGACGCAGGCGGGTGATCCCCCAGTCGAACTGCTCCTCGTAAGGAAGCTCGATGCCGAAGCGACGCCGCGCGGCGTCGGAGAGGAGATCCCAGTAGTGGTGGAGCGTGGAATCGATGTCGATGGCGATGCGCATGGCGGTGCGACCCCCTCCCGTGGGACGCCCACCTATCGTAGGGCCATGGCGACGACCGCGAAGCCCGCCCGCCCCGTGACCGTCGCCGACCGCTACGGACCGGCCGGGCGCAGCGCCTGGATGGACGTCGACTGGCGCGCGCATCAGCGCTGGGTGACGGTCGCCGGGCGGCCGATGAACGTGATCGACCTCGGCCCCGAGGACCCGGCCGGGACGATCGTCTGGATCCACGGGCTGACGGGCTCGTGGCAGAACTGGCTGGAGAACCTGCCG
>DASYBY010000365.1:0-15820 GCA_036500525.1 Baekduia sp. | reverse complement strand
CCCTCCAGGTGGCCGTGCGTCTCGTTGATCTCCTTGAAGCGGTCGACGTCGAGCGTCAGCAGCGCGAAGCGCTGGACGTCGGCCGACGTGGCCGCCAGCAGGCCCTCGTGCAGCTTGCGGTAGTTGCCGACGCCGGTGAGGGCGTCGTGGCGTGACTCGCGCAGGTAGAGGCTCTCGCCGCGCTGGGCCGCACGGGCCTCGAGCAGCGTGATCGCCGCGAGCGCGGCGAAGCAGGCGGTGGCGATGGGCCACTGGGCGAAGCCGGCACCGGCGACGGTGCCGCCGGCGGCGAGCAGGGTGCGGCAGACCGCCCCCGCGATGGGGTTCCGGAGGATCATTCCAGTCGGGTGGTCGGCCGCCGGACATCCCGACTTGAGCCGGGGGGACGGCCGTTCCGACGGGGTGGCTCAGGCGCCGGCGGGCGCCGCGGCGGCCATGGCCTGGCGGATCGACTTCGGCAGCATGAACCGGACGTCCTCCTGGACGACCTGGAACTCCTCGACCTGCTCCACGCCGCGGGCGCGGAAGAAGTCGACGAGCCGCTGCACGAGCTCCTCGGGCGCGCTGGCGCCGGAGCTGATCCCCACGGTGCGCTTGCCCACCAGCCAGGCCTCGTCGACCTCGCTGACGTCGTCGATCAGGTGCGACTCCGTGCCCAGCTCGCGCGTGACCTGCACGAGGCGGTTCGAGTTGGAGGAGTTGCGCGAGCCGATGACCAGCAGCAGGTCGCAGTGGGAGGCCATCTGCTTGACGGCCGCCTGCCGGTTGGTGGTGGCGTAGCAGATGTCGTCGGTGCGCGGACCGGTGATCGCCGGGAACTTCGCGCGCAGGCGGTTGATGATCGCGAGGGTCTCGTCGACCGACAGCGTGGTCTGCGAGATGTAGGCGATCTTGCCCGGATCGGGGACCTCGAGGGCGTCGACGTCGGCCTCGGTCTCGACCAGCACGATGTGGTCGGGGGCCTCGCCCATCGTGCCCTCGACCTCCTCGTGGCCGGCGTGGCCGATGAGGACGATCGTGTAGCCGTCGGAGGCGAACTTGACGGCCTCGCGGTGGACCTTGGTCACCAGCGGGCAGGTCGCGTCGATGGTCTGCAGGCCGCGCGCGGAGGCGTCGGCGTGGACGGCCGGCGAGACGCCGTGGGCGGAGAAGACGGTCGTCGCGCCCTCGGGCACCGAGTCGTTGAGCTCGTCGACGAAGATCGCGCCGCGCTCGCGCAGCTGCTCGACGACGTGCTTGTTGTGCACGATCTCCTTGCGGACGTACACGGGCGCGCCGTACAGCTCGAGCGCGCGCTCGACGGTCTGGACGGCCCGATCGACCCCGGCGCAGTACCCGCGCGGAGCCGCCAGGAGGAGCTTCTCGACAGTGGCGGCCATCGCGACGATTGTAGGACCCTTGTGCGGCTGGGCGCGGTCCTGCGCCGCGCTCAGGACTTCCAGGTCCGCAGGAGCTCGACGATCGTCTCCCCCACGGCGTCGACGCTGTCGACCGACAGCTTGTCGTAGGTGTCGGTGAGCTTGTGCTGGTACGGATAGGACCAGTCGATGAGGTCCACGGCCGGGATCTGCGCGCGCAGGAACGGCGTGTGGTCGTCGAAGATGCCGGTCTCGGTCGTGTCCGGGAAGACCTGGCCGACGCCGACGCGCTGGGCCGCGGCGCGCACGTCGCCCCACAGCGAGGAGGTCGAGCTGGCCTCGCGCGGGAGCCGCAGGCCCTTGTTGCCGATGTAGTCGAGCAGGATCATCGCCCGGACCTCCTCGGCGTGCAGCTGCACGTAGGACTTGGATCCGCGCAGCGCGTCGGCGTAGAAGTCCTTGGTCGGGCCTGGCTCCTCCTCGCCGTCGAAGAGGACGAAGCGGATGCCGGGCGAGACGGCGGTGCGCGGCACCTTGGCCATCGCGCGCGCCAGCTCGATCACGGCGCCGACGGCGGCCGCGGAGTCGTTGGCGCCGACGAAGCCGGCCGGGCGGTTGATGGTGTCGTAGTGCGCGCCGATGACGATCACCGGCCCGGGGCCGGGCAGGTCGCCGACGATGTTGCGCAGGCCGGGGTGGCCGAGGACGTTCTCGAAGCGCCCGTTGGGCAGCTGCGCCTTGAGCTGGTCGGCGACGGTCCGCAGCGTCTTCGATCCCGCGGGGCGCGGGCCGGCGTCGATCTGCTGCTTGGCGGTCGCCATCGCGCGGGCGGCGTCGAAGCGGTTGACCGTCGCGTGCGGGACCTGGCCGCGGCCGACCTTGGGCACCGTGGCGGCGCCCGAGGAGCCACCGCCACCGAGGAACGGGAAGCCGTGGACGGTCAGCGCGATCAGCCCGCCGAACAGCACGAGCTGGCCGACGAGCGCGACGACCAGCAGCTTGACCGAGAGCTTGCCGGCGTCGTCGGGCGGTTCAGGCGGAGCGGAAGCCATGCAGTGCCCGGGACGGTACCGGGCGCGATCGTGCAGGTTTGCAGCAGAACCCCCTGCACCGCTCGCGATCCCCGAGTAGGCTGCCCGCGAGTCGAAAGGATCGGGAGTTTCTGGGATGGCACAGCAGCACTTGGATCGACTGACCGCAGTCGACGCGTCGTTCCTGGCACAGGAGGGCCCCGCGTCGCACATGCACATCGGCGGCATCGTGCTCTGCGAGGGTCCGGCCCCGCGGTTCGAGGAGATGCTCGACCACGTCCGGACGCGCCTGCACCTCGTGCCGCGCTACCGCCAGCGCCTGGCGCAGCCGCCGCTGGAGACCGGGCGCCCGCTGTGGGTCGACGACCCCACCTTCAACCTCGAGTACCACGTGCGCCAGACCGCGCTGCCGGCCCCCGGCAGCGAGGAGCAGCTCATGCGCCTGGTCGCCCGGCTCATGTCCCAGCAGCTGGACCGCTCCAAGCCGCTGTGGGAGATGTGGATCGTCGAGGGCCTCGACGACGGCGGCTTCGCGGTCATCACCAAGACCCATCACTCGCTCATCGACGGCATCTCGGGCGTGGACCTGGCGACGGTCATGTTCGACCTGACGCCGATCCCCGTCGAGCCGCCGCACCCCGACGAGGCGTGGCAGCCGCATCCGGAGCCGACGGGCGTCGAGCTGGTCGCGGGCGGCGCGATCGGGCTGGCGCGGGTCGCCGCGGGCGCGGTCGCGGGCGCGCTGGGCATCGTCCGCAACCCGCAGGCGTCGCTGCGCGCGCTGGGCGTCGCGGCCGAGGGCGTCGGCGAGGTCGCGTGGGCCGGGCTGAACCCCGCGCCCGAGACGCCGCTGAACGTCCCGATCGGGCCGCACCGGCGCTACGCCGTCGTGCGCAACCGCCTCGAGGACTTCAAGGTGGTCAAGAACGCCTTCGGCGGTACGGTCAACGACGTGGTGTTGACGGTCGTCAGCGGTGCGCTGCGCGACTGGCTGCACTCGCGCGGCGTGCGCACCGAGGGGCTGGAGCTGCGCGCGCTCGTGCCGGTCTCGACCCGCGCCAGCCACGAGACCAACACGCTCGGCAACCGCATCACCGCGATGCGAGGGCCGCTGCCGGTCTACATCGACGACCCGATCGCGCGGCTGCGCGCCGTCAAGGCGTCGATGGACGGGCTCAAGGAGTCCAAGCAGGCCGTGGGCGCCGAGGTGCTCGCGGGCGTGCAGAGCTTCGCGCCGCCGACGATCCTCGCGCAGGCCTCGCGGCTCAACTTCTCCACGCGCCTGTTCAACCTGATCGTGACCAACGTGCCGGGGCCGCAGCTGCCGCTCTACGTGCGGGGGCGCGAGATGCTCGACGTCTTCCCCGTCGCGTTCCTGCCCAAGGACCACGCGCTGGCGATCGCGATCATGTCCTACAACGGCCAGATGAACTTCGGGCTGCTGGGCGACTACGACGCGCTGCCCGATCTGGACCGCATCGCCGACGGCATCGAGGCGGCGCTGGCCGAGTTGGTGGCCTTGGCCAAGCGGCGGACGGCGCCGGCGAGCTCGTCGTCCAACGGCGCGCGGCGCGACGCGCCGGTCGGCCGGGCGTAGCGGGGCGCGGGGCGCTGGGCGCGGGGCGCTAGCGGGCGACGCGCACGCCGGCGTCGGCCTTGGCCGGCGGCGCCTCGCGGTTGCCGGCGTGGTCGACGGCGATGGTGAAGAACGTGTAGCGGTGGCCGCGCATGCCGCGCAGGCGCAGCGTGTGCCCGCGCGTCGTCGCGATGCGGCGGGCGGGCCGGCCCGACGCCGAGCGCCAGACCTCGAAGTGGTCGATCCCCGACGCCACCACGTTGGCGATGCCGTCGTCCTCGCCGTGCCAGCGCAGCGCGATCGAGCGGCCGCGGACCTTCGGCCGCTCCAGCTGGGAGCTGGGCGCGTGCGCGTCGACCGAGCGGGCGGCGGCGACGGCGGCGCCGGCGTCGAGGATCCCCCAGCCCAGGTCGGGCGTCCACCCCGTGCCGGCCGGGCGCCGAGCCGTCTGCTTGAGGAGGCGCACGACGTCGGCCGGCGGCAGGTCCGGGTTGAGGTGGCGCATGAGCGCGGCCACGCCGCTGACGACCGCGGCGCTCATCGACGTCCCCGACAGGTAGGCGTACCGCGTGTCCCCCGCGTAGGTCGTGCGGCAGTGGCACGGCGTCTCCTTGAGGAGGCGATCGCCATGCTCCAGCGCCGTCGTGGCGGCCGGGAAGGCGCCGAGCAAGCCCGTGCCGCCCGGCCCGTAGGTGCCGTAGGCGGCCAGGGAGATCTGGCTGCCGCGGCCGGCGAAGGACGCGCGGGCGTCGCGCGCGTCCGCGGCGGTGACGCTCAGCCCCAGGTTGCTGCTGAGGTCGGCCCCGGTGCCGCCGGGCTGCAGCAGGTCGGCCGGGTAGCCCTGCTCCTCCCTGGGCCGGTCGGCGGCCGCCGAGACGAGGACCGCGCCCTTGGCGTTGGCGTACTGCAGGGCCTTGACGAACACGTCGCCCGCGGGCGTGCGGCCGTCGGTCCCGAAGCTCATGTTGATGGCCTCGGCGCCGTTGTCGGCGGCCCAGATCAGCGCCTTGGCGACGCTGCCCTCGCTGAGGTCGCTCTTGGCGATCAGCAGGTCGCAGCCCAGGCCACTGCCGGCGATGCCGATGCCGTTGTCGGGCTCGGCACACGCCAGCGAGGCGACGTGCGTGCCGTGGCCGTCCTCGTCGACCGTCGGCGGGCCGTCGCTCAAGGTGTCGTCGAAGTCCGCCGTCGCGACGATCTTGTTGACGAGGTCGGGATGCGTGGCGTCCGCGCCGGTGTCGATGACCGCCACGCGGGCGCCGTAACCGTTGGCCAGGTCCCACGCGGCGGGCAGGTCCTCGCGGGCGGCCCACCACTCGGTCACGGTGCCGGTCTCGCCGCGCGCCGACGAGGTGAACGCCGGGTCGTTGGGGACGTAGCGCAGCGTGAACCGCTGCTCGGCGTGGACCTCGGCGACCTGTGGGTCGCGGCGCAGGCGCTGGGCGAGCGCGTGGAGCGAGGCGTGGCGCGGCGCGCGGACGGCGACCGTCCGCAGCTGCGGGATCGAGAGGTCCGTGGGGCGCGCGCCGGTGCGCGCGGCGACGGCCCGGACGGCCGAGGCCTGCGCCTGGCCGGCGGGCGGTGCCTTGAGCGTGACGAGCAGCCGCCCGGTGGCCTCGGTGCGCTGCGGGGGCGCGGCGAGTGCTCCTGCAGGGAACGCCAGCAGGCCGGTGATCGCTGCCGGGAGGAGCGCCCACCGCATGGGAGGCCCGAACTTGGTGCCCGGCTCAGTAGCCGAGCGCGAACTTCGCGTCTTCGGACATCCTGTCCGGGGTCCACGGCGGGCTGAAGACCATCGAGGACTCGACGGAGGTGACGCCGTCGACCTCGGTGACGAACTCCTCGATCTGCTCGGTGACCTGCGGGCCGATCGGACATCCGGGAGAGGTCAGCGAGAACGTGACCTGCACGTCCCCACCCGACACCTCGATGCCGTAGATCAGGCCCAGCTCCACGAAGTCGAGCCCGAGCTCGGGATCGATAACGTTGGTGAGAGCGGCTTCGACATCCTCGACGGAGGGCATAGACCTTGAGTCTAGCCCCGTGCCTCAGGTAGCTTCTCGCGCCATCGTCTCCTTCAGCGAACACCCCCCGGTGATCTGCTGCAAGGGCGACGAGGATCGGACCACGCAGAGCCTGCGCCGTCCCGCGCTTTCCAGGGCTCTGCACGCTGGGGGAACGGTCTTCGTCGACCTGCATGATCTCGCCTTCGCGGACCCGTCGCTGATGGTCGACCTCGCCCTGGTCGCGCGCCGCCTGCGCCAGGCCGACGGCATCCTGCGCATCCGCGGCGCCCAGCCCCAGATCCAGCGGCTCATCGAGCTGGTGGGCCTGCACCGGCTGCCGGGCGTCGTCGTGGATCCGGTCGTCGCACCCGCGTAGGCGCGGGCGCGGCTGGACCGGGACCGCGTAGCCTTCGGGCCCGGATGCCCTTCCTGCTCCTGCTCGGCCTCTTCGTCGTCGTCCCGATCCTGGAGATCTACGTGATCATCCAGGTCGGCCAGGCGATCGGCGCGTGGTGGACGATCGCGCTGCTCATCGCCGACTCGATCATCGGCACCATGTTGATGCGGTCGCAGGGTCGCGCGGCGTGGCGGCGCTTCCAGCTGGCGCTCGCCGAGGGCCGGATGCCCGCGCGCGAGGTCGTCGACGGCGTGCTCGTCATCTTCGGCGGCGCGTTCCTGCTGACGCCGGGCTTCTGCAGCGACGTCGTCGGTGCGCTGCTCCTGCTTCCGCCGACCCGGGCGATCATCCGCCGGTTCATCGTGCGCCGGTTCAGCTTCCGGATCCTCGGCGACATGCCGAGCCCGGGCATTCCGGGGGGCGGGCGGCGACGCCGGCCGCCGGGTGCCGGCGGGCCGGCCGCGGGCGCGTCGGGCGACGAGTTCGTGGAGGGCACCGCCACCGAGATCGATCCCAGGAGACTTCCTTGAGCAGCAGCATCACCGCCGAGCACGAGGCGCCGCGCGCGCTGGACGCGGATCAGAGCGAGGCGGTCACCATCGCCTTCAGCGACGCGGAGGCCGACGTCTGCGGCATCGCGCGCATCGGCCGCGCGATGGCCGGCGGCGAGCTGGTCACCAGTGGCCTCGCCCTGCTCTTCGCCGGCGGCGAGCCGGTGGCGGTGCGCGCCGAGGGCGGCGTCCCGCGCAGCGGTACCGGCTGGGGCGACGTGCTGGTGGCGGGCGTCCAGACCGAGGTCGTCGAGCCGCTGCGCGAGTGGAAGGTGCGCTTCGAGGACGAGGACGGCGCGCACGCGTTCGCGCTCGACCTGGTGGCCGTCTCGGCCATCTCGCGCCTGGAGGCCGACGATCCCACGGGCAAGCTCGGCGGCATGGAGGGCTACGACCAGCTCGTGACCGTGTCGGGGACCGTGACGGTCGACGGCACGGTGCGCCCGTTCACCGGCCGCGGCCAGCGCGGGCACTCGTGGGGCGCGCCGGACTGGGACAAGCTCGCGTCGGCGCGGGCGCTCGGGGTCTGGCTGGAGGGCGACGTCGGCATCACGCTGACCGCGGTCCGCCCGATCAAGGCGAGCTCGCACGCCGACGAGGCGATCCACGCGGTCATGCTCGGCCACAACGGCGAGGCCGGTGACCCGGTCGCGCAGCTGGTCGCGGACCCGCGGGTCTCGACGACCTACGACGCCGACGGACGCCAGCGCCACGCGGGGCTGGAGCTGTACGTCTTCGAGGACGACGACTACGCGCGCCGGGCGGCCGGCGAGGTCGCCTGCGGCACGACGCTCGACCTTGGGCGCCTGCGCCTGGACTGCGCGTTCTTCACGTGGCGCATGGACGGCCGCAACGGCGTGGGGCGCTACGACGTGCTGCGCCGGGCGGACGCGGCCGCGTAGCGGGGGCGCCGCGCGGCGGCGGCGGCGCTAGTTGTCGCTGCCGAGCCGGTCCCAGAGGTAGAGCTCGATGCACTCCTGCGCCAGCTCGACCGACCGCTCGCGCGAGAGGCGCGGGAGGACCGTCTCGAGGGCCTGCTCCTCGGCGACGCCGGCCTCGAAGGCCTCCTCGCCGCGGAAGCCGGCGGCGATCTTCAGCGCCTCGCGCCGGTTCTCGCCGAGGGTCGGGAAGACGTTCATGAGGAAGTCGCGGTTGGCGATCGGCTGGCCGACCTCCAGCGATGCGTGCCACGCGGCGAGCATCGAGAGGTCGTGCTCGTCGAGATCGGCGACGGCCTTGGCGTAGTGCGTATCCAGCTCGCGCTCGGGGATCTCATCCACCCAAGCGCGGACGAGCTCGCCAAGCAGCTGCCGCCGTGCCTCGCGGCCGACGGACTCTGCGATGACGCGGATCGCGTCTTGAGGTTCGATGAAGCAGAGGGCCATGGGACGTTCCCCGCGCTCGAGGTACTGGACGGCGTGACCGTACGACCCCCACCGGACGTCAAAACGTCCGATGTTCGCCCGCGTTTGGGTTCCTCCTGCACGTTGCGGAAATCCACGCGCGGACCTCCGCGGACACGAGGTTCAGCCCGGGGGGCCGCGCGTGGCCTCGATGCCGCGAACGTCGCCGTCCTCGTCGACCAGCACCGCGACGTCGACGTAGCCGAGGCGAGCCAACTCGCCGGCCAGCTGGGCGGGCTGATCGGCGCCCAGCTCGAGCAGCAGCGCGCCACCCGGCCTGAGGAACCGCGGGCTGTCGACGAGGACGCGCCGGAGGATCGCGGTGCCGTCGTGGCCGCCGTCGTAGGACAGGCTCGACTCGAACGTGAACGTGTCGCGCTGCAGCAGCGGCAGCTCCGGCGTCGGCACGTAGGGCACGACGCCGACGACGACGTCGACCTGGCCTTGGAGCGTCCGCGGGAGCGGGTCGAACAGGTCGCCGTGGTGGGCGTCCACCCCGTTTGCGGTCGCGTTCGCGACGGAGCGCTCGTCGACGTCGGAGGCGACGACGTGCGCGGCCGGGCGGTTCACCAGGAGCGTCCGGGCGATCGCTCCGGCGCCCGTGCAGAGGTCGATGGCGGTGCCGTCGGCCGGGAGGCGAGCCACCGCGCGTTGGGCGAGCTGCTCGCTCTGCCACCGCGGGACGTAGACGTGGGGATCGATCCGGATCGTGAGGCCGCAGAACACGACGCTCCCGGTGATCCAGGCCAGCGGCTCGCCGGTGAGCCGCCGGTTGACCAAGGCGTCGAGCACCTCCGCATCGCCGGCCGCACACGCCAACAACTCCTCAGCCTCCTCCCCTGCCGCAACGAACCCAGCGTTCTCCAGCAGGGTGGTGAGAGCGTCGAGGTCGGTCGGCGATGCCACGGCCGGTGATTAGACCAGGCGGGGTCGACGGCGAGGCGGCGGCGAGCAAGCGAGGCGAAGCCGGCGGCGAGCGAAGCGAAGCGAAGCCGTCGGGTGCGATGCGGCGCGGGCGGCAGCGGGCGCGGCGCGCGACGAAGCGGGTGCGGCGCGGCGGCTTAGTGGGTGTGGAGGCGGAGGGTGGTGTGGGCGGTGGCGGGCTTGGTGTCGGCGTCACCGGTGTAGGTGATGGTGATGGTGGCGGTGTGGGCCGTGGACAGGGTGTGGGAGAGCGTGAAGGTGGAGTGGAAGGTGCCGGATTTGATGGAAGCGCGGTGGCTGACGCTGCGGAGATGGCCACCGGCCCGGGCGCGATAGCGGATGGTCACGTGCCCGGAGGTCTTCCGGCTGAGACGGCCGGTGATGGTCACTCGCCGGCCGATGCGGCGCGTCGTGGAGAGCTTCAGTGCCGCGCTCGTCCTGGTGATCGTCGGTGGGCCGGGTTGCGGTCGGAGGTCCGGCCGCTGCTCGACCGGCGGCTCGGGTTCCGGCGGAAGGAGTGGCGGTGGCGCCACGGGCGTGTAGGTGAGCGGGAGCGTCGCGGCCGTCGCATCGTCGGCGTGGCCGAGTTGATCGACCAGCCACACCCGCAGCGTCGCCGTGCCCGCCGCCGGCAACGCGAGACCCGCGACGCCCGTCAACGACGGTGCGGTCTGCACCGCACCGCACGCGCCGTTCTGACACAGCTGGTAGCGCGCCTCGACGATCGGCGAGCCCGCATCGACCGGCAGCGTCCAGCTCGCCGAGAAGGCGTTCGCGGACGACACAGCAGCCGCGGAGGTCAGCCCCACCGGCGCCGCGGGAGCCCGGTTGTCGACCCGCAGCGGCTGCGACCGGCTGACGCGCGTCTCGTTGCCGGCCGCATCGACGGCACCAAGAGCAATCACATGCTCACCATCGGCCAGGCCCGAGGTCGGCAGCCCCGCCGCGCCAGACGGCGCATCGACGCAGGGACGCGGCCGGTCGTAGTGACAGCTGCCCTGCAGCGTCGCGATCAGCGACCCATCCGCGTAGACGCGCGTCGCGCCGATGCCGGTGTTGTCGCTGCTGCTGAGCGAGAGCGGCAGGGTGCCCTGGGACCACGCCGTGGTGGTCCATCCGTCGCCGGTTGGCGTGCCGATGGCCGGAGCGCTGGTGTCGGCGATCGTGAGGTAGGCGGAGAAGATCTGCGACTCGGCGCGGGTGAGCGTGGAGCCGTTGAGGCAGATGTTGTTGACGTTGGGGCGGCAGTAGACGCCGGCGATCATCGTGGTCGTCGAAAGGCCGGTGACGTCGGTGTAAGCGGCCCGATCGAAGTCGGGATTTGGGTCGTTGGGGTACCAGTCGCCGCCGCCGACACCGCAGGTCGCCTGCCCGTTGAGTTCGCAGGTGTCGGCGATATTCGAGCTATCGCCAAACGCCACATAGGACTGCCATGACGGAGCTGAGAGTCGCACGACCCGTCGCCAATACCGAGCTTGAATGATCTCCGTGCCCGGCAACGTCGTGAAGCTGGCCTCCGCACGATTGCCGGCGTCAGACTCGCCTCCGGCGGCAAGGTGGTCAGATGCCCAAATACCCGTCTGATCCGGGTCGTCGGGGAAGGCGGGGTTGTTGCCGTTGACGGGCGGGCATTGCAGCCCACCGTCCACGTTTGCCGGATTGGAGAGCGCCACGCTCCAGCCGGCCGCCGACCCCGACTCGCCACAGCTCTGGATGACGAACGCGCCGCCGCCGGCGACGGGACCGACATCGGACGGCACCGGCCGGTCCTGGGTCGCGTGGGCCGGGACGGTCACCGCCGCCCAGGTAGCGGCGGTGAGGAGGACGAGACGGAGTTCGGCGAGCACGTGCGGGGTCTTCCGGCGGAGGCGGAGCTACGACTGGAGATGCAGGCTGAGCGGGGCCGACATTCCCTTGATCGCTTTGGGATCACGATAGGTAATCGACACCTCGGCGAGCGTTCCCGAGAACCTTGTCCGTAGTCGGGCACCGTCCACGCGGAGACGCCGCGTCACCGTCGGGAATGCGCGCCCCCGCTTGCGCGTGTAGAGGTCGACGTGTGCCTGGATGCCCTTGCCTTTGTTCTTGAATATCAAGGTCAGCAGACCGTGACTGACGCGGACTGCGCGGACCAACGGCCGGGGAAGCCGCTCCCGGGGCTTGGTCGTCGTCATTCGAGGCAGCATCACCGGCGGCGTCGCTGCCGGAAGCCTGGCGACAACCAGCGGGGGCGACGGGCTGCCCGGTTGGGGCGCCTCGGCGGCGTTCAGCGAAGATGCACCTGTGGTTGGCGAGAGATCAGGGATGGACCTGTGGCCGTGGGCGAGTTGATCGGATAGGCCGGCAGCACGAAACGCGCTGTCGGCGTCAAGCGTCGAGCCGGCCTGCTGGGCATAGGCGTTGGACCTCAACACCGCCTCCGCGCCGTCGACGGCGAGGTCGGGGCGCAGGCTGCGCAACTGCGCGAGCACCGCAGCGGTCAACGCCGTCGCCTCACTCGAGCCGGAAGCCCATGCTGCGCGACCGTCCGGGAGGGCGACATCCTGGGGACAGCCTGGTGCCCATAAATCCACTTGTGGTCCGGCTGCCGCGAAGCTGCAGCGCGTTCCGGTGTCGTCGGCGGCACCGACGGCGAGCACCGGTTCATATGCCGCTGGCCAGTCGACCACGCCCGGGTGGTTGCCTGCGGCCGCAACGACATCCATGCCTGCCGCACGAGCCGAGTCGACCGCATCGCCCATCGCCTGCTCGGTGGCTCGATCCAGAGGGCCGGTGTTCGGCGCACCGAGTGAGAGCGAGATGACCTTGATGTTGTAGGTCATTCGCCAGAGGCGGCAGGCGTCGATCCCCTTCAACACGTCGGCGAAGGTGAACCCGTCTCCACTGCGCGTCGCACGGACCGACACGACCTCGATCGACGGAGCGATCCCCACCATCCCGAACTGGTTGTAGGGCGCCGCGGCGATCATCGACATCAACGTGCCGTGCTTGGTGGCTCCGAGGTCGGCACCGTCGCCGTCATCGACGGCCAGGCGGGCGACGACGTTGGTGGTGTCGGGGTTCGCGTCGTTGCCGGTGTCGACGATGCAGACCGCGACCGGAACGGCGGGCGCCGGGATCCAGGTGGAGTCCGTCGCACCGGCGGCCGCGGCCTGGCTCGTGAAGATCTCCTCGGCATACGCCGAGGGCGCAGCGAGGACCGCAGGCGCGATAAGCCCAAGCCCCAGCAGCCGGGCGACCGCGGCACGGCGGAAGCGCCGAGCCCGGACGACTCCGCCGGCAGCCCGAACGCCGGCGAGGGCCGGGGCGTCCGCCGCGCGACCGCCGACGGCGGCGGGCATCGCCCACCGCCGCAGCGGTCCCAAGGAAGACGGGCGCGGCCCACCGCAGCGGACCGCGCGATCCGGCTCGTTACGGCGCAACGGTCACCTTCACGGCCTTCGACGCCGTCCCCACGAACGGGTAGTCGACCTGCCCCTTGACGACCTGCGCGCGCAACGCGTACGTCACCGGCCGGTTGCTCCGCGTGAACCGGTAGGCATAGGAGAACACGCCCTTCCGATTGGACTTGATCTGCGCGAACGGACGCCAGCGCTTGCCGTCCTTCCACTGCATCGAGAGGTTGACGCCGCGCTTGGGAATCAGGCCACCGCCAAGCGACCCGCGCAGCTGGACGGCATGGCCGTTGCGCAGGGTGCGGTGGTTGGCCTTCAGCGAGACCTTGCTGTTGACCAGCACCTTCAGCGTCGCGGTCGCGCGGGCGATCGGGTCATCGGCGTACATGCGGTAGCCGACGGCGATCGCCCGGCTGGCCCCCTTGGCGAGCCGGAGCGTCGCGTGCCCGGCGCCGTCGGTCGCGACGTCCGCCGCCACCGCCGCCTCCCGGCCGGTCTTGGTGGAGATGTCGAGCTGAGCACCGGCGATCGCCTTGCCCGACACGGTGCAGGTCAGCTGGACCTGAGCCGTCGACGACTTCCCGAAGCCGAGCGCCATCTGGCCGCCCTTGACGTGCTCGAACTTCAACGTGGCCCTGTCCTCGGGACACGCCACGCCCTCCGGCGAGCCGGCGACGCGGCCCCGGAGCGTGTGCGCGATCGTGGTGGTGTTCGTCACCGACGGCAGCGTCGGGATGATCAGTGCGGTGACCAACGTCGGCGGCGCATCCGTCCCGTTGGCGCCGTCATGGCCGTCGCTGCCGTCCTCCGGCTTGGGCGTCGGCACCTCGGCGCTGCTCGGCTGGGTGACGATGCCGGTCGGCGCCGAGTAGACCGTGACCGAGGCCGCGGCATTGGTCGCCGTGACGGCCAGGCGCAGGCGATGGCCGAGGTCGCCCGCGGTCGGGACGTAGGAGAGGCCGGTGGCCCCGGGGATGGGCGCGCACGACGACACGGTGCCGTTGGCATCGCACTGCACCCACGAACGCACGACGGTGAGGCTCGGACCGGTCCATGTGCCGTCGCTCAGCGCGGCGATGGCGGTGCCGATCTGCGGCGTGCCGGCATCGACGGGTCGCTCGTAGGCCGGCACCGCGCTGTTCACCGGCGGGTGATTCGCGACCACGACGCCCTCGCGGCTGATCACCGTCGCCTCGCGCTGCGCCGCGTCGACGACCCGCGCTTCGATGATGTGCTGGCCGTCCGCGATCTGGGTGGTGTCGATCGACTCGGTGGTGTTGACCGATGTCGGGCACGGAAGGCTGCGGTCGAAGACCCAGCTCGCGCCGGAGTTGCCGAGCGGCTCGCAGTGACCGGTGCGGTTGTCGGCGACGTGGTCGACGATCGGATGACCGTCGACGTAGAGGCGGAAGCGCGCGACGCCGCCGCCGCCGTCGGTCGCCGCGTAGGCCAGCCTCTTGGTGCCGGTGAAGACGGCGTCCGTGGTGGCCGCGCCGGTGGCGGAGGCCACGGACGGGTCGTTGTCGTCGCCGAGGGTGACGTGGGTGTTGGAGAGCACCAGGTTGCCGGTGCTGTAGAAGCAGCCGTCGTCGCCCGCCGGACCGTCGCAGAGGAGCCGGAAGTCGAGCTCCGGGCTGTGCAGTCCGGCGAAGCTGACATGCGTGCCGCCGTTGAGGCTGTGGTTGTCGGCCGGCGAGTAGGTCGTGACGAGCCCGTTGGCGTACACCTGGAGCAATCCCTGGTCGTACTGCGCGGCGTCCGGGGTCTGGTAGACGCGAAGCCACGCCAAGAGGTCCGCGGCGACGCCGACGACGTAGGTCCCCGACGGCGCATCGAAGCGCCAGCCGACGCCGGTGCCCAGTGGGGCGACGTGACCGGAGGGGCCGGTGTAGATGCTGGCGGTCATACCGCCCGCGCAACCACCGCCGGCGTCGACGCCCGGGACGTTGACGCTGTGGAAGCTGGTCCAGCCGCCGTAGCCGTCGTTGAGCGTGGGCGACGGACCGTCACAGGGCGTGACGGCGTAGGTCGACGCCGCCACCGTGGGCGGCGCGTGCGAGAGCGCGAAGCCGCTGCAGGCCAGCAGCGCGCCGGCGACAGCCATCGCGCGGTGTCGACGGCGGCGGGGAGTGGATGAAGTCGGGAAGGGCATGGGGTCGATTCCTTTCGAGATGGACTACGGATGGGGCGCGAACTCGCCGCGGACGGCGTCTGCGCCGCCCGTGGCCGCGCGAGGAGCTGAGTGACGAGACGAAGGCGGCGTGGCGGCGGCGTGCGGGGCCGCGGCCACGGCGGCCGTGGGGGACGCCGGCGCGGGCTCGCCGCCGGCCGGCGCGAACTCGACCCGCCCGCCGGCGGACGACCGGCGGGCGACCAGCCGGTGCGCGGGAGGCCGATGGCGAGCGTGCGCCGTGGCCGCGGGACGGGCCGCCGCGCCGTCGTGAACCGCCGGGGCGGTCACCGGCCCCGAAGCGCCCGAGGCACCCGCCGCGAGCGGAGCGGCGCCGACCGGCTCGCGCCCACCCGCCACCCGCCGCGCCACGACACCCGCCGGCCGCCCGGCACGATGATGCACCGCCTCCGTCCCACCCTCCCGCACCGCCACGAGGCCGCCACCCGCCGTCGCCGCCGCGCCCGCGGCGAGCAGCCCGGCCAGCTTCGCGCCGCCGATCCCGAACACGCCGGCCCCGCCGGCCGCCACGGCACCGCCGCCGTCGCTCGTCGCGACCCCGGGCAGCAGCCGGCCCAACAGCCCCGCCAGCTTGACGCCGGCGCCCGCGATCCCGACCGGCAGCACCGCCCCCAGCGACCGGCCGTGCCCGTGCAGCCGGCGCAGCGTCGCGCGACAGGCCGGGCAGTTGCGCAGATGCGGGCGGACCTCGGTCAGCTGGGCGGCGGTCGCCTCGCCGTCGACCATGGCGGACAACACGGTCTGCCAGCGCCGGCACTCCTCCCCCGCCTCGATCCCCTCGAAGCGCTCCAGGAAGCTCTTGCGGCCCTCGGCCAGGCAGCGATTGACCTTCGTCGCGGAGTACCCCGTCGCCTGCCCGATCTCGGCGTACGAGTGCCCGAGCGCCTTGAGCCACATCGCACGCAGCTCCTGGGGCTTGAGCCGGCGCAGGGCCTCGGCGGCGCGCGTCGCGCGCTCGGCGCTGATCGCGCGCTCCTCCGGCGAGGCG
>DASYBY010000364.1:0-3091 GCA_036500525.1 Baekduia sp. | reverse complement strand
GGCGCGTAGAAGCGGTCGCCGTAGGACTCGCGCAGGTGCTCGGCGACGTGCAGCACGGTGTCGAGGCCGAGCAGGTTGATGAGGAAGTACGGCCCCATCGGCACGACGTTGGCGGCGCCGACGCCCTCGTCGATCTTCTTGATCGAGAGGCCCTGCTCCTCCTGGTCGCGCCAGATCTCGGCGATGCCGGAGTTCAGGATGCGGTTGACGACGAAGCCGGGGACCTCGGCGCAGACGATCGGCTGCTTCTTGATGGCCTGGGCGAACGTGACCGCGGCCTGCGTCGTCTCGCTGGAGGTGTCGTCGCCCTCGATGACCTCGATCAGCGGCATGATCGACGCCGGGTAGAAGTAGTGGAACCCGACGACCTTGTCGGGGCGCAGCGTCGCGTCGCCGATCTCGGTGATCGACAGCGACGAGGTGTTGGAGGCGAGGATCGCGTGGCCGGGCGTGACGGCGTCGAGCTCGGCGAAGACCGCCTGCTTGATGTCCATCCGCTCGGGGACGGCCTCGACGACGAAGTCGACGTCGCCGAACGCGGCGTAGCCGGTCGTGCCCTCGATCAGCCCGACGATGCGATCGACCTCGGCGGCGGCCTGCTCCTCGGTGAGCTTGCCCTTCTTGACCAGGCGGGCGATCTGCCCCTGGGTGACGTTGCGGGCCTCGGTCAGGCCGGCGTCGACGAACTCCTGCTTGACGTCCTTGAGCACGACGGGGATGCCGGCGGCGGCGATCGTCTGCGCGATCTGCCCACCCATGGTCCCGGCGCCGACGACGGCGGCCTTGAAGACGAACATGGAATGAGAACCCTTCTCTGGTGGCGAACGTTCGGGGGGCGGTGCGTCCGCCAGACTAGCCAGATCGGGCTATTGGAGACGTCCGGGTCCCTCGCCCCTGTGGGTGGCGTCACACATGGGCTGAGGGGTGTCACAAAGCTGTCACAATATGTGGTGCATCACCCCTCTCCCCCTGTAGTCCGGAAGGACCCCCATGACCCGTCGCATCATCTCGGCCGTGAGCCGCGCTCTCAGCACGCGTTCGACCCTGGAAGAGCGTCCGCACTTCCACCAGGGCGCCCAGGGCAACTTCGCCCCGTGCTTCCACCCCAACTGCACGAAGCCGAGCCTGCACGCCTAAGCGGCGTCCTCGAACTCGAGCCGGAACCGCTGGAGCGTCCGCTTCAGCGAGTCCCGCATCGGGCGCCGCGTGAAGAAGTCGATCGCCAGCGCGGCCGGCTTGTCCATCTTCAGCTGGTACTCCAGCGACAAGACCACGCGGCAGCCCTCCTCGGTCGGATGGAACTCGACACGCTGGGTGCCGCTGATCTTGTCGTCCTCGACGGCGAGCGTCTGCCCAGCCCGCGCCTCGTAGGCGACCACGCGCTCGGCGACCCGGCCGCGCCCGTCGACCTTCGCGTCCCACGTGACGCCGCCCGCCCGCGGCCAGTCGCCCTCGACCGCCGTGACCTGCGCGAGGCCGTCGACGAACCCCGGCCAGCGGTCGGTGTCGTACCAGACCGCCTCGGCCTCTCCGGCCAGCACGGCGACCTCCACCTCGGCGCGAGCGCGTCCCATGGACGAGGGTTCTACAGGCCCAGCGCGTCTTTGATGTCCGCCAGCGCCGCGGTGGCCGCGTCCAGGCGCGGTCCGGCGCCCTGCGCGAGGCGGTCGCGCTCGGCCGCTCCCGCCTCGGTCAGGCGATAGAAGCGGCGCGAGCGGCGCTCGGGATGCTCCCACTCCCCCGCGATCAGCCCGTCGGCCTCCAGGCGGCGCAGCAGCGGGTACATCGTGTTCGGGTTGACGGCCATCAGCCCGCGGCTCAGCGTCTCGATCCGCTCCATGAGCTGGTTGCCGTAGGACGGGCCGTCGCCCAGGAAGTGCAGGACCAGCAGCGGCAGGACGCCGGCGCGCCGCAGCTCGCCGGCCAGCGGGTCGGCCGAGCCGGCGCCGCGGGTCGACGGCGGCTCGTCGGCGGCAGCGCGAGCCGCCGCCAGCGGGGCGGCCGCCGCGACGGCCTCCTCGGTGCGTCGGCGGGACATGGCCTCCAGCTTGCCACGCCCGCGCCCCCGTCATCGCCTGGCGGCGCGGCGGAGCCCACCGCCGTCGAGCTGCGCCTCCCAGGAGTGCGCGCCGCCCAGGGACGCGGTGATGCGCTGCTTGCGGCTCGGCGGGTCGACCGCGACGACCGCGTCGTGGACGCCGTCGAGGCCGGTGTGCTCCCGGCGGGCGGCCTCGCGCGCCACGCTCTCGATCGCGTGCGGGTCGACGTCGCCCAGCGCGACGGTGCCGTGGTCGGCGACGTCCGGGGCGGGCAGGACGCGCACGTCGCCGTCGTCCTGCACGCGCACCGACTCGGCGGCCCGGCCGTGGCCGGCGGCCACGTCGGCGACGAGGTAGCCGGGGTAGATCGTCAGGTGCCGCAGCGCGGCGTCGTTGCCGACCTTGCCGCTGACGGCGTTGAGCGCCGGGATGAGGTTGCTCGCCCGCAGCAGCGACGCGGGGTCGCCGCCCTGGCGCGCCATCGCGGCCTTCGCGTGGTTGGCGCCGACCAGGCCGTCGACGCCGATGTAGGCGCCGGCGAAGCCCCCGCCGAGGATGAGCAGCACCGGCACGGTGCGCAGGAAACGGAACACGCCCACACGACGAACGGCGGGCCGGCTGCTTACGCAGCCGGCCCGCGGTCCTACGCAACCTGCGAAGCGCTAGGCCGTGACGGCCGTGGGCTCCTCGACGCGGCGCGGCAGCAGCGTCTCGCGGGCGATGACGAGGCGCTGGATCTGCGACGTGCCCTCGTAGAGCTGCATGATCTTCGCGTCGCGCATCAGCTTCTCGACGGGGTACTCCTTGATGAAGCCGTAGCCGCCGTAGACCTGCACGGCGTCGGTGGCGACCTCCATCGCGGAGTCGGCGGCGAAGCGCTTGGCGTGCGAGGACTCCAGCGTGTTGCGCAGGCCGTTGTCGAGCAGCACGGCCGAGTTCCACGTCGCCAGGCGCGACATGTGGACCTTGGTCGCCATGTCGGCGATCATGAACTGGATCGCCTGGTGCATCGCGATCGGCACGCCGAACTGCACGCGCTCCTTGGAGTACTC
>DASYBY010000363.1:0-6089 GCA_036500525.1 Baekduia sp. | reverse complement strand
CGAGATCGCCGACCGCCTGCACGTCTCGGCCAACACGGTCAAGACCCAGGCGCACGCGGTGTACCGCAAGCTCGACGCCTCGTCGCGCTCGGCCGCCGTGAGCCGCGCCCGCACGATCGGCCTGCTCGATGCCTGAGCCGCGTCACCCGGTTCGGACGATGCCGCGCCGCCGTGCCGGACGTAGCGTCGATGTTCCTGTACGACCCCAACAAGGAGCGGTCCATGTCGAGCACCACGTCAGGCGGCACGGCGCGCGTCGCCACCGATGACTACGCCGAGCGATCCGGCTGGCTGACCTTCGCCGGCACCATGCTGGCGATCGTCGGCGTGTTGAACATCATCTACGGCATCGCGGCCATCGACAACGCCAACTTCTACGTCAACGACGCGCGCTACGTGTTCAGCAGCCTCAACACGTGGGGCTGGGTGCTGCTGATCATCGGCGCGATCCAGTTCTGCGCGGCGTTCTCGATCTTCGGCGGCACCGCGTGGGGCCGCTGGGTCGGCGTCGCGACCGCCTCGCTCAACGCCATCGCGCTGCTGCTCTACCTCCCCGCCTACCCGCTGCTGGCGCTGGCCCTGTTCGCGGTGGACATCCTCGTGATCTACGGGCTCATCGCGCACGGCGGCCGCCGTGGCAACGCTGTCTGAACCTTCCCAAAACCGGAGTTGAGCAGGGCATTAGCAGTCTGAAAACCGGAGCGGTTCGGACCTCCGGGAGGCGACGTGGCGGCCTGCGGCCGTTATCGTCGCCTCATGTACCCCAGGCCACGGACCGGTCTGTACGTGCGGGGTCTGTGGCCCGTGGTCTCGTCGGGCGGGCTGTCGGCCCTGGTGGGCGCGGGCCTGTTGGCCACGAGCGGGGCGGTGGTCCTCGCGGCCGAGGCGGCGCCGCCGGATCGGCAGGTCGTCGCGGCGCTCCTGCACGGCCTGGTCGTGGCGGTGCCGGTGGCGGTGGGCTGCGCCGAGCTGGCGCGCCGTCCCACGGACCGCTTCGCGCTGCTCCTGGTCGCGGCGGGTCTGCTGTGGGCGACCACCGCGCTCGCGGAGTCCGGCGACGCCATCGCCTACAGCGCCGGGCGGGTGCTCTCGTGGTGCTCGGACTTCATGGTGTTCGTGCTGCTGCTCAGCTTCCCGTCGGGCCGGCTGCGGACGCGGCGCGAGCGGCAGCTCGTCGTGGCGCTGCTCTGGACGCTCGTCCTGGGCTACCTCGCGTCGGCGCTGCTGTTCGAGCGGTATCCGCTGCCGACGGCCTACTCGTCGTGCGGCGAGGGTTGCCCGGACAACGCCTTCAACATCGTGTCGTGGCCGTTCGTCGACGACGTCGTGCGCCCGGTCCGGGAGGTGGTGACGGGGCTGCTGTACGCGGCGGTGCTCGTCGTGCTGGCGCGGCGGTCGAGCACCGCGGGCCGCCTGCTGACGTTGGCGCTCAGCCCGGTGCTGCTGGTGGCCGCGTTCCGCGCGGTGGCGTTCGCGACCTACGTCATCGCCCGGCGCGCGGAGGTCGTCCCCAGCGCCGTCGAGACCATCGGCTGGGTGTACGTCGCGACGCTGCCGCTCCTGGCGCTCAGCTCCATGGCGGGCATCGCACTGCGGCGCTTCCAGGTCGCGGGCGTCCTGCGGCGCATGGGCAACCGCCTGAGCGCGCGGCCCTCGGGCGTGGATCTCACGCGCGCGATGGCCGAGGCCCTCGAGGACCCGACCGTCCGGATCGTCTACCGCCTGCCGGGCGAGCAGGCCCGATGGGTCGACGACACCGGCTGGCCGGTCGTGGCGCCCGCCGCCGACGACGGCGAGGTCGGGATCGTCGAGCTGCGCTCCCAGGACCACGTGCTCGGCGCGCTGGTCTACGACGTGACCGCCGGCCCCGACCCGGCGCTGCTCGACACGATGGCGGCCTACGCGGTCGTCGTGCTGGAGAACCTCTGGCTGGTCGACCAGCTGCAGGCCTCGCTGCGCGACCTGTCGGCGTCACGCGAGCGGATCGTCGCGGTCGCCGACGCCTCGCGCCACGCGATCGAGCGCGACCTGCACGACGGCGCGCAGCAGCGCCTGGTCGGGCTGCGGCTGAAGCTCGCGCTGCAGAGCGACCGCCTGCGCTCCGAGGCCCCCGACGAGGCCGCCGCGCTGCAGCAGCTCGGCACCGAGGTGGAGGAGGCGATCGACCACATCCGCGAGCTGGCCCTCGGGATCTACCCGTCGCTGCTGGCCGAGCGCGGGCTGCCCGACGCGCTGCGCTCGGCGGCGCGGCGCTCCACCGTGTCGACCTCGGTCCGGGCCAACGGCGTGGGGCGCTACCGGCGCGACGTGGAGAGCACGGTCTACTTCGCGTGCCTGGAGGCGATGCAGAACGCCGCCAAGCACGCCGAGGGCGCGACCGAGGTGTCGGTCTCGCTCTCGACCGAGGGCGGCCTGGCGTTCGAGGTGCGCGACGACGGCCGCGGCTTCGACCAGGCGGCGACCCCGCCGGGCACGGGGCTGCTCAACGTGCGCGACCGCGTGACGGCGCTCGGCGGCTCGGTGCGGATCGAGTCCGCGCCGCACGCGGGCACGCTGGTCGCGGGCGTGCTGCCGGTGCGCGAGGAGCAGCCGTGAGCGAGCCCGGCTTCCCGCACGCCGACGTGCTCCAGCACGCGGCCGACGGCATCGCCGTGATCTGCGCGGCGACCGGCTCGTTCATCTACACCAACGACGCGTGGAGCCACGCGCTGGGCTACGAGTCCGCCGAGCTGACCGGGCGGCACGTCTCGACGGTCACCGCGCCCAGCGACCGCCTGCCGCAGGAGCTCGCCGCCGAGATGCTGGAGGCGCTCGAACGCGGAGGAAGCTGGCGCGGAGAGCTGGAGCTGCGCCGCCGCGACGGCTCGACGGTCTGGTGGGAGCAGGCGATCTCGCGCTACGACGACGAGCTCGGCCGCCCGGCGTGGATCGTCGTGGGGCGCG
The DNA here is from genome assembly GCA_036500525.1 of Baekduia sp. Lineage (GTDB taxonomy): Bacteria > Actinomycetota > Thermoleophilia > Solirubrobacterales > Solirubrobacteraceae > Baekduia. Next base: position 3,146 of record DASYBY010000363.1, on the reverse strand, counting down.
ACGTCGGCGCGCGGCGCGTGGAGTCCAACGAGCTGGCCGCGGCCGAGCACCGGTTCCGCACCGCCTTCGACGCGCTGCCGGTGGCCGCGGCGCTGACCGACGCCGACGGCCGGCTGGTCGCCGTCAACGGCGCGCTGGCCGCGCTCACCGGGGCCGCGCGCGAGGAGCTGCTCGGCCGGTCGCTGGAGGCGGTGCTGGAGCCGGTCGACGTCGCGGCCGCGCGCGCCCTGACGACCGCGGGCCTCCGCGGCGACGTGTCGCACTACCGCGTCGACGCGCGCTGCGGGCCCGCGGGGCGCGACGCCGTCGCGGTGACGACGACGATCGTCCGCGGCGTCGACGGCCGTCCGCTGCACGCCGTCGCGGTGGTGGAGCGCGCTCAGGCGTCCTCGGCGACGTCGTCGTCGACGTCGTAGCCGATCGCCAGCGCCAGCCGCGGGGCCACGCTCACCAGCTGCGCGAAGCCGATGGCCGGCCCGACCGCCACGAGCGCCCCGACGAGCTCGTCCTCCGAGGCGCCGGCGGCGCGCGCGAGGTCGACCGCCAGGCGGCACGAGTCCGTGGACGCGCCGATCGCCAGGAGACCCCCGAGCCGGACGAGCGCGTGGGTCTTGAAGTCCAGGCGGCCGCCGGCCGGCGACAGCGAGTGCGGGGGGTCGCGCAGCACGACGCGCACGGCGTGCTCGTCGTTGAGCGCGAGGCGCCTGAGCAGGTCTTCGCTGCGCTGCACGGGTCCTCCCGGCGGACGCTGGACAGGAGATCGTGCTGAGCGTCCCAGCTCCCGTCGGCGGGGACATCGCCCGAACGGGGTGATGCCCGATCGCCCGGGCGGCGCCGACAGTCGGCTCGTGCATCGTGCCGTCGCCGCCCGGGTCCGCCGGCTCGCCGGGGCCGCCGTGGAGCTCTACTGGGGCACCGGCCTGTGCGACGACGTCCCGGCGCTGTCGTGGTTCCTCGCGGTGGCGCTGGTCCCGCTCGCGCTCGGCATGACCGCGCTCGCCTCGCTCGCGCTGGGCGACTACGCCGAGGCGCAGCGGGTCGCCGAGCGGGCGGCGGGCGTGCTGCCGACCGGGGTCAGCGACCAGTTGGTGCAGGTGATCCTGCGCACGCAGCGCGACTCGGGGTGGTTGTTGGTGGCCTCGGTCGTCGGCATGGTGTGGACGAGCGCGGGCGCGGTGGGCGTGATCGAGCGCGTGATGTCGCGGCTGCTCGCGCGGGAGCGGTTCGGGCCGCTGGTCGGCAAGCTCCGCCACCTCGGGCTCGCCGGCGCGGTCGTGGTGACGATCGTGTTGATGGTCCTGGCGGCCTCGAAGGTCACGGGGCTGCGGGCGCGGCTGGGGCTGGAGGGGTTCGGCGTGCAGGTGCTGGTGACGGTCGGCGCCACGGTGGCCAGCGCCGCGGTCTGCGCCGGGCTCTACCGGTTCGCCCCGCGCGGCGGCATCGCCTGGCGCGCCGCGCTGGTCGGCGCGCTGCCGGCCGCGGCCGCGCTGCAGCTCATCCCGACCGTCGTCGCGTTCTACCTGCGCTTCGTGGCCGGCGGCACGCCCGTGCACGTGTTCCTGGTGCTCGCCGGCGTGCTGTTCACGTGCTACGTCGCGGGCCTCGTGCTCCTGCTCGGCGCCGCGGTCGCGGCGCGCCATCACCCGGTCGGGAGGATGCCGGGCGTGGGGGCGGCGTCTACGTTCGGCCCATGAGCGCAGCGTGGCGGTCATCGACGGTGCTGATCGGGGCCGGGCTCCTCCTCGCCACGGCGGGGGCCGGCACCGTGTGGGCGCAGGACGGCACCAGCGACTCCGGCGGGCAGGAGGCGGGCGAGTCGGCCTCGGCCTGGGACGTCGGCGGCTTCCTGTTCTGGATGGTGATCCTGTTCGGGATCATCGCGATCCTGGCGCTGGTCCTCGTCCTCGCCACCCGCGGCGACGATGCCTCCGACGCCTTCACCGGCGCGCCGGAGCCCGAGGCGCTGCCGGCCGCACGGCCGGCCGACGACCTCCAGGCACCCGAGGACTGACGGGTGTGTCGCACGGCCATGTGCACGTCCCGCACGAGCTGACCGAGCAGGAGGAGCACCCGGCGAAGGTGTCGCGCCTGGAGCGGATGCTCGAGCTGGGCGCGGTCCTGCTCCTCTCGCTGACGACGGTGGCGACGGCGTGGAGCGGCTACCAGGCGGCGCGCTGGTCGGGCGAGCAGTCCCAGCACTACGCGCGCGCCTCGGCGGTCCGCATCAAGGCCCAGCAGCAGACCACCGCGGCCGGGCAGCTCCGGATCGACGACCTCCTGTACTTCAACGAGTGGCTCAACGCCGAGCGCGGCGGCGACCGCGCGCTCGCCACGATCTACGAGCGTCGCTTCCGCCCCGAGTTCGTCCCGGCCTTCCGCGCCTGGATCGCGCAGAAGCCCTTCACCAACCCGGACGCGATCGCCGGGCCGTTGTACATGCCCCAGTACAAGCTGGCTGCGACCGCCACCGCGCGGCGACTCGACGGCGAGGCCGACGCGCTCTACACCGAGGGCACCGAGGCCAAGACCAACGACGACAAGTACATCCTGTCGACGGTGTTCTTCGCCGCCGTGCTCTTCTTCGCGGGGATCTCGCTGCGCCTGGAGTGGGTGCCGCTGCGCGCCGCCGTGCTCGGGCTCGGCACGCTGCTGCTGCTCAGCGGCGTCACGTTCGTCGCCACGCTGCCGCTGGCGTGAGCCGCCGCGGGCCGGGTTCATCTCATCCGGGTGATGGAGCGGCGCGGGCCGTGCGGTCTCATGGGACGATGAGCGCCACGAGCGACAAGCCCGACACCCTCGACGACCGCTACGGGAACGCGTTCCTGCTCAGCGAGGCCCCCGACCATCAGCTCCCGCGGAGCGGCATGCCGGCGGTCGACGCGATGCGGCTGCTGGGGGAGGAGCTGCTGCTCGACGGCATGCCGATGCGCAACCTCGCCACGTTCGTGACGACCTGGATGGAGCCCGAGGCCCAGCGCCTCATCGCCGCCAACCTCCACCGCAACTACATCGACCACGCCGAGTACCCGCAGACGGCCGAGATCGAGCAGCGCTGCATCCGGATGCTCGCCCACCTCTTCCACGTCCCGGGCGAGACGACCGGCGCGCGGACGCAGGGCTCGTCGGAGGCGATCATGCTCGGCGCG
>DASYBY010000362.1:0-5791 GCA_036500525.1 Baekduia sp. | reverse complement strand
GTGGTCGTCGAGCAGTTCCTCGACGGCGAGGAGCTGTCGCTGTTCGCCATCTGCGACGGCGAGCGCGCCGTGCCGATGGTCCCGGCGCAGGACTACAAGCGCATCTTCGACGGCGATCAGGGACCGAACACCGGCGGCATGGGCGCCTACACGCCGGTCCCCGGCGCGCCCGATCCGGTCGCCCTCTGCGCGGCCGTCCACCAGCCGGTGGTCGACCTGCTGCGCGAGCGCGGCACGCCGTTTCACGGCGTCCTCTACGCGGGGCTGATGCTCACCGCCGACGGCCCGCAGGTCATCGAGTTCAACGTGCGTTTCGGCGATCCCGAGACCCAGGGCGTGCTGCTGCGCCTGCGCAGCGACCTGCTCGAGGTGCTCATGGCGGCCACGCGGCCCGGCGGGCTCGCGGCGGTCGGCATGGAGTTCGACGACCGCTGGGCGGTCACGCTCGTGCTGGCCGGCGGCGACTACCCCGCCTCGTCGGCCTCGGGCGACGTCATCACCGGGCTCGACGCCGTCGGCGACGGCGTCGAGATCACCCACGCCGGCACGGCGCGCCGCGACGACGGCGCGATCGTCACCGCGGGCGGCCGCGTGCTGAACGTCACGGCCCTCGGGGACGGCCCGGCGGAGGCGCGCGCGGCGGCCTATGCTGCGGCGGACCTGATCCACTTCGACGGACGGCAGCTGCGGCGTGACATCGCCGAGCGGGCCGTGGAGCGCATGAGCCGATGACCGACCAGCCCCAGCCGACCACGGCGGAGACCACCCCGGCCGACCCCACCGCCGAGCCCCAGACGCTCGTACGGCTGGAAGAGACCACGCCCGACACGCCGGTGGTCGGGATCATCATGGGGTCGCAGTCCGACATGGACACCATGTCGGGTGCCTCGAAGGTCCTGGAGGACGCGGGCGTCCGCTCCGAGACGCGCGTCATGTCCGCCCACCGCGACCCCGCGGCCGTGGCCGACTACTGCCAGAACGCGCGCATGCGCGGCCTGAAGGTCATCATCGCCGGCGCCGGCCTCTCGGCCGCGCTGCCCGGCGTCGCGGCGGCGCACACCGATCTGCCGGTCATCGGCGTCCCGCTGTCGAGCCGCCTGTCGGCCGCCGGCGGGCTCGACGCGCTGCTCTCCGTCATCCAGATGCCCCCGGGCGTCCCGGTCGCCGCCGTCGGCCTGGACAACGCCAAGAACGCCGGGCACCTGGCGTTGCGCATCCTGCGGGCGTGACCCGGCTGGATCTCTCCCGGCCGCGCACGCTGGGTGAGATCCTGCGCGACACCGTGCGGCTGTTCGGCGCGCACGGCTCGGTGTTCCTCACGATGTCCATCGTCATCGTCGCGCCGATCGGCCTGCTGGTCGACGGCGTGTGGGGCCGCGCGCTGGCCGACGGGCCGGATGCGGACCCGTCGGACGGCGCGCGGATCGTCATGGCGCTGCTGGCGGGGATCGTCCTGCCGGCGATCGTCACGGCGCTGAGCGTCAGCGTCGTCATGGGCCTCGCGCGCGGAGAGGAGCCGTCGATCGCCGAGGCGGTCCGCCGCGCGCTGCCGGTGCTGCCGCGGGTGCTCGGCGTGGTCGCCCTCGTCGCGGCGGGCGTCGCCCTCGGGACGATCGCGCTGATCCTGCCCGGGATCTGGCTGGCCGTCCGCTGGTACGTCGCCACGCAGGTCGCGGTGGTCGAGGGCCTCGGCGGCCAGGCCGCCGTGCAGCGCGGCGGGCAGCTGGTCGGCGACCGCTGGGGCAACGTGTTCCTGTTCGTCCTGGTCACCGTGCTGGGTTTCGGCGTCGTCGGCGGTCTGCTGCCGGCGATCGTCGGCGGGTCGAGCGCGTGGCTGTTCGTCGCCGCGACGATCGTCGGCCAGAGCCTCGCGCTGTCGCTCACGGCGATCGCCGGGACGCTGCTGTACTTCGACCTCCGGGCGCGCCGCGACGAGCCGTGGACGCCCGAGGCTCCATAGACTCGCCGGCGTGATCCCGCGCTATACCCGTCCCGAGATCGGGGCCGTCTGGACCGACGAGGCCAAGCTGGAGAGCTGGCGCCAGGTGGAGGTCGCCTGCGCCCGCGAGACCGAAGGCCCGTCGCCCGCGGACCTCGAAGCGATCGCGAAGGCGACCTTCACGGTCGAGGCGGTCCTGGAGCGCGAGAAGGTCACCGACCACGACGTCGCCGCGTTCGTCGACGTGCTCAGCGCGAGCGCCGGACCCGCCGGCCGGTGGATCCACTACGGCCTGACGTCGTCCGACGTCCTCGACACGGCGCTCGGCCTGCAGCTGCGCAAGGCCGGCGACCTGCTCGTCGCGGGTGCGCGCGAGTTCCGCGATGCCTTGATCGATCAGGCGCGCGCGCACGTCGGCACCGTCTGCGTCGGGCGCACCCATGGCGTGCACGCCGAGCCGACGACCTTCGGCGTCAAGCTCGCCGGCTTCGCCTTCGAGGCCGACCGCAACCTGACCCGGCTGGAGCGCGCGGTCGACCAGGTCGCCGTCGGGGCGATCTCCGGCGCGGTCGGCACCTACAGCGCCACGTCGCCCGACTTCGAGCGCCGCGTCCTCGGCCATCTCGGCCTGGAGGCCGAGCCGGTCTCCACGCAGGTCGTCGCCCGCGACCGCCACGCCGAGCTGCTGCAGGCGATCGCGCTGGCCGGCGCGGGGCTGGAGCGCTTCGCGACGGAGTTCCGCCACCTGCAGCGCACCGAGGTCCGCGAGGTCGAGGAGCCGTTCCGCGCCGGGGCCCAGAAGGGGTCGAGCGCCATGCCGCACAAGCGCAACCCGATCGTCTCGGAGCGCATCACCGGACTGGCGCGCGTGCTGCGCGGCTACGCCCAAGTCGGGGTGGAAGACGTCGCCCTCTGGCACGAGCGCGACATCTCGCACTCGGGTGCCGAGCGCGTCGTGCTGCCCGACGCGACGATCGCCCTGGACTACATGCAGGCGCTGGCCACCCGGCTGGCGCGCGGCATGGTCGTCCACGCCGACCGCATGCGCGAGAACATCGGCCTGACCTACGGCGCGCTGTTCTCCCAGCGGGTGCTGCTCGCGCTCGTGGCGGGCGGCCTCCAGCGCGACGACGCCTACCGGATCGCCCAGCGGACGGCCCAGCAGGCGTGGGACACGCAGACGCAGCTGCGGGAGATCCTGGAGGCCGAGCCGAACCTGTCCCACCCACCCCTCGATCTCGACGACATCTTCGACCTGCAGCACTACACGCGCTACGCCGCCGAGATCGTCGGGCGGCTGGACGGGATCGGCGCCTAGGCGCCGACCCCGGCCGTGCTGCGGCGGCCCTCAGGCCGCCGCCAGCACCTCGACGCCCTCGGCCTCCGCGGCGCTCGCGTTGGCCTCGCTGGAGCGCAGCGTGAACGTCACCACGACCGCGCCGAGCGCGAGCAGGCCCGCGCCGACGGCGAAGGCCGTCGTGTAGCCGTGGACGAGCGCGTCGGCGTGGCTGCCGGTCGCGCCCTTGGTGGCCGAGTTGGCCACCGTCGTCAGGACGGCGAGGCCGAGCGCGCCGCCGACCTGCTGCGACGTGTTGAACAGCCCGGAGGCCAGGCCGTGGTCGCCGGCCCCGACGCCACCGGTGGCGATCAGCGTCAGCGGGACGAACGCGTTGCCGATCCCCAGCGCCAGGAGCGCCACGCCGGGCAGGAAGCCGACGAGGTAGGAGCTGTCGGGCGTCAGCGTCGTCATCCACAGCAGGCCGAGCGTGCCGAGCGTGAGTCCGCCGGCCAGCACCGCCTTGACGCCGTAGCGGGCGAGCAGCTTCTGCGACAGCACCGAGCCGGTGATGATCCCGACGGTCATCGGGACGAACGCCAGGCCCGTCTCCAGCGCGTTGTCGCCCTTGATCTGCTGGAAGTACAGCGAGCCGAAGTAGAAGAGCGAGTACAGCCCGCCCATCAGCAACAGCGTCGCCGCGTTGCCGATCGCGAGCGTGCGGATCCGGAAGATCCCCAGCCGCACGAGCGGCGCCTTGCGGCGGGTCTGGAGGACCCCGAAGGCCACCAGCACCGCGATCGCCACCGCGCCGAGGCCGAGCGTGCGCCCGCTGGCCCAGCCGAACTCCTGCGCCTTGACGATGGTGTAGGTCAACAGCACGAGGCCGCCGGTGACGAGCGTCGCGCCCGCCAGGTCGAAGCCGCCGGCGCGGTCGCCGGCCTTGGACTCCGGCACGACGCGCCAGGCGAGCAGCAGCGTGGCGATGCCCACGGGCAGGTTGATGAAGAAGACCCACTGCCACGACAGGGCGTCCACGAGGAACCCGCCGAGCAGGAGGCCGACGGCCCCGCCGCCGCCGGAGATCGCGGCGAACGCGCCCAGCGCCTTGGCGCGGTCCGGGCCCTCGGGCACCGTCGTCGTGATGATCGACAGCGCCGCGGGGGAGACGAGCGCCGCGCCCAGGCCCTGCAGCGCACGAGCGCCGACGAGCCACCCCGGCGAGGTCGCCAGGGCGTCGAGCAGCGAGGCGAACGTGAACAGCGTGATGCCGGCGACGAAGAGCCGGCGGCGGCCGAGCAGGTCGCCGGCACGGCCGCCGAGGAGCAGGAAGCCACCGAAGACCAAGGTGTAGGCGTTGACGACCCACTGCAGGTCGGCGGCGGAGAACTTCAGGTCGGTCTGGATGGCGGGCAGCGCGACGTTCGTGATCGTCGCGTCCAACACCACCATGAACTGGGCGAGGCACACGACGACGACCACGAGGAGCCAGTGGCGCGCGGGTGCTTCGGTCTGCGAAGAGGAAGACATAGAAGAAAGGGGGAGGAGGAGAGGGTCGAGAGCAACCGGACCGGCCGGTCCACATGACCGTAGCACAAGCGGACCGGGTGGTCCGTATTTGTGGACCGAGTGGTCCGCTTGTGTGTGTGAAGTGCTACCTTTGATCACACATGGCGGTCTCGGATCCCACCCCGCTCCGCGCAGACGCCCAGCGCAACCTGGAGCGGATCCTCATCGCCGCCCGCGAGGCGTTCGCCGAGCGCGGGCTGGAGGTCGGCGTCGAGGAGATCGCCCGTCGCGCCGGGGTCGGCAAGGCTACGTTCTTCCGCCGCTTCCCCACGAAGGACGCGCTGGTCGTCGCCGTGTTCGAGGGCTTCGTCGAGGAGATCGAGGAGTCCGCCCGCGAGTCGGCGGCCGCCGAGGATCCGCTCGACGGCCTGCGCCAGTTCCTGCTGCAGCACGCGCGGACGATGGCCGAGAACGCGGGCTTCTTCGACGCGATCAGCGCGCGCTGGGCCAGCGGCTCGGCGCCGCCGGCGGAGCTCACCGACCGCACGATGGCCGCCGTCGAGCTGGTGCTCGCGCCGGCGCAGCGCGCGGGCGTGGTGCGCGACGGCGTGGAGGCCGGCGACGTCTCGACGATGCTGAAGATGCTCGGCGCGGCGATCCGGCCGATGCCGGGCATGCTCCTCGACGAGGCGGCCTGGGGTCGGTACCTCGAGCTGCTGCTGTCGGGCCTGCGCGCCGGTCAGGACCCGCTGCCCGGCATCCCGGCCGACCCGTGCGCGATGGCGCGGGAAGCCGTCGCGAAGTCTGCGTAGTTCCGTCGCAAAGCGGGCGTCGGGCGCGCCGCGACCTTCGGTAGCTTGTGCGCCGTGACCGCCGCCAAGCTCGACCTGCCGCTGATCGCCTCCGGGAAGGTCCGCGAGATCTACGACCTGGGCGACCGGCTGCTGCTGGTCGCCTCCGACCGGATCTCGACGTACGACGTCGTGCATCCCAACGGGATCCCGGACAAGGGCAAGGTCCTCACGGGGATCTCCGCGTTCTGGTTCAACAAGACGGGGCACATCGTG
>DASYBY010000361.1:0-7730 GCA_036500525.1 Baekduia sp. | reverse complement strand
TCTCGATCGCGACGTTGACGATCGTCGTGTCGAGGATCGACATGAAGGTGCCGAGGACGACGACCGCGGAGATGCTGATCAGCGCGCGATCGAAGACCTTGGCCTGGGTGGTTTGGGGAGCGGTGCTCATCGGTGCTCCTGGGCGCCGGTGGCGCAATCGGGGGAGGGAGAGGTCATGAGGGGCGCCAGCGCGAGCGACAGGGCCTCGCGCTGTGCGGGGTCCAGGGTCGCTGCGAGCTGGGTGAGCCCGGCGAGACGGGCGGCCGAGATGCGATCGACGCATTCCCGGCCGTGGGGCGTGAGCGCCAGGCGCTTGACGCGCCGGTCCGTCTCGTCCTCGCGCCGGGACACGATGTCCTGACGGGCGAGGCCGTCGACCGCACGGCCGGTGGCCGCGGGGGAGAGGCCGACGAACTTGGCGAGCTCGGACGGGGTGAACTCGCGGTCGCTGCTGTCCAGCACGAAGAGCATCTTGAGCTGCGTCATCGACAAGTCCAGCTCCTCGACGATCTTGAAGACCTCGCCCTGGGCGGACTTCATGGTCGTCGCGAGGAACGACATCAACTCGTCGGCGAGCTGCTTCGCGGAGACGGCAGTCGGTTGCATCGGCGCAAACAATAACGGCCACGCAAAGGGTGTGTGGACGAAGGTCGTTGCGCGGACGCGAAGATCTTGCAAACGCGGCGGGTCGGCGTAGCCTCTGACGGCGTGCGCCAGCGTGAGCTCTTCCCGGTCGACCGCGGACTCCAGGCCCGCATGGTGCTCACCGCCGTGCTGACGCCGACGCTCGTGGTCGCGCTGCTGGCGGTGTGCGTGGTCGAGCTGCCGCTGCGGATCGTGATCGGGCTGGGGATCGTCACCGTGCTGGGCGCGGCGGCCGTGCTCGCCGAGCGGCGGCGGACGGAGTCGGCGCACGTGCTGGGACCGGGCGCGGAGCCGGAGCTGCAGGCGATCGTCGCGCGGCTGTGCGTGACCGCGGACCTGCCGGCGCCGGAGATCGTCCTGGACGACGAGCGCCAGCCGAACTCGTGGATCGTCGACGCGCCGGGGCGTGCGCCGCGGCTGCACGTCACCTACGGGCTGCTCGATCTGCTGGAGCCGGCCGAGCTGGAGGCGGTCGTGGCGCACGAGCTGAGCCATGTGGTCAACCACGACGCCACGGTCATGACCGTCGTCGGGCTGCCGGGCGCCGCGCTGCGCCGGGGCGGCGGGCGCGCGGTGTTCATCGGCGGGCCGCTGATCTTCGGTCGGCTCGTGGTCGTGGTCATCGGGACGGTGGCGGGCGTGGGCAGCAGCGCGCTGTCGCGGTATCGCGAGCTGACGGCCGACGCGGGCGCGGTCGCGCTCACCGGCCGCCCGAGCGCGCTGGCGTCGGCGTTGATGCAGGTGTCGGGCGACCTCGTGCGGGTGCCCGCCGAGGATCTCCGGGCGGTGGCGGGGCGCGATGCGCTGCACTTCCTGCCGGTCGGCGAGGACCCGACGGGATGGCGCCGCGTTCTGCAGGCGACGCACCCGAGCGTCGAGCGGCGGCTGGCGGCGTTGGCGCGGCTGGAGCACGAGCTGCAGCACGGGCGGCCGGCGCGCGGCGGTCCGCATGCTTGACTGAGGGCCATGGCCGGTGCACCGCGGGATCCTGAAGAGCTGACGGCGTCCGCGGCGGCGGCGCCCCCGACGGCGGCGATCGCCGCGCGGACGCGCATGGGCGCGGTGCGGCTGACGGTCGCCGATCTGGAGCGCTCGATCGCCTATTACCGCGACGCGATCGGGCTGGTCGAGCTGCGGCGCTTCGAGGGTGGGGTCGCCTTGGGTGCGGCGGGCGGGGTCGAGGTGCTGGTGCTCGAGGAGGTGCCGGGCGCGGTGCCGGCCGACGGCTACCCGGGGCTCTACCACTTCGCGCTGCTGCTGCCGGCGCGGACCGACCTGGCGCGGTTCCTCGCGCACGCCGCGCGCGAGCGGGTCCCGCTGGTCGGCCTGTCGGACCACTTCGTCTCGGAGGCGATCTACCTCCGCGATCCGGATCACCACGGGATCGAGATCTACTGGGACCGCCCGCGCGCGACGTGGGAGGGCAAGGTCGGCCAGATGGGGACGTGGCCGCTGGACGTCGAAGCGCTGCTGGGCTCGTTGCCGGATCCCGCGAGCGAGCCGTTCGAGGGGTTGGCGGGTGGGACGGTGATGGGGCACGTGCACCTGCGCGCGGCCGACGTGCTCGCGACGATCGCCTTCTACCGCGACGTGCTCGGGTTCGAGCTGATGGCGCAGCTCGGCGCGCAGGCGGCGTTCCTCGCGGCCGGCGGCTACCACCATCACTTGGGCGCGAACACGTGGGAGACGCGCCGGACGGATGCGGCGCCGGTCGGGACCGCGCGGCTGCAGGAGGTCACGATCGTGCTGCCGGATGCGGCGGAGCACGAGCGCGTCGTCGCGCAGCTGAACGCGGCCGGGAGCGTGGGGGCCGAGACGCCCGACGGCGCGGTGCTCGTGCACGATCCGTCGGGGATCGCGCTGCGGCTGGCCGTCGAGGGCTAGGCTGCCGCGCCATGCCCTCCCTGGACCGCGACGGTGACGTCTACCTGCTCGACCTCGGCGACGACGAGAACCGCTTCAACCCCGACTGGGTCGGGGCGGTCGAGGCGGCGCTCGACGAGGTCGCCGCCGCGCCCGAGCCGCGCGCGCTGGTGACGACCGCGCGGGGCAAGATCTGGTCCAACGGGCTGGATCTCGAGTGGATGGGGGCCAACACGGAGCAGGTCGGGGCGTTCGTGCCGCGCGTCCACGCGCTGTTCGCGCGGATGCTCGCGCTGCCGGTGCCGACGGTGGCGGCGATCCAAGGACATTGCTTTGCCGCGGGCGCGATGCTCGCGACCGCTCACGACTTCCGGGTCATGCGCGCCGACCGCGGGTTCTTCTGCCTGCCCGAGGTCGACATCCACATCCCGTTCACGCCGCCGATGGCCGCGCTGATCCAGGCGCGGCTGTCGAAGAAGGCCGCGCACGAGGCGATGACGACCGGGCGCCGGTACGGCGGGGAGGACGCGGCGGCGGCGGGGATCGTCGACGCGGCCGTCGGTGAGGACCGGGTGCTGGCCGAGGCGGTGGAGCGCGCGGGCGCGCTGGCGGCCAAGCATGGCCCGACGCTCGGGGCGATCAAGGAGGGGATGTACGCCGAGGCGCTCCTCCTGCTGCGCGACACGACGCCGGTCGCCTTTGGCTGAGGGCGGCCTCGGCGCGCTGCGGATCTCGCTGGGCGAGCAGCTCGCGGCACTGCGGGACGTCGGCGTGGAGGAGCTCCCGCCGGCGTTGTTGGATGTCGCGGTGCAGCGGTTCGACGACATCTACCTCGTGTTGCCGGCGGACTGGGAGCAGCTGCGCCACGAGGAGGGCGGGGTGGGGCGGCCGGTGCCGTACTGGGCGCGGCCGTGGCCGAGCGGGCTCGCGCTGGCGGGCGCCGTGGCGGCGGCCCCTCCGGCGGCCGGCGCGCGCGTGCTGGAGCTGGGCTGCGGGCTCGGGGCGCCGAGCGTCGCTGCGGCCCGGGCGGGCGCGGACGTGCTGGCGACCGACGGCGCCTCTGATGCCGTCGCCTTCGCTGCGCACACGCTGGCGTTGAACGAGGTCGAGGCCCAGGTGGCGGTCGTCGACTGGGCGGAGCACGGCGAGGCGCTCGTGGCCCGAGGGCCGTTCGACGTGGTGTTGGCGGCAGACGTGTTGTACACGCGGGCCAACGTCGAGACCGCGCTGCGGTTGTGGCCGCGGCTGCTGGGGGCGGACGGCGTGCTGGAGTTGGCAGACCCGCAGCGGGCGGGCACCCGCGACTTCCTCGCCGCCGCACGCGCGGTGTTCAGCGTGGTGTCGGAGCGGCGCGAGGACGGGGTGGCGCTGCACGTGCTGCGGCCGCGGGGTCGGTGAGGGCGGTGCTGTGTCACCCCGACCCTGCGTTGACCGACGGCGTTGTGCGGCTGCGCCGGTGGCGTGCGCCAAGGGGTCTGACCCCTTTCTGCAGTGGCGGTGCAAGAAGGGGTCTGACCCCTTTGGGCTCGGCGGGTGATCGCGTGGCGTGGCGGCGGCTAGGGTCGGGCGATGGATGAGGGTGTGGCAGGGCTCGTGCTCGCGGCGGGTGCCGGGTCGCGGTTCGGGGGGCCGGTCGCGAAGGTGCTCGCGCCGTTCCGGGGGCGGCCGTTGGTGGAGTGGCCGCTGGCGGCGCTGGGAGCCGGCGGCGTCGCGCGGACGTTCGTCGTCCTCGGCGCGGATGCGGATGCGATCGAAGCCGGCGCGGACCTCGGTGGCGCGGAGGTGGTGCGCTGCTCCGGATGGTCCGAAGGCCTCAGTGCCTCGCTCCGCGCGGGCGTCGCGGCAGCAGCGGCCGCCGGCTTCACCGCGGCCGTCGTGGTGCTCGGGGATCAGCCGCTGCTGTCGGGCGACGCGGTTGCCCGCATCCTCGCCGCACGCTCGCCCGGCAGCCTCGACGCGATCCGCGCCACCTACGCCGGCATCCCCGGCCACCCGACCCTGCTCGAGTCCTCGACCTTCCCGGCGATCGCCACGCTCCGCGGCGACGCCGGGGCCCGCGAGCTCCTCCGCGCCCCATCCACCCGCGTGCGCCTCGTCGCCTGCGACGGTCTCGGCCGCCCCGACGACGCCGACACCCCGGAGGCGCTGGAGCGCCTCGCGTCGCTGCCGCTGTCGCCGCCGCGCCCCTGACCGCCCTCAGGCCATCCCGCCGCCCCGCCGCAGCACGCGACCTGCTGGCGGCGTCCCGGTCAGGCGGCCGTCGAGGGCGATGGTCTGGCCGCGGAGGAGCGTGCGGACGATGCGGCCGTGGAGGCGGCGGCCGGCGAAGGGGCTGAGGCGGTGGCGGTCGAGGAGGTCGTCGCGGTCCAGGGTCCAGGTGGTGGTGGGATCGAGGAGGGCGAGGTCGGCGTCGGCGCCGAGGGTCAGCGCGCCCTTGGCGGGGGAGAGGCCGAAGCGCAGCGCCGGCACCTCGGCGGTCAGCGATGCGAGGTGCTCCATGGCCAATCCACGCGCGACCACCCCCGCATCGTGCAACACCATCAACAACGTCTGCGCGCCCGAGATCCCGCCCCACGCGGCGAAGTGGTCGGCACCCGTCTCCTTCGACTCGGCCGGCGACGGCGAGTGGTCGGTCGCGACGAGGTCGACGTCGCCCGCCAGCAACCGCTCCCACAGCTCCTCGACGACCACCGCGGCGCGCAGCGGCGGCGCGCACTTGGCGATCGCCCCCAGCCGCTCGGCGTCGTGGGCGTCCAACGCCAGGTAGTGCGGGCAGGTCTCGCACGTCACGTCGACGCCGCCCGCGCGCGCCTCGGCGACCAGCGCCACGCCCCGGCCACTGCTCACGTGGACGACGTGCAGCGCACAGCCCGTCTCCGCCGCGAACGTGATCGCCCGCCCGATCGCCTCCAGCTCGGCCACCACCGGCCTCGACGCGAGGTAGTCGGCGACCGTCGTCCGGCCCGCGGCCACGGCACGCCGCGCCAGCGCCGCGGTCAACGCGTCGCTCTCCGCGTGCACCGCCACCGGCAGCCCGAGCCCGGCCGCGCGCGCCATGCCCTCGATCAGCGTGAGGTCGTCGGCCGCCGCGAACTCCGGCACGCCGCTCGCCGACATGAAGGCCTTGAAGCCGACCACGCCGCGGGCGGCCAGCTCGTCCAGGCGATCGAGGTCACCCGGCACCAGGCCGCCCCAGAGCGCGATGTCGACGTGCGCGTTGCCCGCCGCCGCCGCGACCTTCGCGTCGAAGCTCGGGCCGTCGAGCGTCGGCGGGATCGCGTTGAGCGGCATGTCGATCGCGCACGTCGTGCCACCCGCCGCCAGCGCCGCAGTCCCGGTGAAGAACCCTTCCCACTCGGCGCGCCCCGGCTCGTTGAGATGGACGTGCGCGTCGACCGCGCCCGGCAGCACGACCAGCACGGACGCGTCGATCTCGACGGCGCCGCCGCCCTCCAGCTCGGGCTCGATCGCGGCGATCCGCCCGTCGAGGATGCCCACGTCGGCGTCGACCATGCCGTCCTGCGCCACGACCGTCCCGCCGCGCACCAGGACGTCGAACCCGCTCACGCGCCCAGCCCGGTCACCACGGAACACAGCACGTCGAGCGCGACCTCCGCGTCGTCGGCGCTGACCGCCTCGTCGGGGTGGTGGCTCAGCCCGTCGGCGCACCGCACGAACAGCATCGCGATCCCGCACAGCTCCGACAGCGCGACCCCGTCGTGCCCCGCGCCACTCGCCAGCCGCACCTCCGGCACGCCCCGCGCGCGCACGGCCCGCGCCAGCGCCTCCGTCAGCCCGGCGTCGACCGCCACCGCCGGGTTGTCCAGCCGCGGCTGCCAATCCACCGCGACCCCGCGGCGCATCGCGATCTCCACGGCCGCGTCGCGCAACGCGGCCACCGCGGCGGCGCGCACCGCGTCGTCGGCGTGCCGCACGTCCAGCGACGCGATCGCCGCCCCCGGCACCACGTTCGGCGCGCCCGGCAGCGCGCTGAGCCGCCCGACGGTCGCCAGCAGCCCCGCCGTCCGCCGGCCCGCGCTCTCGACCGCCAGCACCAGCTCGGCCGCGGCACACGCCGCGTCGCGACGCGACTCCATCGGCACCGTCCCCGCATGGCCCGCGCGGCCGGCGAACCGCACCTCGGCGCGCGTGGCGCCCGCGATCGCACTCACCACGCCGACCGGCACGCCGCGCTCCTCCAACACCGGACCCTGCTCCATGTGGACCTCGACGTACCCGAGGATCCGCTCGTCCCGCCGCGACGCGCCCGCCACCGCCGCCGGCCGCCCGCCGAACCCGGCCAGCGCGTCGCGCGCCGTGATCCCGTCGTCGTCGATCAACTCCAACAACGCCGGGTCGAACGTGCCCGCCACCGCGCGCGAGCCGAGGTAGGCCGTGCCGAAGCGCAGCCCCTCCTCGTCGCTGAACCCGAGCACGTCGATCGCGAACGGCAGCCCGACCTCGGCGTCGCGCAGCCGCGCCACGCAGGCGATCGCGACGAGCACGCCCAGCGGCCCGTCGAACGCGCCCGCGTCGCGGACCGTGTCGAGGTGCGAGCCGAGCAACAGCGTCCCGGCCTCCGGTGAGGCGCCCGCCGCCCGTCCGATCAGGTTCCCCGCGGCGTCGGTGCGCACGATCATCCCCGCCTCGGCCATCCAGCCGCCGACCAGCGCGTTGGCGTGCGTCATCGCGGGCGTGGCGAAGCGGCGCGTCAGCCGGCCGCGCTCCTCGCTGACGGCCGCCAGCGCCCGGCAGCGCGCCACGATCTGCTCGCCCGCCGACGGCGTGGTCAGCTCCCTCGATAGGTGCTGTAGGCCCACGGCGAGACCAGCAGGGGGACGTGGTAGTCGGCGTCGGGGTCGGCGATCGCGAAGCGCACCGGGATGAGGTCGAGGAACGGTGGGGAGCCCACAGCGGCCTCCGACGACGACGCGAAGTACGCGCCCACCGCGAAGTGCAGCTCGTAGACCGCCGCGACCAGCGCGCCCGGCGGGATCAGCGGCGCGTCGGTCCGCCCGTCGGCGTTCGTGACCGCCCGCGCGACGGTGCCGTCGGCCGGCCCGGACCCGCCGCCCACGAGTTCCAACAGCACCAACTCGATCGCGACGCCCGCCGCCGGCCGCCCGCGGGCCGTGTCGAGCACGTGCGTGGTGAGGCGCCCCGCGCCGCTCATCGGTCGAGCACCAGCGTGATGAGCCCCCAGGCGGGAAACGGCGAGGTGT
>DASYBY010000360.1:0-19243 GCA_036500525.1 Baekduia sp. | reverse complement strand
GGCCGTGTGCAGCCGCAGCGTGGGGAGGGCGAGGACGATGAGCAGCCCGCCGGCGAGGACCACCGAGATCCACGGGTGGCGCAGGACGCGGCCGACGATCGCCGCCCAGAAGCCCGACTCGGCGCCCGGCTTGTGCATGCGCCCGACGAACGGCACGCGCCCGCGATTGACGTTGTCACCCAACTTGGACAGCAGCGCGGGGAGGACGGTCACCGACCCGATCACCGCGACCGCGACGACGATGATCGTGCCGGTGGCGAAGGACTGGAACGTCGCGTTGCCGGTGACGTACATGCCGGCCATCGCGGTCATCACCGTGACGCCGGAGATCAGCACCGCGCGCCCGGAGGTGGCCGCCGCGAGGTCGAGCGCGGCCTCCTTGCCGCGCCCCGCCGCACGCTCGTCGCGTTCTCGGCGGATGTAGAACATGGAGTAGTCGACCCCCACGGCGAGGCCGACCAGCAGGATCACCGAGGAGATCGCCTCGTCGACGGGGAAGAGCTGGCTCAGCGGGGCCAGCAGGCCGAGCGTGATCGCCACCGCCGACAGGCCGAGCAGGAGCGGCAGGCCCGCGGCCACCAGCGCGCCGAAGGCGAGCACGAGGATCACCAGCGTGATCGGAAGCGAGAGCACCTCGGCCTTGCGGAAGTCGTCCTCGAAGGCCTTCGACAACGCCTTGTCGGCGCTCGCGTCGCCGAACTGCTCGATGCGCAGCTGCGGGTGGGCGCGGTCGAGCTGGGCGACCGCGTCGAGGATCGGGCCGACGCGGTCCTTGGCGGTGTCGGCGTCGCCGCGGATGTCGAACTGGACGAGCGCCGACCGCCGGTCCGGGGCGATCTGCCCGGCGTTGGCGGGGAGCAGCGGCGACTTGACCTCGGTCACCGTCGGGAACCGGCGCAGGCGCACGACGACGTCCTGGACGCCGGCGCGGAACGCCGGATCGTTGACGGTCAGGCCCGGCCGCTGCGACTGGACGAAGACCTCCTCGCCGGCGCGATCGTCGAACCCGGCGTCGGCCAGGATCTGGTCGGCGGTGCGCGACTGCCCGCTGCCGAGATCCTGGTCTTCGAGCGTCTTCGTGCCGACGGCGCCGCCGAGGAACACGCAGACGACCACGAGGGCGATCCATCCGAAGATGGCCACGCGGCGGTGCTCAGCACTCCAGCGTCCAACGCGTTGGGCGAGATTCGGGCGACCGGACATCAGGCGCTCCTGACGGTGGGAAGCGGGCGGCTCTCGTTCGAGCCGAGGCTACTCCCGTGCGCCGGCGCGGGTGGGCAAGACGGCGCGCAGACGCCCGCCGCGCGCGCCCGCCGCTCGTCACAGGATCTTCCGCCGACGCCACTGCTGGGGTGTAATGGCCTTGGGACGCCCCCGACTGCCGGCGCTGCGCCGCGCCCACGTGGAGCCGGAGGCGTTCGCCGACTTCTACGACCAGTACGCCAAGCGGTTGGTGGTGTTCTTCGCGCGACGGCTGCTCGACGGCGAGGTCGCGCTCGACCTGACGGCGGAGACGTTCGTGCAGGCGTTCGCGTCGCGCGCGTCGTTCCGGGGCGCCACGGAGGCCGAGGCGCAGGCGTGGCTGTTCACGATCGCGCACCGGCAGCTGGCCAAGTACCTGCGCAAGGGCTACGTCGACCGGCGGGCGCGCGAGCGGCTCGGCGTCCAGCTGGGCGCGCCCGGGCCGGAGGAGCTGGGGCGCGTCGAGGAGCTGGCCGACGTCGCGCAGCTGCGGGCGCTCGTCGCCGACGGGCTGCGGCAGCTGTCGGTCGAGCAGCGGGCCGCGGTGGCGCTGCGCGTCGTCGAGGAGCTGCCCTACGACGAGGTCGCCCGCCGCCTGGAGATCTCCGAGCCGACCGCCCGCGCCCGCGTCTCGCGCGGGCTGCGCACCCTGCGTGCGGCCATGGCCGACACCGCCGCCGACCCACGAGGTGGAGCATGAGCACCGAGCTCGACGACCTGCCGACGCTGGCCGCCTTCCGCGACCAGCTCGTCGCCGTGGCCCGCGCCGAGGCGCGGCCGGCCCCGAGACGTGTGCGCCGCTCACGCGCGACGGTCGCCCTGGCCGCGCTGCTGGCGACCGCCCTGGCCGCGACCGCCGCCGCGGCGACCTTCGCGGGCCTGCGCGCCACGGTCATCCCCGGGCCGTCGGCCTCCGACGTCGCCCCGGAGATGGTCGTGCGCGCCGGCAGCACGTACGTCGTGACCGATCTGCGCGTCGCCGACCCGGCCGGCGGCGCGGCGGTCTGGACGCTGCGCGCGGCCCGCGTCCGCGACGGCGAGCGGTGCCTCACGGTCGGCCAGACCCAGGGCGGGACGTTCGGGCTCGTCGGCCTCGACGGGCGCTTCCGCGCGCTGGCCCCGGCGTTCGTCGACGGCTGCGGCACCCCGCAGCGCGACCGCGCCGGGATCCTCGGGGCGCGGATCTTCGCCGCGACGACCCGCGGCGCCGTGCGCACCGCGGTCTACGGCCAGGCCGGCGCGGGGCTGCGCCGTGTGAGCCTCGCGGTGGCGGGAGTGCACGATGGCCCGCGCGCCGTCGCCGTACGGGCCGGCGCCTTCCTGGCGGTCGTCCCCGGCTACCCGGAGGACCGGCCACTGACCGTCACGCTGACCTTCGCCGACGGCCACCGCCAGGTGCGCACCTTCGGCTCCTCGCCGCGGCTGGCGACCGATCCGTTCGGCGGCCCGGCGCTGAAGCTCAGCGGGTTCGTCATCGACAGCGCGCCGCACACGTCCTGCCTCCAGGTGCTGGCCGCGCGCGACGCCTCCGGGCGCGCCACCGGCCCCGCGCTCTGCGGCGACGAGCGCCGCCCGCAGGTCTTCGGCGGCGTCCGGCGCCTCACGCCCGGCCGGCACGGCAGCCCCGCGGCCGGCGGCTACGACTGGGGCCGGTTCCCGGCGCGCACGCTGGCCTGGGGCGCGATGCCGCACACCGGCCCGCGGCTCACGCGCGTCTCGGCCACCGCCCGCGTCTCGGCCACCGCCGGCGGCCAGCGCTACTCCGGGCGGGTCCTCAACGGCCGCAGCTTCCTCGTGATCCTGCCGGCCCGCGTGCCGCCGGCGAGCGTGCGCGTGACCGTCGAGACCGCCGACGGGGCGAGCACCACGCTCCGCGGCTCCGCCCACCTCGTCGCCAACCCGGCCACCCGCTGATGTCCCGCACGCTCGTCGTCCTCGACGGCACGACCACCACCACGCTCCGCGGCTCCGCCCACCTCGTCGCCGACCCCGCCACCCGCTGATGCCCATCACCCGCCGCACGCTCGTCGTCCTCAGCCTGGTGATCGGCATCGCCGCCGGCGCCGCCTTCGCCGCGCTCGCGGGAGGCGACGCCACGCCCGCCATGCCCGGTCTCACGGTCGCGCGCACCGCGCCGGCGCTGAAGGCCGCGCCCGGGCAGCTCGGCTGGCATCCCCAGCGCGGCACGGTGACGATCGCCGCCCGCACCGCCGACCCCGGCGGTGGTCCCGACTGGGCGATCCGCCGGTCGGTCGGGCCGTACGCGCTGCCGCCGGACGTCCCGCGCGACCACATCGGCAAGGAGATGCTCGGCGACCACGTGTTCTACGAGCTGGGCCGGATCGTCGACGGGACGTTCGGCTGGCTCGACGGCACCGGGACGTTCCGGCCGATCGCGGCCGGCAGCGGCACGGGGATCGCCGAGCGCTACGCAGCGGCCGGCGCCGCCCCGCGCGACACCCGGACCGTCGACGCCACGACGCTCGTCACGCATCCCGCCTTCGGCGAGCCGGTCCCGGCCGCCACGGTGATCTGGGGCACCGCGGGGGAGACGGCGCGCCGCGTGACCGTCCGCGCCGGCGGCGCCGACGCCGCCGTGCAGCTCGGCGCGCACGGCGCCTTCCTCGCGCCGGTTCCCGCGCACGGCGCCGCGCCCAAGCTGGACGTCCACGCCACCGACGCCAACGGTGCCTCCACCACCGTGCGGCCGCGGACGCCGCCGAGCTTCGGCCGCCCGCACGCCGGCTCCGCCCGGCTGGTGGCGCGCACCGCCGATCCCAGCGGCGGCGCGCCGTGGGGCGTCAGCGCCGCGCCCGCGACGGGCGGCGGCTGGTGCTCGGGCAACCCGGGGCGCGTCGTCGACGGCGCGGTCGGGATGCTCGACACGCGGCTGGACGTCTTCGCCGACCAGACCGGCTTCGTCTACGCCTGCCCGCCGACGGGCGCCCAGCTCCGGCGGATCAAGCCGCAGCAGCGGCCGCTGTCGCGCGCCCGTCCGTTGTCCTACGTCTTCACCGAGGGCTCGCTGCCCGCGCAGGAGCCGTCGTCCGACCTCGGGCGCATCGCGCTGCGGGCGCTCCCCGGCTCGCTCGTCTTCGCCGGGCTCGCCCGCCCCGACGTGCAGCTCATCACCGTCACCACCCCCGAGCAGACCCGGATCGTCCATCCGACCGGCGCCGCGCACGGGTTCGCGGTGGCCTTCGGCGGGACGTTCCCCAGCGGCGCGATCCGCTTCGACGTCACGTTCACCGACGGCCGGCACGTCACGCAGCTCGAGCACGTCGGCGACCTCTAGCGGCGCCCCGTCCCCGCCGCCGTTGCCCGGTGCGCCGGACGGACGTCGTCTTGACACCAGCCGTCCTAAATTTTACTCTTGAGCGTAATGTACTTCGCTATGCGGAAAGTCTAAGGGCGATGGTCGACACACCCCGCAACCTCAGGGCGGCGCTGCGCGAGCGCCGTCCGCTCCTCGCCACGTTCGTGCTCATCCCTCGCCTGGAGATCATCGAGCTCCTGGCCGCGGCCGGATTCGGCGCGGTGCTCCTGGATCTGGAGCACGGCCCGATCGGACCGGCGGAGCTGCCGCTCATGGCCGCCGCGGCGCAGGGCGCCGGGATGTTCGCGATCGCCCGCGTGGCGGAGGGCACGGCGGCCGAGATCGGGCGCGTGCTCGATGCCGGCGTCGACGGCGTGCTCGTCCCGCACGTCTCCTCGCCGGAGGCCGCGCGGCGCCTGGTCGAGTTCGGGCGCTTCCCGCCCGCCGGCGACCGCTCCATCAACCCGTACGTGCGCGGCACGGGCTACGGCGACCACGCCGGCCTCGACGCCGTCAACGACCGGATCGCCCTCGTGGCGATGCTCGAGGGCGCCGACGCGCTCGAGAACCTCGACGCGATCTGCGCCGTCGACGGCCTCGACGGCGCGTTCGTCGGCCCCGTCGACCTCTCGGCGGCGCTCGGCCATCCCGGTCACCCGGAGCACCCCGAGGTCGTCGCGGCGGTGGGCGACGTGCTCGACCGCGTCGCGGTCGCCGGCCTGGCCTCCGGCGTGTACGCCCCGACCGCCGAGGCGGCCACCCGCTGGCTGGACCGCGGCGCCCAGCTCGTCGCGCTCTCGGCCGACAGCGCGATGGCGCTGCGCGGCTTCCGCGCCGGCAGCGAAGCGGTGAGCGCCGCCGCCGTGGCAATGTCCGATGTCCCGCTCGGCCTCGTCGCCGACGGCCGCGGACCCTCCTGACCTCCTTCCATCCCCACCCCTGGAGCCTTGACCCCCATGTCTGACACGACCGTCGCCCCCTGGTCGGCCGCCAACTTCGTCGCCGGCGGCTGGCAGCCCGCCCGGTCCGGCGCGACCTACGAGAACCGCAACCCGATGCGGCCCGACGACCTCGTCGGCGAGTTCGCCGACTCCTCGGCCGAGGACGTCGCCGAGGCGATCGCCGCCGCCGAGGAGGCCGCGCCCGGCTGGGCCGCCCTGCCGATGGCCGCCCGCGCGCAGATCCTGCAGCGCGCCGCCGCGATCATCGACGCCCGCCAGGAGCAGCTCGCCCAGGACATGACGCGCGAGATGGGCAAGCCGCTGCGCGAGGCCCGCGGCGAGTGGGGCCGCTGCGCGCAGATCCTGCGCTTCGCCGCGGGCGAGGCCCAGCGCCCCGTCGGCGAGCTCTACGAGCAGACCGGCGGCGGGACGGTCACCACGCGCCGGCGCCCGGTCGGCATCGTCGGGCTCATCACGCCCTGGAACTTCCCGGCCGCGATCCCGGTGTGGAAGTCCGCGCCGGCGCTGATCCATGGCAACGTGATTGTCTTGAAGCTCGCGATCGACGCGCCGCTGAGCGGCCTGCACGTCGCCGAGGTGCTCACCGAGGCGGGGCTGCCGCAGGGCGTCTTCAACGTCGTCACCGGCAGCGGCGCCACGGCGGGCGCGGCGCTGGTCGCCGATCCACGCGTCCGGGCGATCTCGTTCACCGGCTCGGTGGCCGTCGGGCAGCAGGTGCGCGAGGCGGCGACGAGCCGCGGCGCGCGCGTCCAGCTGGAGCTGGGCGGCCAGAACCCGATGATCGTGCTCGCCGACGCCGATCTGCCGCGCGCGGTCGAGGCGGCCTACGCGGGCGCCTTCTGGTCGGCCGGGCAGAAGTGCACGGCCACGCGGCGCATCTACGTCGAGGCCGCCGCGCGCGAGCAGTTCGAGCAGCTGCTGCTGGCGCGCATCGACCGCGGCGTGGTGGGCGATCCGATGGACGCCGCCACCGAGGTCGGCCCGATCGTCAGCGCGACGCAGCTCGACAACGTCCTCGGCGCGGTCGCCGAGGCCGAGCGCGACGGCGCCCGCCGGCTGGTCGGCGGCGAGCGGCTCGGCGACGACAACTACCTGATGTCCCCGACCGTCTTCGCCGATCCGGCCGACAGCTCGCTGCTGTCGCGCCAGGAGGTCTTCGGCCCCGTCACGTCGCTGTTCTCCGTCGACGGCCTCGACGAGGCGCTGGCCCGCGCCAACGCCGTCGAGTTCGGCCTCTGCGCCGCGCTCTACACCACGAGCATCGCCGCGGCGACGCGCTTCGAGAGCGAGCTGCGCGCGGGCATCCTGCACGTCAACTCGCAGACCGCCGGCGCCGAGGCGCACGTGCCGTTCGGCGGCATCAAGTCCTCGGGCTTCGGGCCGCACGAGCAGGGTCGCGCCGCGGCCGAGTTCTACACCGACGTGGTCACCGTCTACCACGACGCGTAGCCCTCAGTCGACGAGCGGGTGGTGGCAGGCCATGAACTGGTCGGCCGCCACCTGCCGCATGACGGGCTCTTCGCGCCGGCACACGTCGGTGGCGTGCGGGCAGCGCGTGTGGAAGCGGCAGCCGCTGGGCGGGTTGGCCGGCGACGGGATGTCGCCGGTCACCGCGGGGGCGACCTCGGAGCGATCGACCCGCAGGCGCGGGCTGGAGTCCAGCAGCGCGCGGGTGTACGGGTGCGCGGGCCGGGCGTAGATGCGCTCGACGTCGCCGATCTCGCACAGCTTGCCGACGTACATGACCGCGACGCGGTTGCTGATGTTCTTGACCACCGCGAGGTCGTGCGCGATGAACAGCATCGTCAGCCCGTAGCGGTCCTTCATGTCCTTCAACAAGTTGACGATCTGCGCCTGGATCGAGACGTCCAGCGCCGAGACCGGCTCGTCGGCGACCAGCAGCTCCGGCTGCATGACCAGCGCGCGGGCGATGCAGACGCGCTGCAGCTGACCGCCGGAGAACTCGTGGGCCCGGCGGTCGCCGGTCGCCTCCACGTCGAGCCCGACGGCGTCGAGCATCTCGGCGACCGTGTCCTTCCAGCCGTCGCGCGCGTCGCGCCGCCACAGCTTCAGCGGCTCGGCGACGATCTGCGAAACGGTGCGCCGCGGGTTCACCGACGACGCCGGGTCCTGGAAGATCATCTGGAAGCGGGGGCGCAGCTTGCGCAGCTCCTCGCCCTCGGTCGTCGCGAGGTCGGTGCCGTCGAAGTGGATCGAGGAGGCCGACGTGCGCAGGAGGCGCATGACGGCCAGCGCGGTCGTCGACTTCCCGGAGCCCGACTCGCCGACCAGGCCGAGCGTCTCGCCGCGCGCCAGGTCGAAGCTCACGTCGGAGACCGCGTGCACGTACTGGCCGCGGCCGAAGGGGAACTGGACCTCCAGCCCCTCGACCCGCAGCAGGACGTCCTCGGGTGCGCGCAGGTGCGCGGTTCCACTGCCGGCCATGGCTAGCTCTCCATCTCCTGGGCTACGGGGGCGTGCGACGCGGGGGTGAGCGGATGCCAGCAGGCGAACGACTGGTCGCCGTGGTCGTCCTGCGCCAGCGGTGGCTGCTCGACCACGCACCGGTCGGTGGCGTGGGCACAGCGTGGGGCGAAGGGGCAGCCGCGCGCGCCGTCGGCGGCGACGAGCGACGGCATCCGGCCGGGGATGGTCGGCAGGCGCGACTGGCTGGGGGCGTCGATGCGCGGGATCGACGCGAGCAGCGCGCCGGTGTAGGGCATGCGCGGGCGCTCGACGACGTCGGCCGTGGCGCCGTGCTCGACGATCCGCCCGGCGTACATGACCGCGACCTCGTCGGCGATCCCGGCGACCACGCCGAGGTCGTGCGTGACGACGATCATCGACATGCCGCGCTCGCGCTGGATGCGGTTCAGCAGCGCGAGGATCTGCGTCTGCACCGTCACGTCCAGCGCGGTCGTCGGCTCGTCGGCGATCAGCAGCTCGGGCTCGCAGGCCAGCGCGATCGCGATGGCCACGCGCTGGCGCATGCCGCCGGAGAACTCGTGGGGGTAGGCGCGCAGCCGGCGCTCGGGATCGGCGATGCCGACCCAGGTCAGCAGCTCGATGGCGCGCTCGCGGGCCGCGCGGCGGTCGAGGCCGAGGTGGGCGCGCAGCGTCTCGGTCAGCTGCCGGCCGATCCGGACGACCGGGTTCAGCGAGGTCATCGGGTTCTGGAAGACGATCCCGATCCGCGGTCCCCAGTAGGCGCGCAGGTCGCGGGCGCCGAGCTGCGCGAGGTCCGTGCCGTCGAACAGGATGCGCCCGTCGTAGCGGGCGACCGACGCGGGGTGGTGCAGGCGCATGATCGAGCGCACGAACGCGCTCTTGCCCGAGCCCGACTCGCCGACGAGGCCGAGCGTGCGGCCGCGATCCAGCTGCAGCGAGACGCCGTCGACCGCGCGAACCGGCCCCTGCTTGCTGCCGAACCAGGTGGTGACGTCGCTGACGTCGAGCAGGGTCATCCGTGATGCCTCCTTGGCGCGAAGCGCGCCTGCAGCCACTCGGCGACGACGTTGATCGCCAACACGGTGAAGAACATGGCGACGGCCGGGACCATCGAGATGAGCGGGTACTGCGCGAGGTCGTCGGTGCCCGCGCTGATCATCCCGCCCCACGACGGCGTCGGCGCCGGGACGCCGAGGCCGAGGAAGCTCAGCGTGCCCTCGATGACGATCGCGATCGCGACGACGACCAAGGCGTAGGCGAAGATCGCCGGCGCCAGGTTGGGCGCGAGCTCGAAGGCGAGGATGCGCGTCCGGCCGGCGCCCAGCGAGCGGGCGGCGCGCACGTACTCGCGCGTGGTCAGCGAGAGCGTCTGCGCCCGCACGACGCGGGCGAACGACGGCACCGCGAGCACGGCGATCGCGATGATCACGTTCAGCTCGCTGGCCCCGAGGAACGACGTCAGGCTGAGCGCGAGGATCAGCGCCGGGAAGGCCAACATGATGTCGACGAAGCCCATGATGATGGTCTCGGTCATGCCGCGCGCGTAGCCGGCGATGAGGCCGAGCGTGCTGCCCACGACGGCCGCGAGCGCGGTCGCCGTGAACGCGACGACCAGCGAGACGCGCGCGCCGTAGATGACGCGCGAGAGCAGGTCGCGCCCGAGCTGGTCGGTGCCGAGCCAGTGCGCGGAGGTCATGCCCGAGCGGGGCGCGAACGCGTCGGGCGCCTGCGGGTCGTGCAGCGGCAGCAGCCCGGCGAGGATCGCGGCGCCGACGAGCAGGACGAGCCAGCCGCCGGCGAGCAGCAGCCCGAACGGCGGCACGCGGCGGCCGGTGGGGGCGACGGCGAGCGACGCGAGGCCGTCGGGCTCTTGGCCCAGCTCGTGGACCTCGTGGCCGATGGCGCTCATGCGCCCGCCTGCCGGACACGCGGGTCGACCGTGCTGTAGAGCAGGTCGACGCCGAAGTTGACCAACACGTACATGAGCGTGATGAAGAGCACGACGCCCTGGACGACGAGGTAGTCGTGGCGGTAGATCGCGTCGATGCCCAGCGAGCCGACCCCCGGCAGCGCGAAGAGGTTCTCGATCACGAACGCGCCGCCCATCAGCGCTCCGAAGTTGATGCCGCTGAGTGTCAGCAGCGGCAGGGAGGACGGTCTGAGCGCGTGGCGCAGCAGGATGTAGCGCGGCGACAGGCCCTTGGCCCGCGCGAACGCGATGTAGTCCTCCTGCAGCGTCACCATCAGCTCACTCCGCAGCATCCGTGCGTAGACCGCGGCGGGCGCCGCGGCCAGCGTCAGGACCGGCATGACCATCGAGCGCAGGTTGTCGGTGAGGCTCTCCGACGCCGGGACGTACCCGGTCGCCGGCAGCCACCCGCCGGTCTGCACGGCCAGGAAGTAGATGAGCCCCAGGCCGAGGACGAAGTTCGGGAGCGAGAGCATCCCGAACGACGTCGCCGACGAGGCGCGATCCACGACCGAGCCGGGCCGCGGGGCGCTGACGAGCGCGATGACGGCCGCCGTGAGGAGCGCGACGAACTGCGCGAGCAGCGTCAGCTCCAGCGTGAGCGGCAGCCGGTCGAGGATCGTGCCCAGCACCGGCTCATGCGTGCGGTACGACTCCCCCCAGTCGCCCGTGAGCACGCCGCCCAGCCAGTCGACGAACCGCTGCAGCAGCGGTTTGTCGAGGCCGAGCTCGCGATGCACACGGGCGATGTTGGCGGGGTTGATGTTGACGAGCCCCAGGATCTGGGTCGCCGGGTCTCCGGGCAGCAGGTTGAGCAGCAGGAACGAGCCGAAGCTGACCGCCAGCAGGGTGATGACCAACCTGGCCAGGCGTACCACTACACCACGAGTCACGGTGATCCTCCGTCGCGGGGCGGCCGGCGTCAGTTCGCCGGCTGCTTCCACATCGAGTCGGTGTTGAACGGGATCCGGTACTCCTGCCCCCAGGGCGCGGGCTGGCCCTCCGGCAGCGTCATGCCGCCGAGCCCGCCGACGTCGGCGGCCGCGCCCTCGGCGACGACGTCGCCGTGCACGAAGATCGCGTACACCTGATCGGCCATCCGGCGCTCGATGATGGCGTATTGCGCCTTCCGCGCGTTGGTGTCCGACAGCGAGTGCGCCTTGGCCAGCGCGGCGTCGATGATCGGGTCCTTGTAGTGCATCACGTTGATCGCGCCCTTGGAGGCGATGATCTGGCTCCACCACGAGTCCGGGTCCAGGAAGGGCGGGAAGCCGAACGTCGCCGCCTGGTACTTGCCGCCGATGACCTGGTCGGCGTGGGCGCCGGCCTCGCTCGGCGACGCGAGCTTGGCGTTGATCCCCGCGGACTTCCACATGCTCTGCACGCTCTGGGCGAACAGCTGGGAGGTCGGGTCGTTCTGGCTGGACAGCGTCACGTCGACCGGCTTGCCGTAGCCGGCGACCAGCTGCTTGGCCTTGGCCTGGTCGTCGCTGGGGAAGTTCACCTTCGCCGCGTACGGGTTGGTCGGCGCCCCGGGGCCGTCGGCGACCGGGCCGACGCCCGCCCACGCGGTGTTGATGATGGCCTTGCGGTTCAAGGCGTAGGCCAGCGCACGACGGACGTTCACGTTGTCCAGCGGCGGCTTGGTCGTGTTGAGGTACAAGAGGTCGACGTACGCCGTGGCCTGCTGGACGTGGAAGTCGCCCGTCGAGAGGGTGGAGATGTCCTTCGACGCGATCTGGGCCGAGTCGAGGTCCCCGGACTTCAGGGCGTCGAGGCGCGCGCTGTCGTCGGGGATGATGCGGAACTCGACCTGGTCGAGGTAGGGGAGGCCCTTGCGCCAGTAGTTGGGGTTGCGCTTGAGGAGGATCGAGCTGCCGCGCGTCCACTTCTCGACCTCGAACGGGCCGCTGCCCACCGGGTGCGCGGAGAAGGCCTTGCCGAGCTTCTTGACGGCGGTCGGCGAGTAGATCCAGCCGCGCTGCGACGCGAGCGCCGCGGGGAACGAGCCCCACGCGTTGTTCATGGTGACCTTGACGGTCAGCGGGTCGACGACCGTCGCCGATTTCATGTCCGGGAAGCCCTGGAACCCGTGGAGCTTCTGGCGATCGAGGTTGGCCTTGACCGCAGCAGCATCGATCGGCGTGCCGTCGGCGAACTTCAGGTCGGGGCGCAGCCCGATGGTCCAGACCGTCGAGTCGGCGTTCGGCGTGATCGACTTGGCCAGGTACGGCTGGTAGGACCCGTCCTTGGTCGGCGCGGTCAGCGTGTCGAACACCGCGTCGGTGATCGAGGCCGAGCCGGGCGACGGCACCACGTCCGTGGCGGGATCGAAGCCGACCGGCTCGGAGTCCACGCCGAGGACGAGCTTCCCGCCCCGGACGGGCTTGCCCGTCGGCGCCGCGGCGCCGCTCGTGCTGCCCGCGGCCGAGGCCGCTCCCGAGGGCGCCGGGTTCTGCGTCGAAGAGCCGCCGCAACCGGCTGCCCCACACGCGACCACGAGGGTTCCCCCCACTACGAGCGCGAAGCTCTTGATGCCACTACGACCCATCACGACCCCTCCTAGGGTTACGTCCATTCGTAAAGGCTTTCGCCTCTACGGAAGTCTGCCCACCGGGAGGACCCGTGTCAAGAGGTTTTCCTTACATGCGGAGCACGTTTCTTCTAGACGAGAAGAAAAACGGAAGGGTGTGTGGGGTGCGGCTCAGGCGCTGACGCCGGCGGGCACGAACTCGCGCGGGTCTTCCGGCAGGCCGAGCTCGCTGAGCGTCTCCGAGAGGGTGGCGGCCGTCCGCTGCGCCTCGGCGACGAAGTGCTCGCGGTTGGCCTCGAAGCGCGAGCGGGGCGCCGAGATGCTGAGCGCCGCGGTGACCTCGCCCTCGGGGCCGACGATCGGCGCGGCGATGCAGAAGACGTCGGACAAATACTCGCCGGCGTCCATCGCGTAGCCCACTTCGAGCACCGCGGCCAGCTCCGCGCGGTAGGCGGGCAGCGACGGCGGCGGCGGCGCGTTCTCCAGCGCCGACGGCTGGCCCGAGCGCTTCAAGTAGGTCTTCCACAGCCCCGGCTCGAGGTGCGACACCAACACCTTGCCCAGCGCGGTGCAGTACGCCGGCAGCCGCGAGCCGATCTTGGCCTCGATGCCGAACGGCCGGTCGGAGGTGACCTTGTCGACGTACAACACGTTGGTGTCGCTGAGGATCGCCAGGTTCACCGTCTCGTCGACGACGCCGACGAGATCGACCAGGTACTGGTGGGCGATGTCGCGCGCGTTGAGCGGCGGGCGCACCTTGTGGGCCATCGCGGCGAACTTGCGGCTGGGCCGGTAGCGGCGGTTGGCCGCGTTCTGCTCCACGAAGCCGGCCGCGACGAGCGTGGCCACCAAGCGGTGGGAGGTGCCGACCGTTACGCCGACCTCCCGGCCGATCTCCGAGACCCCCGACTCGCCCACCTCGACGAGGTACTCGAGGACACGGAGCGCGTTGGCGACCGAGCTCAGGACACGCCTGGCCGGATCCTGAGCGTCGATGGTGTCGATAGCCATTGCCGGGCGTGATTCTAGTGCGCCGTTGGCGCCGTCGGTGAGGGGATCGCTCATGGTGTCGGTGCGTCGGGGCGCAGCAGTCCTCGTTCGCGCAGGGTGTCCCACAGCTCGCCGGGGATGTCGACGGCGAGCATCGCGAGGTTGTCGTCGACCTCCTGCGGGGTCCGCGCGCCGACCACGACCGAGGCGACCGCGGGGTGCGCCAGCGGGAACTGGATCGCCGCCGCGCGCAGCGGCACGTCGA
Organism: Baekduia sp.; assembly: GCA_036500525.1. Taxonomy (GTDB): domain Bacteria; phylum Actinomycetota; class Thermoleophilia; order Solirubrobacterales; family Solirubrobacteraceae; genus Baekduia. Next base: position 5,518 of record DASYBY010000360.1, on the reverse strand, counting down.
GCTCGGCGCACGCCGCCTGCAGCGCCTGGGCGCGGGCGATGACCTCCGGGGCGGCGGGGGCGTAGTCGTAGTGGGCGCCGGGTCGCGGATCGATCAGCACACCGCTGTTGTATACCCCTCCGGCGACGATGGACATGCCCCGCTCGGTGACCTCGGGCAGCAGCTCGTCCAGGGCGCCCTGCTCCAGCAGCGTGTAGCGGCCGGCCAGCAGGAAGCAGTCGAACTCGGCCTCGCGGGCGAAGCGCGCCAGCGGCTCGGACCAGTTCATGCCGACGCCGATCGCCCCGAGGCGGCCCTCGGCCCGCAGCTCGGCGAGGGCGTGGAAGGCGCCTTCCAGCGCTGCCTCGTGGTGCTCGTCCGGATCGTGGATGAACGCGATGTCGATGCGGTCCAAGCCGAGCCGGTCGAGGCTCTCGCGCAGCGATTGCCGCGTGCCCTCGGCGGAGTAGTCGAGGACCGGCTCCAGCGGCGGCGTGCCGGCGAACAGCTCCGACGCGCCCGAGCCGGGCACCAGCAGGCGGCCGACCTTGGTCGAGAGCGTGAAGCTCTCGCGCGGCTGCGCGGCGAGGACGGCGCCGACGAAGCCCTCCGAGTTGCCGTGCCCGTAGAACGGGGCGGTGTCGAAGTAGCGCACGCCGGCGTCCCACGCGCGCTGCACGGTGGCGACGCCCTGCTCGCGCGGCACGGCGGTCGGCCAGCCGCCGAGGGGCGCGGTGCCCAGGCCGAGCACGGGGACCATGACGTCGGTCTTCCCGAGGCGGCGGCGCTCCAGCGGATCGACGCTCATCCGACCATCCCCGCGTCCGTCGCGCGCCGGTAGGCGTTGGCGAGGTTGGTGCCACTGGCCGCGGTGACCCGCAGCGCCTCGAGGCGTTCGGGATCGAACTCCACGCCGGAGCCGGGTACGTCGTCGGACAGGACGATGTGGCCGTCCTGCACCGGCGGTTGACCGGTCAGCGCGGCGTCCCGCCCGGCGTCGATGACCTCCATCATGGTGTGGTTGGGCAGCGCGGCCGCGACGTGCGCGGCGAAGCGCCCCGGGCAGTTCATCAGCGCGACCGGCCGGTCGAAGGCGGCGGCCAGCTCGCCGATCTGCAGCGCCCCGGTGACGCCCGTGGTCGACACCGACACCTGCACGAGGTCGACGGCGTTGTTGACCAGCAGGGGCACGAACTCCCGGACCTCCTGGAGGTTCTCACCGGTGGCGACCGGAGCGTTGACATGGTCAGACACCTGGCGCAGCCCCGCGTGGTCCCAGCGCCGCGCGGGCTCCTCGACCCACGCCAGCTCGTGCTCGCGCTCCAGCTCGGCGATGCGCTGCACGGCCTGCTTGGGCGACCAGAACTCGTTGGCGTCGACGGCGAGCAGCGGCGGGCGGCCCGAGGTCGCCAGCGCGTCGTGCATGATCCCCAGCCGGCGCAGGTCGTCCTCGCGGTCGCGGCCGACCTTGAGCTTGCCGGTGGCGATGCCCTGGGCGGCCATCCGGCGGTAGAACACGTCCAGCTCGGCGTCGTCGAGCGGGGAGTCCAGGCCGCTGGCGTAGGCCGGGACGCGGCCCGAGTCGGCGCCCAGCTCGCGGAAGAGCGGCACGCCGTGGGCCTTGGCCCGCAGGTCCCAGAGCGCGCAGTCGATCGCGCTGACCGCCAGGCCGATCGAGCCGGCCTTGCCGCCCTTGAACGCCGCGGCGACCATCAGCTGCCACAGCGCCCGGACCGCGAGCGGATCGCGGCCGGTCAGCAGCTCGGCGAGGAACGCGATCGGGCCGGCGGCGCCGCCGGAGCCGATGGTCGTGCCGGTGAGCCCCTCGTCGGTGTCGACGAAGACCGCCAGGTCGGCGCCGTGGCGGAAGCCCCCGGGCAGGTTGACGTCGCCCAGCGGGCGTGTCAGCTCGTACTCGTAGAGGACCGTGCGGATGCCGGTGATGCGCATCGGCGCCTAGACCAGCGCGATCGGTCGCATGGCGAAGCCCGCCGTCGTGCCCCGGATCTTCGGGGCCAGCGCGACGTAGCAGAAGCGGTGCGCGCCGGCGGCGGCCAAGTCCTCCAGGTAGTGCAGCTCTCCCATGTGGACCCCCTGGTCGACGAGCAGGTACTTGTGGACGGGCGAGGCGTTGTCGCCGTCGGCCGGCGGGACGACCTCCAGGGTCGAGGTGTCGGACGCGACGAGGATCGCGCCCTTCTCCTCGGCCAGCCAGCGCGCGGCGCTCAGCGTGATGCCGGCGGTGTCGGGGCCGGCGAGCGCCTGGTGGTCGCGGCCGGTCCCCGCCCAGTGGCGCAGCGCGCCGGTGCGGACGAACAGCGCCTCGCCCGGAGCGAGGTCGACGCCCTGCGCGGCGAGCGTCGCGGCCAGCAGCGTCTCGTCGATGGCGAAGCTCGCCTCCAGCTCGTCGACGCCGAGGTGGCCGGCGACGTCGGCCAGCACGCCGTTGACGACGATCGGCCGGATGTTCTCCGCCGCCGCGTCGGTCGGGCCGAAGTCCCGGCCCGAGCGGTCGTCGGTGTAGCCGTTGTACCAGTGGTTGTCGGCGCCGAACGTGGCGTGGCAGAGCCCGTCGATCTGCGTCCCGGTGTGGTCGGAGATCACCACCATCGACGTGTTGAAGCTCACGCCCTCGGGATCCTCGAAGCCGGGGAAGTCGGTCTGGCTGCGCAGCCCGCGCGGCGTGCGGTAGGCCACCACCTCGGTCGAGCAGTGCGCGGCCGGGATGAACGACTGGCGCTCGATCGTCAGGCCGAGGTCGAACGTCCGGCCCTCGGCGACGGTCGACAGCGACTCGACCACCGAGGCGGGGGTGATCGCGTTGAGCGCCCCCGCCTGGTCGTCGTCGCCCCAGATCCAGCCCCAGCCGGTGCCGCGCTCCCAGCCGGGGACCGGGGTCTGGCGGGCGGCGCCGGTGCTCATCGGCGCCCCTCGCGCATCTTGTTGACGTCGATCAGCGTCTGCGCCCAGTCGCCGCGGTAGAAGGCCGCGCCGGCCATGCAGGCGGCGAAGAAGCCGGCGTCGTGCTCTTCGGGGACGCGGTTGCCGAGCTCGTGCTGGGCGGTCTCGAAGAGCAGGTCGCGCGCCTCCTGGTAGCCGTCGCCCAGGGGCGGCTGCATGTCTTGCGCGGGCGGGAGCGCCGGCAGCTGCGCCCCGGGCGTCTGGTACCAGTAGGCCACCGAGCTGTAGTTGGACCCGAAGTTGTTGGCGTGCCCGTGCTCGACCGTCCACCGCAGCGCGCTGGAGAAGTGGATGGGGTCGGGGACGTACCAGCGGTACATGCCGACGAGGCCGTCGAACTGCGGGGACTCGATGAGGTGGAAGCCCGAGTAGAGCGAGGAGTACTCGGTCGCCGGGCAGGCGCCGCCGCCGAAGATCTCCTCGGTTCCGGTGCCGTGGATCGACGGCGGGAACGCCTCGCCGTCGATGAACACCATGTCGTCGCCCTCGCCGTACCAGCGGGCGCCGTTGACGTTGTCGACCTGCAGCACGAGGCCGACCATCCGGCCCTCGCCCTGCGTGTCGAGCGCGACGTAGTTGTCGTCGCCGGTCAGGTTCGGCGCGCCGTGCAGCGTGATGTTCGGCGGGTCGGTGGCGGGCTGCGTCGGGCGCTCCTGGCGGTAGCCGGCGTGGAAGCGCAGCACGTCGTCGGGCAGCGGCTCGGCGTAGGTCTCGTACTCCACGTGGAACCAGAAGGCCTTCAGCGGACCGCCGAGCGCCTCGGTCCCGCGGTTCTCCAGCGTGATCCGCGCGCCGTCGCCGAAGGGCATCGGGAAGTAGGCGTTGAGCCCGTGCGAGGAGCCGAAGCCGGGGTTGACCGCGACCATGGCGCTGGTGAACTCCCGCACGCGGGCGTGCGCGAGGCCGAAGAAGTCGCCGAGCGGCACCTCGACCGACGGCGTGTCGGCGCCGTCCCAGTAGCAGCGCAGGATCGCGTTGCGGTAGTCGGGGAGGTCGGGCAGGACCATGGCGCAGTAGAAGTGCGTCACGCAGCCGGGGCCTTCGGCGTCCAGCAGGATCGCGGTCTCGCCGGCCTCGATGTTGATGTAGTCGGTGTTGGCGCCGGTGCGGTCATACGACGAGGACCGGTGGCTGCGCGCGGTGGTGCGGCGGAACAGCTCGGCGTGGGGGTTGGCCAGCAGCGGGTGCGGGCCGGTCATCGCGTGCGCTCGATCGGCGAGACGGTGGCGTACTCGCGGCCGGCGTAGTCGAAGCCGCCGAGCTCCAGGCGGTCGAGGCCGGCGTCCTGCGGCGAGGCGTAGTACGCGCGGATCTCGCGGATCAGCCCGGACTCCGCATCGAAGACGTACCACTCGTCGCCGCGCAGGATCGTGTCCTTGTAGGACTTGAAGTGGGTCCACTCCATCACCGCGCGGCCGCGGGCGGGATCGGTCGCGATGCAGTCGACCGTCCACACCGAGCCGAGCTCGGCCACCGCCTGCGCCCAGCGCTCGGCGATCGTGCGGGAGCCGCGGAACGGGCCGTCGTACATCCCCGGCGGGAAGTAGTGCACGGCGTCGGGCTCGAAGCAGGCCATCATCGCGTCGACGTCGGCCGCGTTGCAGGCGTCGAAGTAGGTGCGCATGAGCGCTTCCATGGAGGCGGCGGTCAGCACGCCGGGGTACGTCGTTGTCGTCATGGGGTTCATGCTCCTTACGAGAAGCGGCACGAGACGGAGCCCGCGCCGGGGAAGTCGGCCTGGAAGGTGTCGCCGGCCTCGGCGGGCACCGCGGTGGTGAACGAGCCCGACAGCACGTAGGCGCCGGCCTCGAGGGCGTGTCCGTACTCGCCGAGCGCGTTGGCCAGCCAGGCGACGGAGTCGGCGGGGTGGCCGAGGACGGCGGCGCCGGTCGCGCGCTCGACCTCCTCGCCGTTGCGCGACAAGATGGTGACTTGCGCGGCGAGGTCGAGGTCGGGGCGCTCGATCGGCGTGCCGAGGATGACGCGGGCGCTGCTGCCGTTGTCGGCGACCGTGTCGACGTAGCCGATCTTCCAGTCGACGATCCGGCTGTCGATGATCTCCAGGCAGGGGATGATCGCGGCGGTCGCGTCGAGGACGTCGGCGCGCGTGACGCCGGGGCCGCGGATCTCGCGATCGAGGACGAAGGCCAGCTCCGGCTCGACCATCGGCTGGATCAGCTCGTCGCGCGGGATCGTGCCGCCGTCGGGCACGATCATGTCGTCGAAGATGTGGCCGTAGTCGGGGGTGTCGATGGCGAAGAGCTTCTGGATGGCCTCGCTGGTGGCGCCGATCTTGCGCCCGACGAGGCGCGCGCCGCCGGCGCGGCGCAGGTCGGCGTAGCCCTCCTGGACGGCGTAGGCGTCGCGGGGGGTCAGCTCGGGGTGTCGCTCGCTGATCGGCGTCAGCGCGGTGCGTCCGCGCTCGGCGTCGAACAGGTCCTGGGCCAGCGACGTGACGGTGCTCGCGTTCACGATTTGGGGTGCTCCTGGTGGTGGATGAGCTTTACGGTATGTGGTAGACCTTTCCGCATCTTGGCAAGCGCCGCTCGGCGATGTCAAGCTCGGAGACCACCAGGGG
>DASYBY010000359.1:0-14517 GCA_036500525.1 Baekduia sp. | reverse complement strand
CCGCCTCGTCCGCGCCCCAGCAGATCTTCATTCCGGCGTGGGCCGGGCCGGTGCCGCCGGCGTCGCGGTAGGCCTGCAGCAGGTCGGGGTCGGGAGCGACGTTGATGTAGCCCTCCCCGATGCGCCCGGCGGTCGCGGCGGCCTCCGGGCCGAACGCGGAGACGAGCACCGGCGGCGGCTCGTCGGGGAGCGAGTAGAGGCGCGCGCGGTCGACGGTGTAGTGCTCGCCGTCGTAGGAGACGTTGCCCCCGGCCCACAGCTCGCGCATGATCGCCACCGACTCCTCCAACATGCTCAGCCGCTGCTCGATGCCCGGCCACGGATCGCCGAGGATGTGCTCGTTGAGCGCCTCGCCGGTGCCGACGCCGAGGGCGAAGCGCCCGTCGAGCAGGGTCGCGCTGGTCGCTGCGGCCTGGGCGACGATCGCCGGGTGGATGCGCACGGTCGGGCAGGTCACGGCGGTCGTCACGTGCGCCTCGCGGGTGGCGGCGGCGATCGCACCGATCGTCGACCAGACGAACGGCGACTCGCCCTGGCGGTCGAGCCACGGGTGGAAGTGGTCGGAGATCCAGAAGTCCCGGAAGCCGGCGTCCTCGGCCTTGACGGCGATGTCGACGAGGCGCTTGGCGGTCTGCTCCTCGCTGGACAGGAAGATCCCGATGTTCGTCATGCGAGCGCTGTACCCGCCGGTGCGGAGTGCTCAACGCGGCTGCGGCACGGCACGGCGCGGGCCGCGCCGGCGGGACCGGGCTACTCCGGCAGGTGGTCGCCGGGCTTGGCCGTCGAGGAGCCGTCATCGCTGACCACGGCGTGCGTGGGCCGCGGTGGCTTGCGTCCTGAGCGCCGCTCGCGGTACGCCCCGACCGAGGCGCCCAGACCGGTGAAGAAGAACGCCAGTACGAGGGCGACCACGATGATGATGAACAACAAGAAGAGTGCGATTCCGCCTTCCATGCCATCGGTCTCTCCGCTCTCCCGCGCCGACATGTCGTCCAGGTCCGTCGCCGGACCCGGGACGACGACGGCCGCCTGACTCGCCGCGTGCGGCGGGAAGGACGACCGACATGGCCACCACCAAGCAGACCCAGGCCGCCAAGCGCAACGTCAAGAAGGCGCAGAGCGCCGCCCGGTCGCAGCGCACGCTGGCCAACCTCCCGGCGAGCACGCGCAGCGACATGGGCAAGCAGGGCGCCAAGGCGCGGGCGCGCGGCGGCGAGGCCGGTCACCGGCTCGAGGATCGCACGCGCCCGCAGCTCCACGACCTCGCGCGCGAGAAGCAGATCGTCGGCCGCTCGAAGATGGGCAAGGGCGAGCTCATCGACGCGCTTCGCGCAGCGCGCTGAGTCGGCGAGTGCCGACCCGCGAGCAATCCCTCGCCGCAGCAGCCGCCGCCGGCGGCGTCCCTGACTACGTCGTCGCCGGGGCCCGCCTCGGCGTCCCACCCGGCCAGGCCTACCTGATCGCGACCGGCTTGGCCGCCGACGGTAGCGGTGGCCTCGCCACGGCCGATCGAGCCCGCCCCGGCGTCCTGGGCACGAGCACGCAGCACCTCGCCAACCCGCCGGCGCACAACCCGACGCGCGACGAGAACGTCGTCCGCTGGGTCGCCGAGCGGGGCCGGTCCACGCTCCACCATCCCGAGGGCTGACCCCATGGTTGCGCGTCCCGGCCGTCGGGTACGGCTGCGGCGATGTTCTCGCCGCTGAACGCCTGGCCCCTCGTCCGTCAGCTGCGCGGCCCGGACCGTACCGGCCGTGGCGCGGCCGCGCAGTCGCGCCGGTCGGCGACGCTCGAACCGCGCACGGCGACCGCCGATCGCGTCGTCAAGTCGGTCTGCCCTTACTGCGCGGTGGGCTGCGGGCAGAACTTGTACGTCAAGGACGACAAGGTCGTCCAGATCGAGGGCGATCCCGACTCGCCGACCAGCCGCGGGCGGCTGTGCCCCAAGGGCGCGGCGACGCTGCAGCTCACGACGGGCGACGCGCGCGAGCAGCAGGTCCTCTACCGCCGGCCGCACGGCACCGAGTGGGAGGCGCTGGACCTCGACACGGCGATGGACATGATCGTCGACCGGGTGCTCGCCGCCCGGCGCGAGGGCTGGCAGTGGGAGGCCGAGGGCAAGCGCGTGCGCCGGACGATGGGCTTCGCGCACCTCGGCGGCGCGACGCTCGACAACGAGGAGAACTACCTCATCAAGAAGCTGTTCACGTCGTTGGGGGTCATCCAGATCGAGAACCAGGCGCGCGTGTGCCACAGCTCGACGGTCGCCGCGCTCGGCACGTCGTTCGGTCGAGGCGGCGCCACGACGTTCCCTCGCGACTTGGAGCACGCCGACTGCATCGTCATCCAGGGCTCCAACATGGCCGAGGCGCACCCGGTCGCGTTCCAGTGGGTGATGGAGGCCAAGGCGCGCGGTGCGACGGTGATCCACGTCGACCCGCGCTTCAGCCGCACCAGCGCGCTGGCCGACCTGTTCGTCCCCACGCGCGCGGGGACCGACATCGCGTTCCTCGGCGGGATCATCAACCACGTGCTGACGGAGGGCAAGGAGTTCCGCGAGTACGTGGAGGCCTACACCAACGCCTCGGCGATCATCAACGAGGACTTCCGCGACACCGAGGACCTCGACGGCCTGTTCTCGGGCTGGGACCCGGAGAAGGGCGCCTACACGGGCTCCAGCTGGCAGTACCAGGGAGCGACCGTGCAGGCCGCCTCGGGCGAGCGCGAGAGCGACTCGGCGGCCGAGGCGCACCGCCCGTCGGTCAGCGAGTCGGGCCACGGCGAGTCGCACGGCTCCGGCGGCCAGGCGGTGCCGCAGCCCGACACCGACCCGACGCTGCAGGATCCACGGTGCGTCTGGCAGATCCTCAAGCGCCACTACGCGCGGTACACGCCCGAGATGGTCGAGCGCACGTGCGGCGTGCCGCAGGACACGTTCTTGAAGGTCTGCGAGGCGTTGACCGCCAACTCGGGCCGCGAGCGCACGAGCGCGTTCGTCTACGCCGTCGGCTGGACGCAGCACACCGTCGGCGTCCAGTACATCCGGGCGGCGTCGGTGCTGCAGCTGCTGCTGGGCAACATCGGCCGCCCGGGGGGCGGGATCATGGCGATGCGCGGCCACGTGTCGATCCAGGGCTCCAGCGACATCCCCACGCTGTACGACCTGCTGCCCGGCTACCTGCCGATGCCGCACGCCCACGAGCACGACGACCTGCAGTCCTACGTCGCCGCCGACAAGGCCGAGAAGGGCTACTGGGGCAACATGTCGTCCTACACGGTGAGCCTGCTGAAGGCGTGGTGGGGGAGCGCCGCGCGCGAGGACAACGACTTCTGCTGGGACTACCTGCCGCGGCTGACCGGCGGCCACAGCACCTACGACACGGTGATCGAGCAGCTCGAGGGCCGCTGCAAGGGCTACTTCCTGATGGGCGAGAACCCGGCCGTCGGCTCGGCCAACACCCGCCTGCAGCGGCTCGGCATGGCCAACCTCGACTGGCTGGTCGTCCGGGACTTCTCGCTGATCGAGAGCGCGACATGGTGGAAGGACGGCCCCGAGATCGAGTCGGGCGAGCTGCGCACGGAGGACATCGGCACCGAGGTGTTCTTCCTGCCGGCCGCCGCGCACATCGAGAAGGACGGCAGCTTCACCAACACCCAGCGGATGCTGCAGTGGCACCACGCCGCGCAGGAGCCGGCCGGCGACCAGCGCAGCGAGCTGTGGTTCATCCACCACCTGGGCAGGCGGATCCGCGAGCGGCTGGCGGACTCGGCCGACGAGATGGACCGGCCCGTCCTCGACCTCACCTGGGACTACCCGACCCACGGCCCGCACGACGAGCCCAGCGCCGAGGCCGTGCTGGCCGAGATCAACGGCTACGGCGCCGACGGCCGGCCGCTCTCGAAGTACCAGCAGTTGCGCGACGACGGCTCGACGGCCTGCGGGTGCTGGATCTACTGCGGGGTCTACGCCGACGGCGTCAACCAGGCCGCGCGCCGCAAGCCCGAGCGCGAGCAGGACTGGATCGCCGCCGAGTGGTGCTGGGCGTGGCCGGCGAACCGGCGGATCCTCTACAACCGCGCGTCGGCCGACCCCGACGGCAAGCCGTGGAGCGCGCGCAAGGCGCTCGTGTGGTGGGACGAGGAGCAGGGCGCGTGGACGGGCCACGACGTGCCCGACTTCGAGCCCGACAAGCGCCCCGACTACCGGCCCGGCGACGACGCGCGCGGCCCGGAGGCGATCGCCGGCCACGAGCCGTTCATCATGCAGGCCGACGGCAAGGGCTGGCTGTTCGTCCCGGCCGGCCTGGCCGACGCGCCGCTGCCGACGCACTACGAGCCGCAGGAGTCGCCGATCGACAACCCGCTCTACGCGCGGCAGCGCAACCCGCCGCGCACGACCTACGGCCGGCCGGGCAACGGCTACCACCCGAGCGGGAGCGAGCCGGGCGCGGACGTGTTCCCCTACGTCGTGACCACCTACCGGCTCACCGAGCACTTCACCGCCGGCGGGATGAGCCGCTGGGTGCCCTACCTGGCCGAGCTGCAGCCGGAGATGTTCTGCGAGGTGTCGCCCGCGCTGGCCGCCGAGCGGGGCCTGGAGAACGCGGGCTGGGCGACGGTCGTCACCGCCCGCGGGGCGGTCGAGGCGCGCGTGCTGGTGACCGACCGGATGCGATCGCTGCGCATCGACGGCCGGACGATCCACCAGATCGGGATGCCGTGGCACTGGGGCCCCAACGGCCACGTGCGCGGGGACGCGATGAACGAGCTGAGCTCGATGGCGCTCGATCCCAACGTGCACATCCAGGAGGTCAAGGCGCTGACCGCCGACATCCGGCCGGGCCGGCGGCCGCGGGGCGCGGAGCGGCGGGCGCTGGTCGAGTCCTACATCTCGCGGGCGGGCATCACCGAGCAGACGGGAAGGGGATCGTGAGCGACGTCCTGAACATCGTGCAGGTCGACCCGGCGCGCGACACGGGCTACGAGGATGCGCCGCCGCGGATGGGGTTCTTCACCGACACCTCGCTGTGCATCGGCTGCAAGGCCTGCGAGGTCGCGTGCAAGGAGTGGAACTCGGTCCCGGAGGACGGCCTGGACTTCACGGGCATGTCCATGGACAACACCCAGGGGCTGAGCGCCGACACCTGGCGCCACGTGGCGTTCATCGAGCAGCGCGAGATCGCGACCGACGCGCCCGGCGACTTCCGCTGGCTGATGGCCTCCGACGTCTGCAAGCACTGCACGCACGCGGCCTGCCTCGACGTCTGCCCGACCGGCGCGCTCTTCCGCACCGAGTTCGGGACCGTCGTCGTGCAGGACGATGTCTGCAACGGGTGCGGCTACTGCGTCCCGGCGTGCCCCTACGGCGTCGTCGCCATCCGCGAGGAGGACGGCGGGGCCCACAAGTGCACCCTCTGCTACGACCGCCTCGGCGTCGGCCAGGAGCCGGCGTGCGCCAAGAGCTGCCCGACCAACTCGATCCAGTTCGGACCGCTGGACGAGCTGCGCGAGCGTGCCGGCGAGCGGGTCGAGGCGCTGCACGCGGCCGGCGTGGAGGACGCACAGCTCTACGGGCACGACCCGGCCGACGGCGTCGGCGGCGACGGCGCGTTCTTTTTGTTGCTGGACGAGCCCGAGGTGTACGGGTTGCCGCCGGACCCGGTGGTCACGACGCGCGACCTGCCTGCGATGTGGCGCCACGCGGCGGTCGCGGCGGGGCTGCTGGCGGTGGGCGTCGCGTCGACGTTCGCGGGTCGGCGGCGATGAACACGTCGGGCGTGACCAAGGACGGCGCGGTCGGCGACCGGCCGGAGCGCGACGCGCACGTGAGCCCGGGCCGCCGGCGGCGCAAGCGCCGCGACGAGCCGGAGTTCACCTCCTACTACGGCCGCGCGATCCTCAACGAGCCGACCTGGGCGGCGCTCGACATCGCCGGCTACTTCTTCCTCGGCGGGCTGGCGGGCGCGTCGTCGGTGCTGGCCGCGGGCGCCGAGCTCACGGGGCGGCCCGCGCTGGCGCGCGGCGCGAAGGTCGGCGCGGCCGGCGCGATCTCGCTGTCGCTCGTGGCGCTGGTCCACGACCTCGGGCGCCCGTCGCGGTTCTTGAACATGTTGCGCGTGTTCAAGGTGACCTCGCCGATGAGCGTCGGTGTCTGGCTCCTCTCGGCCTACGCGCCCGCGGCCGGCGTCGCCGCGGCGTGTGACGTGACGGGGCGGGCCCGTCCCCTCGGCCGGGTGGCGACGGCCACGGCCGCGACGCTCGGGCCTGCGGTCGCGTCGTACACCGCGGTGCTGATGTGCAGCACGGCCGTCCCGGCGTGGCACGACGGGCACCGCGAGATGCCGTTCGTCTTCGTCGGCAGCGCGGCGGCGGCCGCGGCGGGGCTGGGACTGCTGGTCGCGCCGGTCGACCAGGCGGGGCCGGCGCGGCGGCTGGCGCTGCTCGGCGCCGCGGGCGAGCTCGTCGCCTCCCAGCTCCTGGAACGGCGGCTGGGGATGGTGGCCGAGCCCTACCGCGCCGGGCGCTCGGGCCGGCTCATGAAGGTCGCCAAGACGCTGACCGTCGCGGGGGCGGTGGGCGGCGCGCTCGCGGGACGCCGGAGCCGTCCGGCCGCGGCGCTGGCGGGCGCCGCGCTGCTGGCCGCGTCGGCGTGCACGCGGTTCGGGATCTTCGAAGCGGGCAAGGCCTCGGCACGGGATCCCAAGTACACCGTGATTCCGCAGCGGCAGCGGCGCGACGCTCGGGCTGCCTGACGGCCATCGAGGCATTCGAACAGGCCAACTTGGGTATGTCGGCGCGCGTGAGCGGTGCGGACACCCGGAGCGCGTTCTCCGGTCTCTTCGACCTGTACGTCCCGATCGCGGGCGGGGTGTTCGCGGTGGTGGTGCTCGCGCTCGTGGTGATCCTCGTGCGCGACCGGGCCGGCACGGGGCGCGTCGCGTCGCGCCGCTCGTCGGCGCCGCGGTTGGAGCTCGGGTACGCGGTCGCGCTCGGGTTGATCGCCGCGTTCCTGGTGTGGCGGAGCTTCGACGCGGTCCACCGCGTCGACGGGGTGACCGCGCACGCGGCACCGGCCCCCGGCGCGGGGCCGGCCGGGCTGACCGTCGGGCTCGTCGCCGCGAAGTGGAACTGGCGCTTCGTCTACCCGGGTGGCGTCGTGGAGCAGGGCGACGGCCCGGACCACCTGCCGGTGCTGGTCGTACCCGCGGGCCAGCCGGTGCGCTTCCGGCTGACGTCGCTGGACGTCGTGCACTCCTTCTGGATCCCCGCGGCGCGCTTCAAGTACGACGCCATCCCGGGCCGGGCCAACGTCTTCGACCTGCTGTTCCGCAAGGGCATCGACTACCGCGACGACCGCTGCTCGGAGTTCTGCGGGCAGTACCACGAGCAGATGCGCTTCACGGTGTCGGTGCGGACGCCGTCCGCGTTCCGCGCATGGCTGAGTGGGCGTCGGCAGCAGGCGGCGGGGGCGGGGGCGGCGTGATCATCGCCTCGCTCGCCTCGACCGATCACAAGGTCATCGGGTTGCGGATGGCGGTGATGGCGCTGGTGTTCTTCTTGGCCGGCGGCGTGCTGGCGCTGCTGATGCGCTCCGAGCTGGCCGAGCCCGGCCTGCAGGTCGTCTCCCACGCCGGCTACGACGAGCTGTTCACGATGCACGGGTCGACGATGATCTTCCTGGTCGTCATCCCGGTCGCGCTGGCGTTCTGCGTGTACTTGGTGCCGCTGCAGGTCGGCGCGGCGACGGTCTCGGGCGCGCGCTGGGCGCTGGGTGGCTCGTGGCTGATCGCGCTGGCCGGCCTCGTGATGTGGGCGGGCTGGCTCACGCGCGAGGGCGCCGGGAGCGCGGGCTGGTACGCCTACGACCCGCTGTCGGACACGCCGAGCACGCCGGGGCCCGGCATGGACCTGTGGATCTGCGGGGTGATCCTGGCGACGGCGGGGGCGATCGTCCTGGGCTGGTGCGTGCTGATGACGATCCTGCGCCGGCGCGCGCCCGGCATGACGATGCTGCGGATGCCGGTCTTCACCTGGACGGCGCTGGCGACCGCGTTGTTGGTGGTCTTCTCCTTCCCGTCGCTGATCGTCGGGATGGGGCTCCTGCTGCTGGACCGCCACGGCGCGTCCCTGCTGAACCCCGTCAGCTATCAGAACCTGTTCTGGTTCTACGGGCACCCGGCGGTGTACGTGATGTTCTTCCCGTTCGTCGGGATGGCGGCCGAGGCGGCGTCGGTCTTCTCGGGGCGGCGGTTCTTCGGCTACCGCGCGTTCGTGCCCGCGCTGCTGGGGTTCACGGCGCTGTCGATGAGCGCGTGGGCGCACCACATGTACACGACGGGCGCGATCCCGGTGGAGCTGTTCACGCTGACCTCGACGGCGCTGATCGTGCCGGCGGGGATCGAGTACTTCGACATCCTCGCGACGATGTGGCGGGGGTCGATCCGGCTGACGGCGTCGATGCTGTTCGTCGTCGGGTTCCTGGTGCAGTTCTTGATCGGCGGGCTGAGCGGGATCTTCGTCGCGTCGCCGACGCTCGACTTCCAGGCGACCGACTCCTACATCGTGGTCGCGCACTTCCACTACACCTTGTTCGCCGGCAGCGTGTTCGCGCTGTTCGCCGGGATCTACCTGTGGTGGCCGAAGTTCACCGGGCGACGTCTGTCGGAGCGGCTGGGGCGGGTGCACTTCTGGCTGCTGGCGATCGGCACCAACCTGACGTTCCTGCCGCAGTTCGCCCTCGGGTACGACGGGATGGCGCGGCGGCTGCCCGACTACCCGGCGAGCACCGGATGGCAGGGGCTCAACGTCGCCTCGACGGTCGGCGCGTTCGTGATCGCTGCGGGCATGGTGGTGTTCCTGCTCGCCGTGGCCGGCTCGTTCCTGCGGACGGCCGACGCGCCCGCCGATCCGTGGGGGACCGGCTGCTCGCTGGAGTGGGCGGCGGCGAGCCCGCCGGCGCGATGGAACTTCACCGAGCCGCTGCCGCCGGTGCGCTCCTACGCGCCGCTGGACGACCTGCGGCACGGGGACGAGGATGGCGTGCCGGAGATCGTGGGGCCGCCCGTAGCGGCGCCGGCCGGGGGCGCCGCGTGAGGGCCGGCGCGCTGCCGCTGATGCTCCTGGGCCTGGCGGTCCTGCTCGTCGTCGTGCTCGGCGTGGCGGTCTGGAGCCTCGACGCGCTGCCCGCGGGGCTGCTGGCCGGCGCGGGCGCGGCCGCGGCGCTGACCGGCGCGGGGGCGGGGCTGGCGGCGCGGCAGGGCCGTGTCCCGGCGCAGGACGAGCCGCTGGGCGTCGAGGTGCTGCCGCGCTCCAGCGTGGCGAGCGTCGCCGTGGCGTGCGGGGTGACCGTCGCGCTCGTCGGCTCCGTCGTGGGCCAGGCGATCCTCTGGCCGGGCGTGGGGATCGCGGTGCTGGGCATCGCCGGGCTGGTCCGGGAGCAACGTGCCACGCGGCGGCTGCTGCGGGGCGGCGGACGGCCGGGGGTGGCGCGATGAGCGCGGTCGGTGCGGTGCTGGTGCCAGCGTTGTTGTACGCCTGGGGCCTCGTGCGGGTCGGGCGGCGGCCGGGCTGGGCAGCGGCGGCGTGGGCGGGGGGTCTGTTGGTGCTGGTCGTGGCCACGGCACGCTGGATGGATCGCGCAGCCGATGGTCGGTTGTCGATGCACATGGTCCAGCACGAGCTGATCGGGCTGGTCGCGGCACCGCTGCTGGTCGCGGGCGCTCCGGTCCGGCTGGCGTTCGCGGCGTCGTCGCGCGGCGGCCGCCGCCGGCTCGCCGCGCTGTTGCGCCGGCCGATCCTGCGTCGCCTCACGCACCCGGCGGTCGGGGTCGGGGTCTACGCGTCCGTCCTCGCCGCCGTCCACCTGCCGGCGGTCTACGACCTCGCGCTGCGCTCCGGGGCCGTCCACGGCGCGGTGCACGCCGCGCTGCTGTGGTCGGCGCTCCTGCTCTGGCTGCCGCTGATCAGCGCCGACCCGCTGCCGCACCGTCCGTCGGCGACCGCGACCGTCAGCGCGCTGATCGGTGCGATGGGCGCGATGGGCGTCCTCGGCGCCATCCTCGCCGCCGAGCAGCACGTCGTCTACGCGCCGTACGCCACGCGTACCACCGACGCGCTGGCCGATCAGCACCTCGCCGGCGGCCTGATGTCGGTCGGCGGGATGGTCGTCGTCCTGCCCGCGCTGCTCGCCCTCGCCTGGCGCGCGCTCATCGCCGAGGAGCGCCGCGCCACCGTCCGCGAGGCCCGCGGCCTGTCGGCGGGAGGCCCACGATGAGGCGGGTGCCGGCGCTCGTCGCCCGGCTGCCGTGGGCGGTGCGGGTCGCGCCGGCCGCCGTGGCGCTCGGCGTCGTCGCCTGCGCGTGGAGCGTTCACGGCGCCACCGCGCAGGACCCCGGAGCGGCCCGCGCGGTCCAGGCGCGCGGCGCGGCACTCTACGCCCAGTCGTGCTCGGACTGCCACGGGATCGACCTGCGCGGCGTCGCCGGCCGGGGCCCCACGCTGCAGCGCGTCGGCACCGCGGCGATGGACTTCTACCTGACGACCGGGCGCATGCCGCTGGCCCGGCCGGGCATCGAGCCCGAGCGCGCCGCACCCGCCTTCGGGCCGCGCGACATCACCGCCCTGATCGCCTACGTGAACGCGCACGGCGGCGCCGGCGGACCGTCGATCCCGGCCGTCGATCCCGCGCGCGGCTCGCTCGCCGACGGGCGCAAGCTCTACACCGACAGCTGCTCGGGCTGCCACCAGATCATGGGGCAGGGCGGGATCGCGCCCGGCCTCGTGGCACCGCCGCTCAGCGACGCCACGCCGCGCGAGATCGGCGAGGCGATCCGCGTCGGCCCGTACCTGATGCCGCGCTTCTCCGAGCGACAGCTCGACCAGCACGACGTCGACTCGATCGCCCGCTACGTCACCGAGATCCCCCAGCACCCGCCCGACCGCGGCGGCTGGGGGATCGGCAACATCGGCCCGATCCCCGAGGGGCTCGTGGCCTTCCTGCTCGCGGGCTCCGTGCTGCTGCTCGTGGCCCGCCTGATCGGGGAGCGCAACCCGACATGAGGTCCTTGCTCACGCGCTTGGCGATCCTCGTCGGCGTTCTCCGCGGAACAGCGCGCGCCCGGCACGCGCCGGAGCCCGAGGAGGACCGCGTCGACCCGCGGCGCTACGAGACCGGCTCGCCGCCGTGGGGGGAGCCGGCGGTCGCCGCGCTGCTCGTCGCGGCCGGCGTGCTGTTCACCGCCTTCGCCGTCCTGATCGCGGTCGACGCCGACACCCAGCTGCTCGGCGGCGCACTCGGGCTGGGGCTCGCGGCCCTGTCCGCGGCGCTCGTCCTCGGCGGCAAGCGCGTCGCGCCCCGCGAGACCGCGGTCGAGGAGCGGCCGATCGGCGAGCCGCGCGAGGAGCAGACCGTGCTGCGGGAGGAGCTCGCCCGCGGCGCCGACGGCGTCTCGCGCCGCGGGCTGCTCACCGCCGCGGCCGGGACCGCCGGCGCCGGCGCCCTCGCCGCGGCCGGGCTGACCGTCACCGCCATCGGCCCGTCGGCCTCCGCGTTGGACGACGCGCCCTGGCGCGCCGGACGGCGCCTCGTCGGCGAGGACGACCAGCCGATCAACGCCGACGAGCTCGAGGACGGATCGTTCATCACGGCCTTCCCCGAGGGCGCCGACAAGCGCGAGCTCGGCTCGCCGGTCGTCGTGGTCCGCGTCGCGCCGGCGACCCTGCGGCTGCCGCCCGACCGCCGCGGCTGGGCCCCCGAGGGCCTGCTGGCCTACTCCAAGATCTGCACCCACGCCGGCTGCGCGGTCGCGCTCTACCGCAAGCCGACCGACGAGGCGCTGTCGAGCCCGCCCGCGCTGGTCTGCCCCTGCCACTACTCGACGTTCGACGTGCGGCGCGCCGCCAAGGTCACCTTCGGCCCCGCCGGCCGGCCACTGCCGCAGCTGCCGCTGCGCCTCGACGCGCAGCGCAACCTCGTCGCCGCCGGCCCGCTGTCGGGGTCGGTCGGCCCGGCGTGGTGGGGGACGAAGGGGCGCCACGCATGATCGGCGTGCGGCACCGCGACGAACCCGACCACGACCCCGTCGCGTTCGTCGGCGACCGCGTGCGCACCTCGGGGCCGCTGCGTGCGGCGCTGCGCTACGTCTTCCCCGACCACTGGTCGTTCCTGCTGGGCGAGATGGCGTTGTACTCGTTCTTCGTCCTCGTGGCGACCGGTGTGTTCCTCGCGCTCTTCTTCGACGCGAGCTCGACCGAGGTGATCTGGCACGGGCCTTACGCGCCGCTGGACGGCGCCACGGTCTCCAACGCCTACGCCTCGGCGCTCGACTTGTCGTTCAAGATCCCCGGCGGCCTGCTCCTGCGCCAGACCCACCACTGGGCCGCGCTGGTGTTCGTGGTGTCCATCGTGTTGCACCTGCTGCGGATCTTCTACACCGCCGCGTTCCGCAAGCCGCGCGAGCTGAACTACATGATCGGCGTCACGCTGCTGGGCGTCGTGATCCTCGAGGGCTACGTCGGCTACTCGCTGCTCGACGATCTGCTGTCGGGGATGGGCCTGGCGATCGGCAACGGGGCCGCGCTGTCGATCCCGGGCGCCGGCGGCGCGCTCGGCAGCCTGGTCTGGGACGGCCCGTTCCCGGGCGGCAGCGCGTTCCTCCCGCGGCTGTTCTTCGTCCACGTCTTCGTCCTTCCGGCGCTGATCGCCGTGCTGATCGGGGTGCACCTCGCGCTGATCGTGCGGCCGCACCACACGCAGTTCCCGGGACCGGGACGGCGGGAGTCCAACGTCGTCGGCTCGCCGCTGTGGCCCGGCTACGCGCTGCGCTCGCTCGGGATGTTCGCCGCCGTGGCGAGCGTCCTGGTGCTGCTGGGCGCGTTCATCCAGATCAACCCGATCTGGCAGTGGGGGCCCTACGAGCCGTGGCTGGGGGAGAACGGCGCGCAGCCCGACTGGTACCTGGGGTGGTTGATCGGCGCCCTGCGGTTGATGCCCAACCTCGAGGTCCACGCGTTCGGCCGCACCCTCGTGCCCAACCCGTTCTTCGGCGGGCTGCTGTTCCCGACCGTCGTGTTCCTGGTGCTCTACGCGTGGCCGTGGCTCGAGCAGCGCCTCTTCACGCGCGACCTGTCCCAGCACCACCTGCTCGACCGTCCGCGCGACAACCCGCGGCGCACGGCGTTTGCGACGGCGTTCCTGACGTGGGTGGCGACCGTGTTCTTCGCGGGCTCCGCCGACCGGTTGTTCCTGGCCTTCGGCGTCTCCTACGAGGTGCAGGTGCGGATCTTCCGCGTGCTGTTCTTCGTGGCCCCGGTCGTCGCGTACGCGCTCGCGCGGCGGGTGTGCCTGGAGCTCCGCAAGCGCCCCGACGGCCACCCGCTGCGCGCCGTGGACGCGGAGGTCGTGCGGCGGAGCGCCGACGGGTCGTTCGTGGCGGAGGACGGGTAGGCCTCGCGCATGGCGACCACCTCGCTGCGGTCCTTCGCCGCTCGCGCTCGCGGCCCGTTGGCCGATCGCTACGTCGGCGCGGTCCTGCTGGTCCTGCTGGCGCTCACGCCGTACCTGGTGCTGACGACCGCGCTGGCGCCGCTGCAGCCGCTGATCGCGAAGGACCTCGGCCTCAGCGCCCGTACGCTGCAGCTGACGACCGGGATGGCCAACGCCGCCTACGCGGTCGGCGCCGTCGTCGCCGTGCAGATCGGCTCGCGCGTCGCCCCGCGGCGCATGTTGGTGCTCTACGCCGCGCTGTTCGTCGCCGGCTCGGTGCTCGCCGCCTGGGCGCCGGTCTCCGGCCTCTTCATCGCCGGCCACGTCGTGCAGGGCCTGGCCACGGGCCTGATGCTCATCGGCTCGGTCCCGCCGCTGGTGCTCAGCTGGGGCACCGACAAGCTGCGTAGCACCGCGATCGTCATGAACCTCGGGATCTTCGGGGCGGTCGCGCTCGGCCCGGTGGTCGGCGGCGTGGCGGCCGGGACCGGAACGTGGCGGCCGCTGCTGTGGATCTTCGCCGGGCTCGGGGCGGCCGCGCTGGCCTTCGCGCTGCTGACCTACGAGGACGCCGACCCGCAGGATCCCGACGCGCCGGTCGACGTCATCGCCCTGGTCCTCGCCACCGGCGGCTGCGCGGCCGCGTTCTTCGGCGTCTCGGAGCTCATGGGCCGGCGGGTGACCGACCCTGTCGTCCTCGGCCCGGTCGTCGCGGGCATCGCCATGTTGGTGCTGTTGGTCGTGCACCAGTGGCGCAGCGACGACCCGCTGATCCCGATGCGCAAGATCGCGCACACAGTTCCGGTGGTGGCGATCGTGATCGCCATGTCGGCGGGCGCCGCCTCCGTGGCGCTCGTCCAGCTCGCCCAGACCAGCCTGCAGGCCAAGGGCGCCTCGCCCGAGCACGCGGGCATGCTGTTCTGGCCCGAGTTCGGCCTGGCGTTCGTGGCCGCGCTGATCTTCAGCCGCCTGTACTTCACGCGCTGGACGCCCGTGCTGGCGTTCAGCGGGCTGGCGCTGCTGGCGGCGGGCGG
>DASYBY010000358.1:0-7376 GCA_036500525.1 Baekduia sp. | reverse complement strand
CACCGGCGGCACGATCATGGGCGACGACCCCAAGGAGACGGTCGTCAACGACTACCTCCAGATGTGGGACTTCCCCAACGTCTTCGTGGTCGGCGCGTCCAACTACCCGCAGAACGCGGGCTTCAACCCGACGGGGACGCTCGGGGGCCTCGCGTACCGCGCGGCCGACGGGATCGTCAACCACTACCGGAAGTCGCCGGGGCCGATCCGGTCCTGAGGACCGGGCGCCGGCGGCCGCCGGCGGCGGTGCGTGCGCCAGTGGCGCTCCGCTCGGGCGCGGGTCGCGGGTGCGGGGCGTGACCGGGCGGCAATGACGAGTGCGTCTGCGGGGGCGCGCGCGTCTCCTGTCCTCCGCGGGCGCCCCGGGGGCAGGTCGTTCGGGCGTGAACGGTCGCCCGCCGGGACCGCTGGCACCTGGGGGTCGCATATCGACCCCGAAGGGCCATCGATCTCGCGCCATCCCTCGACCACGCCCCACCCGAGCACCAAGCCCGCCCCGCGGAGGACAGACCAGCGCCCGGGCCGCCTCAGACGCACTCGTCATTGCCGACGAACCACGCCGCGCAGCGCGACCGCGCCCGCGCGGAGCGCCACCGACGTACGCGCCCGCCCCGCAGCCCTCAGCGCAGCGCCAGCGGGGCGGGCGTCGCGCCGAGGGCGGCGTTGCCGCGGAGGTGGTTGTCGCCCCAGGCCTGCAGCACGCCGTCGCCGGCGGTCGCCAGCGCGGTCGCGTTGTCGGCGATCTCGCTCCTGCCGAGGCGGACGAGCGAGCCGGCGCCGGCGAGCACGCCGAACGTGCCGTCGCGGTCGAGGCTCGCGCGGTCGATGGTCACCGAGAGCGCGCCGCCGGTGGACTGGGCCGCGATGCCCGCGGTGCAGCCGTCGGCGACCCGCACGTTCTGGAGCACCGCCTGCGTGGCGGTCGGCGTCTGCAGGCTCACGCCGGAGCCCGCAAAGCCGGTGGCCGTGACGTTCTCGACGTGCAGGGTGCCACCGGAGATCACGTGGATCCCGTCGCCCGCGCCCGGCACCGTGCAGCCGCCGGGGTTGACGAGCTGCAGGCCGCGCAGCGTGACGGCGGTGCCGGCCGGTGCGTTGACCGTGATCGCCGAGCCGCCGGGCGCCGCCGCGATGCGCGCGGGCCAGCCGCCGCCGTCGATCGTGACCGGCGCGTTGACCGTGACCGGGCCGAAGTCGCCCGGGTCCAGGGCATCGATGGTGCCGCCGTCGCCGGTCTTCGACAGCGCCCCGGCGAAGGTCTGGCACGGCGCCAGGCGCGAGCAGGGGTTGAGGTCGGAGCCGCTGCCCGACACCCACGTGCGCGTCGCGCCGCCGACGATCGCGGCCTTCGCGCGGGCCTTGGCCTTCGCCTTCGGTGCGGGCTTGCGGGCGTCGATCGTGATGCCGACCTTCGTCCGGCCGGTGCGGGTGGCGCCCGCCTTGACGGTCTGGACGTAGACCCGCCCGGCGCGGTGGCCGTGAGCGACGCGGTAGCGCACGGCCCCCAGCGCGCAGTGCGCCTTGGCCAGCGCCTTGCTCGCCTGGGAGAGCGTGAGCCCGGTCAGGCGCGGCACGCGGCAGGAGACGGGCTTCGGCACGACGGGCGTCGGCTTCGGCGTCGGGACCGTGGCCGGCGGCGGGACGGCCGCGGGCGTGGTGACGGTCACCGTCGGCCCGGGCACGGTCACCGTGTTGGTGACGACCGTCGGCGGCGGGGGCGGCGGCGAGAGGTCGAGCGTCGGCGTGCCGTCGAGCAGGTTGCCGGCCAGGCGGTTGTCGCCGTAGGTGCCGAGCGTGCCGCCCGTCTCGGTCGCCACGCCCGTGCCGTTGGCGACGATCGTGTCGCCGGCGATGCGCACCGCGGCGCCGGTACCGGCGAGCACGCCGGTCGGGTTGCCGCTGACCAGGCTGTCGGAGAGCAGGACGTTGACGCCGCCCGCGCGCCGGGCCACCAGCCCGCCGGTGCAGTTGTCGCTCAACCGCGAGCCCGCGACGGTGACCGTCGCGCCGTCGGCGTTCGGCTCGACGTCGACGCCGGCGCCGGGAAAGCCGTGGATCGTCGTGTCCTCGATCCGCAGCGAGCGCCCGCTCGTGAACCGGATGCCGGTGAGCGTGCCGGGCGTGGCGCAGACCGGCCCGTAGTCGAGCGTCAGCCCGCGCAGCACGACGTCACCGGTCGGGCCCGCGTTGACGACGATGCCGTTGGTGCCAACGGGCAGCACGCCCCCGTACTGACCCGCCGCGTCGATCGTGAGCGACTTGGTGACGGTGACCGCGCCGAAGCCGCCGGGGTCGAGGACGCTGATCGTCCCGCCCGCGTCGGTCGCGCTGATCGCCCCGGCGAACGTCTTGCAGGGCGCCGTTCGGGTGCAGGAGATGTTGGCGTTGGCGTCGTCGCCGACGCCGGAGACCCACGTCTGCGTCGCCGCGTGGGCGCCGGCGGGGAAGGCGAGCGCCGCGAGGACGACGGCGAGGGAGGTGCCACGGTGCGAGAAGATCCACAGACCATAGTGATGGATGTCCGCGGACGGACCAAGGCGGCGCTAGTGGCGGCGGAACGTCAGCGTCTTGCGGGTGAGCGTCTTCGTCTTGCCGCCCGACAGCTTCTGCCGGGCGGTGAAGGTCACGACGAGCTTGTGCTTGCCCTTGAGGATGCGCTTGCCCAGCGCGTTGAGCTTGACCTGGACCTTGGCCGACTGCCCGCCGTGCAGCGTCACCGTCTTGGTGCCCAGCACCCGCGGGGCCTTCTTCTTCTTGTGCTTGGCCTTGGTCGAGGACGGGAAGCCGGCGACGTACTCGTGCTCGTTGATGAGGTAGATGACCGAGCAGCGGGCCTGCGGCGGGCCGGCGCACACCTGGTTGGTGTTGATCGCGCCGTTGCCGACCTGGGGCGGCGTGAGCCGTGTCGTGGCGACGGTGATCGGCTGGAGGACGTGGCTCGGCGGCGGGGTGTTGGTGATGGTCGGCGTGGGCGCGCCGTCGCCACCGCCGGGCGGGTCCGCCGGCGGGGGCGTGGTCCCACCGCCGCCGCCGTCTCCCCCGCCCCCACCGCCGCCCGTCCCCGCGCCGACGACCCCCGCCAGCCGGCCGACCATCCCGGTCGGCCCGGGGCTCGCGGTGCCGAACCACACGTTGCCGGCGTTGTCGGCCGCGATCCCCAGCGGCGGCGAGCTCGTCGAGGTCTTGTAGACCGACGCCGTCGGCGTCGCCGACGGGACGATCCGGACCACCGCGTTGGCGGTGGCGTTGGTGTAGCCCTGGCTGGAGGTCATCCACAGCGTGCCGTCGGGCGCCGTCGTGATCTCCCCGGCGTCCCCGCCGCCAGCGACGGGTCGACCGAGGTCAGCGCGTACTGCGTCACGGCAAGCGTGGACGGATCCAGCCGCCCGAAGGTGCGCTTGAGCTGGTTGGTGAACCAGATCGACCCGTCGTGGGCGACCGTGACGTCCGACAGCGCGGTCCCGTTGAACGACCCCGAGCAGTACGGGCCGTCCGCGCAGGGCGCGGCGAAGTACTCCAGGTAGCTCGGGCCGCCCTGGTAGGTGGCGATCCGGTAGCCGGGCAGGCCGGCCGCGGCCTCAATGAACCACGGCGCGCCATCGGCGGCGACCGCCACGCCCGCGGGCTCGGCGTCGTAGCGCTGGTCGCTGAGCGCCGTCTGGCCGTTCTGCATCGCGACGTTCGGGCCCTCGTTCACCGTCACGCCGTCGTAGGACGCGACGCGGTCGCCGTAGAACGGCGCGACGTTCCCGGCGCTGTGCTCGGTGAGCCACACGCCGCCCAGCGGCGAGGTCGCGACGTCCCAGAGATCCTGCCCGCCGGCGAGCCGCTGGCTGTGGATGCCCTGCGTCGTGCCGGGCACCATGCTCCCCGGCACGGCCCAGCCCAGCGAGCCCTCGCTGCGCACGTAGTACAGGCGATCCTCGTCCGAGTTGTAGGCGATGGAGCGCACCTGCGTCGCGCAGCACGACGGGTCCACGGTCGGATCGGGCGTCGGGTAGAAGGTGATGCCGTTGCTCGTGCCGGGCACCGCCTCGCTGGGCCGCAGGCGCGCCAGCGCCGCCACCGGCTGCTGCCCGCCGGGCAGCTGCGGCGTCTGCGCGCTGAACCAGACGTCGCCCGCGCCGTCGGCGGCGACCCCGAAGTTCGATACCCCGTACCCGGTTGGGAAGGGAAAGTACTCCGGGGTCTGTGCCGAGGCGCCCGGCACCCACAGCAGCATCAGTGCCAGCCCGATCGCCCACGCGGTCCGTCGCATAGGCGTAGAACTACCAGACGTCTGACCCACGAACGGGTGGGGTTCCCGAGCCGCCTACGTAGATGTGCGTAGGCGCTCCGCTCAGGCCGGGCCCGCGGCCGCCAGCGTCTCGGCGCCGGTCAGCGGCGCGAGCATCGGGCGCGGGCCGCGGAGCGCGACGCTCACCGGATCGGTGCGCGAGGCCTCGGTCGGGACGCGCTCGGACTCGACCTCCTCCAGCGGCGCGACCATGTCGCAGACCGGGCAGTACGCGCCCGACCGGAGATCGGTGCCGCAGACGGTGTGACGGTGGTAGCGAGCCGCGTGGCCGTCGCCGAACTGCTCGGTCCCCCAGCGCATCAGCGCGTGGAGCGCCGGCCACAGCGTGCGGCCCTCGGCGGTCGGACGGTAGAGCGCGCGCCCCGCGTGGTCCGGGTCGGGCAGGCGCTCCAGCAGGCCGCGCTCGACCAGCGCGCGCAGGCGATCGGTGAGCACCGCGCGCGGGATGTCCAGGTGCACCGCGAAGTCGCTGAAGCGCTGCACGCCGTAGAACGCGTCGCGCAGGATCAGCATCGTCCAGCGCTCGCCGATGACCTCCAGCGCCCGCGCCAGCCCGCAGTCCTGTCCCTCGTAGTCGTTGCCCAACATGGTGATCAGTCTAGTGATTGAACTCCAAAGGTGCTACGGTCGGCGGCACGCCATGAGTTCAGTCATCGAACCACCCACGAGCCTCGGGGTCGACGCAACCCCGGACACCGCCACCTCCGCCGACGGCGCCCGCGTCCTGCCCATCGCGCTGGCCGCGACCCTGCTCGTCCTGATCGCCTTCACCAGCGCGATCACGACGGTCGGCGAGACCGCGACCGCGCTGCACGCCGGCGTCGCGTGGCAGACGTGGGTCCTGTCAGCGATGAGCCTCGGGCTGGCGACCGCGCTCCTGACGACCGGCGCGCTGGCCGACCAGCGCGGCCCGCGCCAGCTGCTCGTCGCCGGCGCCGCGGCGCTGCTGGTCTCCTCGGCGCTCGCGGCCGTCGCGCCGTCGATCGCCGTCTTCGTCGCCGCGCGCATCCTCCAGGGGCTCGCGGGCGCCGCGATGCTCGTGGCCGCGCTCGGCCTCATCGCGCTCGCCTTCCCGCCCGGCCCGGGGCGCACGCACGCGACCGGCCTGTGGGGCGCGATGGTCGGCGGCGGGATCGCCGTCGGCCCGTTGCTGGCCGGCGTGCTCTCCGAGGTCTCCGACTGGCGCCTCGTGCACTGGGTCGAGGCCGCCGCCGCCCTGGGGATCGCCCTCGCCGCGCGCCGCCTGCCCGACCTGCGCGCCCACGTGCGCCATCCGGTCGACCCGCCCGGCGCGATCGCCCTCGCCGGCTCGATGGCCGCGCTGACCGCGGGCCTGGTCTGCGGGCGGTCGAGCTGGACGAGCACCATCACGGTGGTGTTGCTGATCGCGGGCGTCGTGTTGTTGGTGCTCTTCGCCGCCATCGAGACCCGCCGTCGCGCGCCGATGCTCGACCTGCGCCTCTTCCGCGAGCCGCTCTTCGTCGCCGCCACCACCGGCTCGTTCTTCATCGGCCTCTCGACGATCGCGGTCATGAGCTACCTGCCGCTCTTCGCCCAGCGCGCGCTGAACGTCTCGGTGCTCGGGAGCGCCGCCGTGCTGGCGATCTGGTCGGGCACGTCGACGCTCGTCGCCGTGCACACGCGCCGCCTGCCCACGCGCTGGGACGGCCGCCACCGCCTCATCGCGGGCTGCCTGCTCTGCGCCGCCGGCCTCCTCGGCCTCGCCTTCCTCACCCCCGGCTCGACCTGGCCCGTGCTGATCCCCGGCCTGCTCGTCGTCGGCGTCGGCAGCGGGCTGACCAACGCCGCGCTCGGCCGCCTCGCCGTCGAGGCCGTGCCCGCCGCCCGCGCCGGCATGTCCAGCGGCGCCTCCAACACGGCCCGCTACCTCGGCGGCGCGGCGGGCGTCGCGCTGACCGTGGCGCTGGCCACCGGCGACACGAGCTCGCGCGCTGCGCTGATCTCCGGGTGGAACGTCGCCGCGCTGGTCGGCGCCGGGCTGATCGCCCTGGGCGCCGTCATCGCCTACTTCAGCAACGGCCGCCCGGCGCGCGCCCGGGCCTGACCGCGCGCGTTATCCACCCCTTCACGGGACGCCGCCGCCCGCCCCGTACGGTGACCGCCATGCGCTTCGACGTGTTGGGGTTCGCCGGCGCGGCGCCGCTGCAGGGTGCCTGCTCGTCCTACGTGGTGTCGAGCAAGGGCACCACCTTGCTCCTGGACTGCGGGCCCGGCACGCTGGAGCGTCTGTGGCAGCGCGAGTTGTTGGGGCGGATCGACGCGATCGTCCTCTCGCACATGCACGCCGACCACGTGCTGGATCTCGTTCCGTTCTCCGGCGAGGTCGTGCGGCGCGAGCTCGGCGGGCGGCGCATCCCGCTCCACGTGCCGGCCGCCAACGGGCGCGACGTGCTCCGCCGGCTCGACGCGGCGTTCGCCGGCGAGAGCCGCGAGCAGACGCGCTTCGCCGCCGCGTTCGCGGTGTCGTCCTACGAGCCGGCCGACCGCCTGCGCGTCGGCGACCTGCGCGTCACCTTCGCCCCCGCCGACCACGGCGCGCCGTGCTGCGCGATCCGCGTGGCCGACGGTGAGCGGTCGGTCGTCTACGGCGCCGACGGCGGTCCGTCGGACGTCGTCGCCGAGCTGGCCGCCGGCACCGACCTGCTCGTCCTCGAGGCGACCTTCGCCGACGACGCCGCCGCCGCCGCGGTCCACGGCCACATGACCGCCGGGCAGGCGGGCGAGGTCGCTGCGGCGGCGCGCGCCAAGCGGTTGCTGCTCACGCACCTGCTCGCCCGCACCGACGGCGCGGAGCTGACCCAGCACGCGGGCGGCGCCTTCGACGGGCCGATCGACCTGGCCCACGAGGGCTGGAGCACGGAGCTGTGAGCTAGGCGACCGGCGCGGGCGCCGGCGCGAGCGCGAGCGCGGACACGGCCGTGGGCGCCTCCGGCAGCAGCGGCGCCGGGCGGCCGAACAGCCAGCCCTGGGCCAGCTCGCAGCCCGCGTCGCGCAGGAAGTGCTCCTGGCCGACGTCCTCGACGCCCTCGGCGACCATCGTCAGCCCGAGCGCGTGCCC
>DASYBY010000357.1:0-4036 GCA_036500525.1 Baekduia sp. | reverse complement strand
GCGCCGATGCGCGTCGGGTCGACGTCCACGCCGATGACGTCCAGACCCGCGTCGGCGAACGCGAGCGCGAGCGGCAGCCCGACCCTTCCCAGGCCGATGACGGCGACGTCCTTCATGCGCCGGGAGGCTAGCGGGCGGCTACCGCGCGGCGCCGGCGCGGCGGTGGCGCAGGTACTGGCGGGCGAACCCGATGACGAAGCGCGGGTTGTAGGTCAGGTACCGCCGCCACAGGCGACGCGGCTCCTTGGAGAGGCGGAAGAGCCACTCCAAGCCTGCCGACTGCATCCACGACGGCGCCTGCGGGACGAGCCCGGCGTGGAAGTCGAACGCGGCGCCGACGCCGACGAGCACCGGGGCGTCGATGCGGTCGCGCAGCGCCGCCATCCACTTCTCCTGCTTGGGCACGCCGATGCCGACCCACACGACGTCGGGCTTGGCGTGGTTGATCTCGGCCACGACGGCGTCGATCTCCTCGCTGCTCAACGTGCGGAACGGCGGCGAGTAGCCGCCGACGATCTGCAGGCCGGGGAAGCGGCGGCGCAGGTTGAGCGCCAGCTGGACGAGCACGCCCTGGTTGCGGCCGCCGTAGAGGAACATGCGGGTGCCGGTGGTCGCGCTGCGGTCGCAGTAGTGCGCCATCAGGTCGGGCCCGTAGACGCGGTGCGAGAGGTCGTGGCCGAGCGCGTTCATCGCCCAGACCAGCGGCTGGCCGTCGGGGACGACGAGCGAGGCGCCGAGGACGGCCGCGCGCAGCTCCGGATCGTCCTGGCAGGCGACGACCGTGTGGGTCGCCGCGACGCAGATGTAGCCCTTGCCACCGGCCGCCACCGTGGCGTCCATCCAGTCCATCGTGCGCTCGTAGTCGGTCAGCGCGAGCGGGACACCGAGGATGTCGGTGGAGGGAGGCGGCACCGACGGATCGGCCTCAGCGGCCGTCCGGGCGTCGTCCAGGGGTGCGGGGATGGGGGCGGGCATTTCAGCTCTTGCAACGTACCCACGCTCGCAAAGGTTGCGCCCTTGCGTGGGCCGGGACCGTAACCCGGGAGCCGGTCGGAGTCCCGTAGGCTGCCCGCGGTGCGACGGTCAGAGCTAGTTTGGCAGACGGCGTGAGCCCGCGACGGGCGCTCATCACCGGCATCAGCGGGCAGGACGGGTCGTACCTGGCCGAGCTGCTGGTGGGCAAGGGCTACGAGGTCACGGGGATCGTCCGTGAGCCGGCCGACGGCGACGTGCCCGGCCTCGACGCCGTGCGCGACCGGATCGCGCTGGTTCCGGGCGAGCTGCTGGAGCCCGCGACGCTGGCCGCCGCGCTGGCCGACGCCCGCCCCCATGAGCTCTACCACCTGGCCGCGCCGACGTTCGTGCCCGCCTCGTGGGAGGACCCCGCGTCGGTGCTGGAGCAGATCGCCGGCGCCACGGCCGAGCTGCTCGGCGCCGCGCGCCGCCTGGATCCCGAGATGCGCGTCTACGTCGCGACGTCGAGCGAGATCTTCGGCGACGCCGGCGAGTCGCCCCAGCACGAGGGCTCGCCGATGCGCCCGCAGTCGCCCTATGGCGTGGCCAAGCTCGCCGCCCACGGCCTGCTCGGCGTGCTGCGCGAGCGCTTCGGGACGTTCGCCGTCTCGGGGATCACCTACAACCACGAGTCGCCCCGGCGCCCGCCGCACTTCCTGCCGCGCAAGGTCACGCGCGGGGCGGCGGCGATCGCGCTCGGCCTCGAGGACGAGCTGGTCATCGGGGACCTGCGCGCGGTGCGCGACTGGTCGCACGCCGCCGACATCGTGCGCGGCGCCTGGCTGTCGCTGCAGGCCGACGCGCCCGGCGACTACGTGCTCGCCTCGGGAGTCACCCACACGGTCGGCGACCTCGTCACCGCGGCGTTCGCGGCGGCCGGCGTCGACCCCGAGGGCCACGTCCGCGTCGATCCCGCCTTCGTCCGCCCGCCCGAGGCGACGCCGCCGCTCGGCGACCCCTCCCGCGCCCGCGACGTGCTCGGCTGGCGCGCCGAGATCCCCTTCGAGACGATGATCGCCGAGATGGTGCAGGCGGATCTGGCGCAGCTGCGGGCGCAGGCGTGACCGCGCGGTTCTTCGACGCCGCGGTGACGGCCGAGCAGCAGTGGATGATGCAGCTCGGCGAGCGCTACGCGTTCGAGGGTCTGCTGCAGCAGCTCCGCCCGCGGCTGGCGATCGAGGTCGGCACCTACGATGGCGGCAGCCTGCGGCGCATCGCGGCGCACGCCGCGACCGTGCACGCGTTCGACATCGACCCGCGGGCCCAGGAGCACGCCGACCGCCTCGACAACGTGCGCTTCCACCTCGGCGACTCGGCGCAGACGCTGCCGGCCGTGCTCGCGGAGCTGGCGGCCGCCGGCGAGCACGTCGACTTCGCGCTCGTCGACGGGCTGCACACCTACGACGCGGTGACCCTCGACGCGACCGCGCTGCTGGCCTCCGAGGCGTGCGCGCAGACGACGATCGTCTTCCATGACGCCGCCCACGCCGAGGTCCGGCGCGCGCTGGAGGATCTCGCCCTGCCTGAGCATCCCAAGGTGGCGCTGACGCTGCTGGACTTCGTCCCGGGCTTCCTCGTCCGCGACGACCCTGCGCTGAGCGACGAGATCCGGGGCCGCAGCTTCAACGGCCTCGGCCTCGTCGTCCTCGACGCGGGGCGGCACGGTGGACCGCAGGGTCAGGCGGAGTTCGTGCCGGTCCCGGACCTGCACGCAGGCTTCGCCCGCGCGGCCCATGCGCCGGCAGCGGCGCCCCGCGGTGGGCGCCTGGGCCGGCTGCTCGGACGCTGAGCGCTTACCGGCGGCTCAGCGCTGCCAGAAGCGCTTGGGCTTGTCCTTGCCCACGGCCGCCGCGGCCACCAGCGCCGCCGGCGCGACCGGTGCCTCGGGCGGCGCCTCGACCACCGGCGACGCCGCGGGCACAGCCGGCGCCTCGGGCACCGGCGGTGAGTAGGCCGTGGGCTTGATGATGGTGTTGGCGACGAGGTCCCAGGCGGCGGCGCCGTCGGCGGCGCGCCCGCCGTCGAGCTGCCCGCGGGCCACGGTCGTGGCGCCGCCGCGGGTGGCGACCATCCACTCGCGGGTGGTGTCGAAGCCCGCAGCCTCGAGCATGCCGCGCAGGCCGACCTGGCTCGGGCCCCACTTCGACGTGAAGTCGTTGGCCAGCATCGTGCCCGGGAAGAACTGCACGAGCGGCAGGTCCTTGAGGTCCGGGTGGTAGTCGTCGAGCTTCTTGAACGTCCCGTCCCACTGCACGACGCCCTCGTCCATCATGTGCGTCTCGACGTACATCAGCGCGCCGTCGTTGCAGACGTCCCAGATGCGGTCCAGGCCGAGCAGCGGGTGGCGCAGGTGGTAGAGGACGCCGAAGAAGAACACCAGGTCGAAGGTGCCGAAGCGCTCGGCCGACAGGTTGTAGACGTTGTCGGTGACGTACTCGGCCTTGGAGCCGAGGAGCTCCTTGGCGACCGCGAAGCCGGTCTTCTCGGGCGGCACGTTGTCGAGGGCGACGATCTCGGTCGCCCCGCGGCGCTCGGCCTCGAAGGAGAACAGGCCGTCGCGGGCGCCGATGTCCAGCACGCGCATGCCCGTGCAGTCCTCAGGGATCTGCACCGTCTCGATCATCGCGGCGGAGTGCTGCACGCCGGGCGTGGTGATCTCGGGCGTGATCGGGATCGCGTGGTGCCAGTGCGGCACCTCGGCGATGCGCGCGAGGATCTCCTCGCGGTCGGTCGGCGGGGTCACGGCTTCAGCAGCTCCAGGTCGGCGCGGGTCATGAGGCGGATGAGCTCTTCGAACGTCGTCTCGGGCTCCCAGCCCAGGTCCCGCGTGGCCTTCGCGGGCGAGCCGATGAGCTGGTCGACCTCGGCCGGGCGCAGGAACTGCGGGTCGATGTGCACGTACTTCTCGAGGTTGTCGGCGCCGAGGCCGGCCTCGTCGAGGGCGATCTCGACGCACTCGCGCACCGAGTTGGTCTTGCCCGTCGCGATGACGTAGTCGTCGGCCTTGTCCTGCTGGAGCATC
>DASYBY010000356.1:0-3456 GCA_036500525.1 Baekduia sp. | reverse complement strand
AGGGCGACGGCGCGGGCATGAGGTGTCAGAGGCTCAGTCATCGACCAAACGCCCACGCCACCATCAGCGGGAGCTCATCTCGCCAGAACGCATCGCCGTGCGCCCCGACCCGCTCGGTCATCACGACGTCCGCGCCGGCCTGGCGCAGCGCGGTCTCCCAGCGCGTGGCGTTCTCGAAGAAGAACGGCTCCTGGGCCCCAGCGACGAAGTACGCGCGGGGAAGTGCTGAAGGCATCGACGCCGGCGGCCGATACCCCCCGCCGGGCGACGCGCACAACATCGCGCCGTAGAGGTCCGGATGGCGAAGCCCCACGGCGAGCGCAAGCTCAGCACTCGCCGAGACGCCGAACACGGCAGTTCGTGCGGGCGCGAGCTCAAGATCGAAGAACGACTGCGTCCAGCACCGGACGTCGTCGACGAAGAACCGCTCGTGCGCTGCGAACCGCTCCGGGTCGAAGCCCGGCGAGTACTCATGAAGCCGGGTCGCCTCGTCACCTGACCGGTGAACGCCGACGATCATCGTCGGCGGTACGCCAGTCACGGCAAGTGCGGTGCCCCACTGCGCAATCAGCTGGCCGTCCCCTGCGAACACCACGGCCTGCGGCGGATCTGCCGGCACGTACACGGTGACCTGTCGACCGCCGTCATAGTCGAACGTCTCGGTCAAGAACTCGCCCACCACGCACCCATCCTTTCCCATGTGACGACAGCACGGCTGCCGCCGTCAGCTACCGGTCTTCCGGTAGCTGACGGTCAGCTCGACGCGCCGGTTGAGCGAGCGGCCGCGAGCGGTGAGGTTGCTCGCGCGGGGCTGCGCCTCGCCGCGGCTGCTCGCACGCAGCGCGCCGCCGACACCCGCGGCCCGCAGCAGCCGGCA
Source organism: Baekduia sp. (assembly GCA_036500525.1). GTDB lineage: Bacteria > Actinomycetota > Thermoleophilia > Solirubrobacterales > Solirubrobacteraceae > Baekduia. The sequence continues at coordinate 2,579 of DASYBY010000356.1, read as the reverse complement.
GACGGCCTGCGCGCGGGCGAGACCGAGGCGGCGGTTGTCGGCGTCGGTGCCGACGCTGTCGGTGTGGCCGACACAGTCGACGCGTGCGGCGTCGTCGAGTTGGCGGGCGATCCCGCGCACGTAGCGGCGGCCCTGCGGGAGCAGCGCCGCCCCGCCGATGGCGAACAGGCCGTCGGTGGGCACGGAGATCACGCGCAGCGGAAGCAGCCGCACCCGCAGGCTGTCCGTGAGCACGGTTCCGTCGGCGCCGGTCGCGCGCAGGCGCAGCTGGACGGTGACGCCGCCGAGCCGGTTGACGAAGCGCCGGCCCTGCGGGGTGAGCTTGACACGGACGACACCGCTGTCGCCCGCGCGGCCGACGCCGACGCGCACGCGCTTGCCGCCGGAGCGCACGTAGGCGGTGACGCTGCAGGACTTCAGCTTGCCCTGGTCGAGCCGGCAGCCGACAGGCAGGTCGCCGCCGGGGATGACCTGGATCTTCCGCGCGACGACGGTCGCCTTTCCGGGCCGCGGGCGTGGACTGGCGGCCGGCGGGCCGGGCTGGACGGGGGCGGCCGGCGCAGGGTTGCCGGCAGGCGGCGTCACCGGAGCGTCCACCTTCGGCGGCTCGGTCACCGTGAAGCGCGTCTCGTGGGCCGGGCCGGTGTTGCCGGCGAGATCGGTCTGCCGGATCGCGAAGCGGTGCTCACCGTACGCGAGGCCGGCGACCTCGGCCGCGCTGGCGCAGGGCTCGAAGTTGCCGTCGTCGAGCGCGCACTCGAACGCGGCACCCGGCTCGCCTGCGAAGTCGAACCGCGCGGTCTGCTCGGTGCCGCTCGCGGGCGGGCCGGCGAGCAGCGTCGGCGCGTCCGGGGCGGTGGTGTCGAGCGTGAAGGCGTCGTCGACCGTGGCGGAGGCGTTGCCGGCGTCGTCGACCTGGCGCACGGTCACCGTGTGCGCGCCGTCGGCGAGGCTCGGCTCGTACGGACTCGTACACGGCATGAACCCGGCGCTGTCGAGATCGCACTCGAAGCTCGCACCGGCCTCACCCGTGAACGCGAACCCAGCCTCGCTGGAGATCGCCGCCGGCGCCTGCGTGAACTGCGGCGCACTCGGCGCCGCGGTGTCGAGCGTGAAGCTGGAGTCGGCCGACGGAGACGCGTTACCCGCGAGATCCAACTGCCGGACCTCAACCGTGTGCGCGCCGTCGGCCAGGCTCGGCTCATACGGACTCGTACACGGCATGAACCCGGCGCTGTCGAGATCGCACTCGAAGCTCGCACCGGCCTCACCCGTGAACGCGAACCCAGCCTCGCTGGAGACCGCCGCCGGCGCCTGCGTGAACTGCGGCGCGTCCGGGGCCGTCGCGTCGACGGTGAACGTGACCGAGCTGGTCAGCGACCAGAACGTCAGCCCGGCACGCTTCTCCTGCATCTCGAACGTGTGGGCGCCGTCGCCCAGCGGGCCGAGCGCATGCGGCGAAGAGCCGCAGGCCGACCAGGCGCCGCCGTCGACGCGACAGCGACTAGCCGCGCCCGGCGTCAGGGGACCCGACACGACCTCGGGCGTCGGATCGTTGGTGAGCGCGGGTGGATCGGTGAGCGCCGGTCCCGGGTAGTCGTCCGTTCTGCTCAGCCGCAACGCGAAGCTGTCGCCGCCCTCCGCGGTGACGAGATCGGCGCGACCGTCCTCGTCGAAGTCCGCGGCGGTGGCGGCGACGACCCCGGGGATCGCGCCGAAGTCCGCCAGCGCTGCCGGCGTCACCGTCAGGAGCGTGCTCAGGCCTGTTCGGGCGAGCGCCACGACATCCGCGTCGCCGTCGCCGTTGAAGTCGCCGGCTGCCAGGACCGCGGAGACCGCCGGCAAGATCTGCGCGGTGTCGAAGGTGGTGGTCGCGATGAACACGTTTCGTCCGTTGGAGTCGACGATGACCGCGTCCTGGTGCCCGTCCCCGTCGAAGTCGCCACCGATCGCGTGCCCCAGGTCCACTCCCTGCGACCCCAGCCCGGCCGTCCAGCTCCCGCCGGTGTGGTTGTAGAGCAGCTCGCCGAACAAGGGACCGTCCCCGATGGGCCCGAGGATGTCGATGTCGCCGTCTTGCCCGGCGTCGTAGCCGACGAGCGGCCCGGGCCTCACGCTGAACCCGCCGTCGTCGGCGACATCCGGGGAGTTCGGCGCATCGAAGTCGTAGATGCGCACCGCGCCCGCGGCGTCGTTGACGGCGATGTCCTCGCCCGCGTCGCCGCGGAAGTTCGCGACGGTGAGGTCATCGACCCGCGCGGGGACGATGGCGTCCTTGGCGGTTCCCATCAGCACCTGTCCGCCGTCGACCTCGATCGGCACCATGTGCAGAAGCTCGTCGGAGCCCGTGGCCTCCGAGATCACGAAGTCGAGATCGCCGTCACCGTCGAAGTCCCCGGCTCCTGCCGTTCGATAGTTGCTGCCGCTGTCGACGACGGTGCCCGGCCCGAACGTGCCGTCGCCATGGCCGAGGTACGCGATGGCCTGCCAGTGGTCGCCGGCGTCTCGCGTGACGACGAGGACGTCCTGATGCCCGTCGCCGTCGATGTTCCCGGCGAACACCTGGGCCGGTGCCGCCG
>DASYBY010000355.1:0-7905 GCA_036500525.1 Baekduia sp. | reverse complement strand
GCGAGGTCGCGCAGCGACAGGTCCATCGCCTCCCGCAGCGCGCGGACGCGGGGACCGATGTGGATCTGCTGATCGAGCTGGTCGACGACGGCCATGCGAGGGCGCGTACGTTATCACGTACAAACGTACGCTGGTGATGATCTTGCGTTGATGCGGACGAGACGGCGAAGCTAGCCTGCGCCGCCATGGCGACCTCGGCATACCGGCGTCCCGACGTGCTCGTCCTGGCCGGCGGCGGCATCGTCGGCGAGGCGTGGATGCACGGCGTGCTGGCCGGGATCGAGGACGGCGCCGGCCTGGACCTCCGCGAGGTCGAGGCGTTCGTGGGGACCTCGGCGGGGTCGATCGTCGCCGCGCGGCTGGCCGGCGGGCGGAGGCCGCCGCGGCCCGAGGGCGGTGGCGCGGCGTTCGCCGGCGAGCCCGCACCGGAGGCCGAGGACGACGACGAGTCGGACGGCGGCTCCCGGCTGCGCGGCGCCGTGCAGGGCGCGGCGCGGATCGGCTGGGCGGCGAGCGCGCCGCTGGCCGGCGCCGCGCTGGCGCTCGGGACGCCCGCGGGCGCGCTGGCCCGGGCCGCCGTGCTGTCGCGCGCCGCGCCCCACGGGCGCCCGCTCACCCCGCTGCGCGAGCGCGTCGCCCGCTGGGGCGTGCGCTTCGACGGCCGCCTGCGCGTCTGCACCGTCGACCGGCGGTCCGGGCGGCGCGTGACCTTCGGGGCGCCGGGCGCGCCGCCGGCCGAGGTCGCCGACGCGGTCTGCGCCTCGTGCGCGATCCCGTGGGTCTTCTCCCCCGTGCGCATCGCCGGCCGCGACTACGTCGACGGCGGCGCCTGGAGCGTCACCAACCTCGACGCCGCGCGCACCGGATCGGGGACCGAGGTGCTCTGCCTCGATCCCGTCGGCGCGCTCGGCGGCGCCGACCGGCGGATGGCCGCGGTCCGCGCGGCGCTGCGGGCGGCCTCCGAGCTGGAGCTGCAGGTCCTGCGCCGCCGCGGCACGCACGTGCGCCACGTCCTGCCCGACGGTGCCGCCGGGCGCGCCATGGGCGCCAACCTCATGGCGCCCGCCCACGCCCGCGGCGCGCTGGCCGCGGGCTACCGGCAGGGGTTGGCGCTCAGCGGCGCCGCGGCATGATGATCGACAGCCGCGCGGCCGCGCAGTCCTTGCGGCCGACGACCTGGACGCGCACGACGTCGCGCTTGCGCGGATGGATCCGCAGCCGGGCGCGGCCCTTGGCGCTGGTCTTGCCGACCGCCAGGCTGTAGCGGCTCGAGCTCTGGCGGGCGATCACGCGGACCGCGTGCAACGGCTTCTTGCGCAGCGACACGGTGACCTCGACCGTCGTCACGCGACCGGAGCGCAGGCGGCGCACCGACGGCGTGATGACACACGCGGGCGCGGGCGAGTTCGGTCGCGAGACGGGCGCGGTGCCGCCGGTGCCCTTCAGCGTGGTCGGGATCGTCGTGCCCGGCGCGATCGGCGCCAGCACCGGCCGGCTGGCGGGCGCGGTGGCGTCGGAGTCGGTCTGGGACGCCACCGGCACGGTCTGCGGATCGGGCTCGTCGACCGCGGGCGGCGCGACGGCCGGCGGCGTGAGCGCGGTGTCGGCGAGGTTGCCGACGAAGTCCGGCGCCAGCGGGCCGTTCCACAGGCGCACGAGATCGATGTCGCCGGCCATCGGCAGCGAGCAGCTTCCCTCGTAGCTCCCGAAGTAGGTGTCGGCCGACGTCAGGCCGTAGGCGATCGAGAGCGCCGCCGGGAACGGCGCGCCGACGGGACGGCCGTCGACGTAGAGCCGGATCGCGTGGCCGTCGAAGACGCCGGCGACGTGGTGCCACGCGCCGTTCCACACGTCGGACGGCGCGGCGGCCGCGGAGACCTGGAACGCGTGCCCGTCGAAGACGTAGAACGCGATCCCGCCGTCGCGCCCCGTGTACAGGCCGTAGGAGCCGGCGACGCAGCCCTCGGCCCCGTGCGCCACGACGTAGCGGAAGGCGCCCGGGCTGGAGCCCGCCCGCACGACCGCCTCAAGCGCCAGGTTCGCGGGGGCCAGCGCGGCGGCCGGCGGAAGGCGCACGAACGCGTGGCCGTCGAAGTGCAGCGCACCGCCCGATGCACCGGAGATCCGGCCCGGATCCGCGCCGTCGACGCCGTCGGTCGCGCCCAGGCGGGCGTCGAGGCCGGACGGGCCGTCGTCGATCGCCCGCTGACCGGAGGGCTCGTCGAACCGCCATTGGCCCGCGACCGTGCTGGCCGCCTGTGCCGACGCCGTGACCCCCAGCCCTGCACCCAGCATCAACAGCAGCGCGACGCATGCCGCCCTGCCTCCCCCTGCACGTCCGTGGCCCACGACTACTCCTCGTTGTTCGCGTGCCGACACGCTCCTGCCACGATCGGACAGGTCCCCGCATCGGTGCTCCTGTCCGAGCAACGAGCCACCCCGCCCGGTCCTTCCACGGATCGGGCGAGGTGGACGATCGTTGGACGACGCCCTACGGCGTCTGCGCCAGCTCGGCGTCGGAGAGGACGGTCTTGGCCTTGTAGACCGCGTTGCCCAGCGCGCGCACGTAGGCGATCGCGGCGGCCTCGATGATGTCGGTCGTCACGGCCTGGCCGGCGCCGGTCACGCGGGCGCCGGTGAGGACGCCGGGCGTGTCGGTCTTCACGGCCTCCTCGGGCGCGCCGAGCTCGACGACGACGCTGACCTCGCCGAGCGCGTCCTGGCCGCCGGTGACCGCGTCGACGCGGAACTCGCGCAGGCGGGCGTCGATCCCGGTGGCGCTGTTGATCGCCCGGAAGATGGCGTCGACCGGGCCGTCGCCGGTGAACGAGCCCTCCAGCACCTTGTCCTCCGGCGTGCGGACCGCGACGGTCGCGTGCGGCGGACGGCGGTTGGAGGCCTCGACCTCGAACCACTCCAGCGAGTAGCCCTGGACCTCGGCGCGCAGCTCGTCGGTGACCAGCGCCTCCAGGTCGAGCGCGGTGATGTGCTTCTTGCGGTCGGCGACTTCCTTGAAGCGCTCGAAGGCCTGCTTGAGCTGGCTGCCGTCGATCGCGTAGCCCAGCTCCTCCAGCGCCTGGCGCAGCGCCGCGCGGCCGGAGTGCTTGCCCAGCACCAGCGAGTTGGCGTCCAGCCCGACCGACCGCGCGTCCATGATCTCGTAGGTCGAGCGCTCCTTGAGGACGCCGTCCTGGTGGATGCCGGACTCGTGCGCGAACGCGTTGCGGCCGACGATCGCCTTGTTGGGCTGGACCGCGTAGCCGGTGAGGCGCGAGACCAGCCGCGACGTGCGCGCGATCTCGGTCGTCACCGCGCCGGTCGTGTAGCCCAGGCGGTCGGCGCGGGTGTGGAAGAGCATGATCAGCTCCTCCAGCGCGGCGTTGCCGGCGCGCTCGCCGATGCCGTTGACGGCGCACTCGATCTGCCGCGCGCCGGCCTGCACGCCCGCCAGCGAGTTGGCGACGGCCAGCCCGAGGTCGTCGTGGCAGTGCGTCGACAGCACGACGCCGCGCAGGTCGGGGACCAGGGCGTACAGCTTGGTCAGGAACGCCGCGAACTCGTCGGGCGTCGCGTAGCCGACCGTGTCGGGGATGTTGATGGTCGTAGCGCCCTCGTCGAGGGCGATCTGCAGGACCTCGGCGGTGAACTCGGCCTCGGAGCGCGTGGCGTCCATCGGGGAGAACTCGACGTCGTCGCACAGCGACTTGGCCTGCGCGACCGAGGCGCGTACGAGGCCCTTGACGTCCTCGCGCGTGGACTGCAGCTGGTACTTGATGTGGATGTCCGACGTGGACAGGAAGGTGTGGATCCGAGGTCGCTCGCTGTCGCGGATCGCCTCCCACGCCCGATCGATGTCGGAGGCGTTGGCTCGAGCGAGGCCGCAGATGACCGGGCCGGCGACGTCGCGGGCGATCGTCTGGACGGCGTCGAAGTCGCCGGGCGAGGCGATCGGGAAGCCGGCCTCGATGATGTCGACGCCGAGGCGCGCCAGCTGCTGGGCGATCTCCAGCTTCTCGGCCGTGTTCAGCGAGATGCCCGGCGACTGCTCGCCGTCGCGCAGGGTGGTGTCGAACAGCAGGACGCGGTTCGGGTCTACAGGGGTGATCGACATGTCGTTCTTCTCCGGTTGGTGTTCGGCTCGGGTGCTTCGACTCCAGTGGTTCGCGGCTTCTGGCGGCCGCCACGCGCAGCTCATCCCCCTAGCGGGGGAGGAGAAGAAGTCGAAGGTCGAGCGGGAGGTACGACATGTCCTATGCGCGAGCCTAGCAGCCGTCGCGCGGTACGCCAATCAGGGGACGAGCACGACCTTGCCCACGTTCTCGCGCGCGGCGAGGATCCGGTGGGCCTCGCGGGCGTCGGCGAACGGGATCGCCGCGTGCACGACCGGGACGATCGTGCCGTCGGCCAGCGCGCCGGCCAGCGGGCCGATCCACGGCTCCAGCGTCCCGCGGTCGTCCCACAGCGCCAGCATGTTGAGGCCGATCACCGCCTTGGACTCGCTCATCTGGCGGATCAGGTTGAACCCGCGCAGCATCCACGCGGCCTGCGGCAGAGCGCGCCGCACCGAGCGCGTCTCGCCCTGCTGGATCGACGACGCGCCGTAGGCGATCAGCCGCCCTCCGGGGCGCAGCAGCGCGTAGGAGCGCATGAGCGACCGGCCGCCGAGCGCGTCGAGGATCACGTCGTAGGGCTCCAGGCCCTTCCACCAGCCCGGGCGCCGGTAGTCGATCGCGCGGTCGATGCCCATCTCGGCCAGCCGGGCGTGCTTGCCCGGCGAGGCCGTCCCGTGCACCTCGGCGCCGTGGCGCTTGGCGAGCTGCAGCGCGGCGATGCCGACGCTGCCCGCCGCGGCGTGCACGAGGACGCGCTCGCCCGGCTGCAGCGAGCCGTAGCCCAGCAGCGCCGCCCACGCGGTGGCGTAGCTGACCGGGATCGCCGCGCCCTGCTCGAAGCTCAGGCCGTCCGGCAGGACCGTCGCGTCGCCGGCGGCGACCACGACCTGCTCGGCGTAGCCGCCGAAGCGCGTGCCGGCGATGACGCGCTCGCCGATCCGGCTCGTGTCGACGCCGTCGCCGACCCCGGCGATCTCCCCCGCGACCTCGTAGCCGACGACGCTCGGCACCTTGGGCGCCTCGGCGTAGAGGCCGACCCGGGCGAGCGTGTCGGCGAAGTTCACCCCCGCCGCCCGGACCGCGATCCGGACCCGGCCCGGCCCCGGTGTGGGGCCGGGCCGCTCCTGGACCTGCAGGACCGAGGGGTCGCCGTGGCGGGTGATGACGACTGCGCGCATGGCGCGCGAGGCTATCCGCGCGCCGACGCCCCGGCCAGCTCGAACCCGACGAGCTCCTCGTCGGGGTCGCCCTGCGACAGCCGGTTCTCGCGCCGGCCGCGACCGCGCTGCACCATGACGTTGAGGCCCATCAGCACCAGGACGACGATCAGCAGCAGCGTCGCCAGCACGTTGACCTCGGCGGGCACGCCCTGGCGTGTCGCGCCGAAGATGAACAGCGGGAACGTCTGCGTCTGGCCGGCGTTGAAGCTCGTCACGACGTAGTCGTCGATCGAGATCGCCGCCGCCAGCAGCGCCGCCGCGGCCACGCCCGGCGCGATCATCGGGAGCGTGACCTTGCGGAACGTCGTCATCTCGTTGGCGCCCAGGTCCATGGCCGCCTCCTCGATGTGGCGGTCCATGCCCTCCAACCGGGCTCTGACCGTCACCACCACGTAGGACACCGTGAACATCACGTGGGCGATGATGATCGTGACCATGCCCGTGCTGACGTGCAGCGTCAGGAACAGGGCCAGCAGCGAGGCGCCGAGGACGACCTCGGGCGTGGCCAGCGGCAGGAAGACGAAGAGCTCCGTCACGCCTTTGCCGCGGAAGCCGTAGCGCACGAGCGCCAGCGCCATGAACGTGCCCAGCGCCACCGCGATGACCGTCGCGATGACGGCGATCTCCAGCGAGTTCTGGAGCGCGGACGTGAGGTCGTGGTTGGCGAACGGGTGCTCCCAGTGCTTCAGCGTGAAGCCCTGCCACGTGAAGTTGAAGCGACCCTTGTTGTCGTTGAACGAGTAGAGGACGACGATGAAGACCGGGATGAACAGGTACAGCAGCGCCAGCCCCGACCAGATGCCGAGCGCCCAGTTGCGGACGCGATCGCGAGACGACATCAGACAGCGGCCTCCGTGAGCGCTTTGGTCCCGAGCAGCCGGGCGTAGATGAGGATCCCGATCAGGATCGCCGCCATCAGGACGAACGACAGCGCGGCGGCCGACGGGTAGTCCAAGATGTTGATGAACTTGCTCTGGATCACGTTGCCGATCATGTACTGCTTGGGCGTGCCCAGCAGCGCGGCGTTGATGAAGTCACCGCACGCGGGGATGAACGTCAGCAGCGAGCCGGCGAAGATGCCCGGCAGCGCCAAGGGCACGGTCACCTTGCGGAACGCCGCGCCGCGGCTGGCGTAGAGGTCGGTCGCCGCCTCGATCAGCCGCCGGTCGATCTTCTCCAGCGACACGTAGATCGGCAGGATCATGAACGGCAGGAAGTTGTAGGTGATTCCCGCGATCACGGCCTTGGTCGAGGCCAGCAGCCGTCCGTCGTCGCCGAGCAGGCCGACGTCCTGGAAGCGGTGCACGACCCAGCCGTTGTCGCTGAGGATCAGCTGCCAGGAGACCGTCCGCAACACGTAGGACATGAAGAACGGCAGGACGACCAGCAGCAGCATGAAGTTCTTCCACCGGCCGGCCTTGTAGGCCATGAAGTAGGCCAGCGGGAACGCGATGATGAGGTCGAGGATCGTCGCGGCCCCGGCGAAGAGCACCGAGCGGCCGAACTGGGTCCCGTAGTCCGAGATCGCGTCCGTGTAGGTGGAGAAGTGCCACTGCAGCGTGTAGCCGGCCTCCGGGTTGCCGGTCATCAGGGACACGCCGCCCTGGTTGATCAGCGGGACGGCGTAGAAGACGATCAGCCACAACAGGCCCGGCCCGAGGAACAGGTAGGGCAGCAGGGTGCGGCGACGCCGCAGGCTCAGACGCAGCATCGGCTCAGGCCCCCGTCACGTCGGCCATCGCCGACTGCATCGTGCGCTCGTCGGCCGGCGAGAGCGCCGGGTACGCGTAGAGGCGCTTCCGGACGTCGTCGGGCGGGAAGATCAGCGGGTTGTGGGCGAGATCGGGCTCGGTCTTCTCCATGATCTCCTGGACGCCCGTGACCGGGGTGATGTAGTTGACGTAGGCCGCCACCTTGGCCGCCACCTCGGGCTCGTAGTAGTAGTTCATCAACACCTCGGCGGCGTACGGATGCGCCGCCTTCTTGGGCATCATCATGTTGTCGGTGAACAACATGGCGCCCTCCTTGGGGTAGATGAACTCCAGCTCGGGGTTGTCGGCCTGCAGCTGCACGAGGTCGCCGGAGTAGGCGACGGCGACCCAGACGTTGCCCTTGGCCAAATCGGTCGTGTAGTCGTTGCCGGTGAAGCGCCGGATCTGGCCGTTGTTCTTGGCCGTCTTGATCTTGTCGATGGCCTTGAGGATGTCGCCGATCTTGGCCTTCGAGGCGTCGATGCCCATCCCCAGCAGCACCAGGCAGGCGCTGTCGTAGGGCTCGGACAGCATCGTGACGCGGCCCTTGAAGGCGGGGTCGAAGAGGTCGTTGACGCTCTCGAGCTTGCGCCCGGTCTTCTTGGGGTTGTAGCCGATCCCCGTGCCGCCGGACTGCCACGGCAGCGTGTAGTCGCGCGTGGGGTCGTAGTTGATCGTCTTCAGGTTGGAGACGAGGTTCTTGATGTTGGGGATGTTGCTCTTGTCCAGCGGCTCGCAGTAGCCGTCGCGCACCCAGCGCGCGGCCATGTAGTCGGTCAGCGTGACGATGTCGCGGCCGATGTCCTGGCCCTGGGCCAGCTG
>DASYBY010000354.1:0-4986 GCA_036500525.1 Baekduia sp. | reverse complement strand
ACGCGGTTGGTCGTGTCGAAGTGCGGGTGCGCGTTGGACTCGTTGACGCGACCGTGGGTGGCCCAGCGCGTGTGGCCGATGCCGGTCGTGCCGACGCGCGTGGCGACCGCGACGCCGCCGTCGTCCTCGACCGCCTGCTGGGCGTCGATCGCGGCCTGGAGGTTGGCGAGGTTGCCCACCGCGCGGACCGACTCGATCTCGTCGCGATCGATGACCGAGATCCCGGCGGAGTCGTAGCCGCGGTACTCGAGCTTCTGCAGGCCTGCGAGCAGGATCTCCTGCGCGGGACGCTTGCCGACGTAGCCGACGATGCCGCACATGCGAGGCCTCCTTTTCGGGGTCTAAGGGTCCTGGTGCTGCTGCCGACCGGGTCTGGGGCGCCTGTCGGGGGGACGTCGAGCGTACCAAGCGATCCGCCGGATTCCCCCTGGCCGCCCGGCCGGTCTGGACGCTCGCTAGGCGGTGCCGGTGCCGCCGCGCACGATCGCCACGAGGCGCTCGCAGATCGCGTCGGTCTCGTCGGCCGAGGGCGCCTCGACCATCACGCGGACGAGCTGCTCGGTGCCCGACGGGCGCACGAGCACGCGCCCGCGGCCTTCCAGCGCCTCGCTCTCGCGGGCGGTCGCCGCCGCCAGCTCGGCGCTGGCCATCGCGGCGTCGCGATCGGGGACGGGCACGTTGACCAGGCGCTGCGGCAGCTTCTCCATGCCGGCGCGCTGCGCCAGGTCGCCCCCGGCCAGCGACTCCAGCGTGAGCAGCGCGCTGGCGATGCCGTCCCCCGAGGGCACGAAGTCCATGTCGATGATGTGGCCCGACTGCTCGCCGCCCAGCGACCAGCCGCGGCTGCGCAGCTCTTCGAGCACGTAGCGGTCGCCGACGCCGGTGATCGCCACCTCGACGCCCGCCTCGCGCATGCCCTGGTGGAAGCCGTAGTTGGTCATGACCGTCACGGCCACGCCGCCCTGCAGGCGGCCGCGCTCGCGCAGGCTCAGCGCCGCGAGGGCGATCAGCTCGTCGCCGTCGACGACCACGCCGTGGCGGTCGGCCGCGAGGACGCGGTCGCCGTCGCCGTCGAACGCGAAGCCGAGGTCGTGGCCGCCGGCGACGACCGCCTCGGCCAGCGCGGCGATGTGCGTCGAGCCGCAGCCGGCGTTGATGTTGCGCCCGTCGGGGGCGTCGGCGACGACGGTGACGTCGGCGCCGAGGCGGCGGAAGATCTCGGGACCGGCGCGGTAGGTCGCGCCGTGGGCGCAGTCCAGCAGGACGTTGACCCCGGTCAGGTCCAGCGCGGCGAAGCGCGTCTGCAGCTCGCGGACGTAGTCCTCCAGCGTGCCGTGCAGCTGGCTGACGCGGCCGATCGCGCGGCCGCCGCCGGTGCCGGCCTGCTCGCGCACGAGAAGCTCGATGGCGTCCTCGGTGGCGTCCGACAGCTTGTAGCCGTCGGCGCCGAAGAACTTGATGCCGTTGTCGGCGTACGGGTTGTGCGACGCGGAGATGACCGCGGCGAGATCGAACCCGTAGCGGCCCAGCAGCAGCGGCGCGGCCGGGGTCGGCAGCACGCCGCCGAGCAGGACGTCGCCGCCCGCCGAGGCGATGCCCGCGGCCAGGGCGGCCTCGAGCATCTCGCCCGACTCGCGCGTGTCGCGGATGACGAGCACGCGCGGCCGGTCCGCCGGCGACTGGGTCGTGACGGCACGACCCAGCGCAAGCGCCAGCTCCGCGGTGAGCACCTCGCCGGCGACGCCGCGGACGCCGTCGGTGCCGAAGAGGCGGCGGGCGATTGAGCCCGACACCCCTAGCGCTTGCTGAACTGCGGCTTCTTACGCGCCTTCTTGAGACCGGCCTTCTTGCGCTCCTTGGCGCGAGCGTCGCGCGTCAGGAAGCCGCGGCGCTTGAGCTCGGTGCGCAGGTTGGGGTCGGCCTCCAGCAGGGCGCGGGAGATGCCGTGGCGCAGCGCGCCGGCCTGGGCCGACACCCCGCCGCCGTGCATGCGGGCCACGACGTCCATGCGATCCTCGTAGCCCACCGTCTCCAGGGGCTGGCGGATCGTGCGCTGAAGCGTGGCGCGCGGGAAGAAGTCGTCCATCGTGCGGCCGTTGATGATGTAGTTGCCCGTGCCCGGCTTCAGGATGACGCGCGCGATGGCCGTCTTGCGCTTGCCGGTCGCGCGGTAGCGCGCGTCGTCGGCCAGCTGGATCTGAGCGGTGATGGGCTGCTCGTCGACGTCGTCCTCGTCGTCGGACGTCGCGACCGGCTCTTCGCCGTCGGGATCGTCGTCCTCGGAGTAGCGCGGACGGTCGTCGCCGTCGACGACGATGTCGACTTCGAGGTCGGCACCGGGGATCGCGGGCTTGACGCGGGGCGTGGCCGGAGCCTCGTCCTCCTCGTCGAGCTCCTCGTCGACCTGCTCGGCGTCGACCGCGGGAGCGGCCTCGGCGACCGGGGCGGCCTCGGCGGGCGCCTCGTCGGCGACCGGAGCCTCCTCGGCGGCGGGCGTGGCCTCGGCCTCGGCGGCCGGAGCAGCCTCGGCGGGCGTCTCCTCGACCTGGTTCTCAGCGGCGGCGCCCTCGGGCGTCGTCGGCTGCTCGTCCTGCGGATCCTGCGGCGTCTGCTCGGACATGCCTAAGACTTGATCTCCAGGGGCTGGGGCTGCTGCGCGACGTGCGGATGCTCCGGGCCGGCGTAGACCTTGAGCTTCGTCAGCTGCTTGCGGGCGAGGCGGTTGCGGGGCAGCATGCCCTTGACCGCCAGCCGGATGACCTCTTCGGGGCGCCGATCCAGCATCTCCTCCAGCGTGCGGGACTTGAGCCCGCCCGGGTAGCCGGAGTGGCGGTAGTAGCGCTTCTCGGCGCGCTTGTTGCCGGTTACCGAGATCTTCTCCGCGTTGATGACGATGACGAAGTCACCGGTATCGACGTGGGGGGTGTACTCGGGCTTGCGCTTGCCGCGCAGGGCATCGGCGAGTTGCGTAGCGAGCCGACCGAGGGTCTGCCCGTTGGCATCGACGACGAGCCAGTTGCGCTCAGCGGTGGTGGAGTTGGCGACGTAGGTCTTCACGGCGTAAGGAAGCTGTGCGTCAGGGCGCACGGCGACGGACGATGATAGGGATTCGGGCCGGGACGCGGCATCCCGAGGGATGGTCCCGGACCAAGGCGGGCCGTCAGGCGACCCCGTCCAGACGGCGGAGTGTAGGGCACGCGGGCTCGGCGCGGTCTGCGAGCCGACTTGATGGCCTACGACGTCCGTCCAGACGCTGCGCTCGCACCGGGTAGCCGCCGACGTAGAGGGTGTGTCGGTTCCCCCACCCACCAGCGCTTCCCCTGCCGTTCCGTACCAGGAGCACCACGCGGTCTCCGACGTCCTCGGCCTGATCCCGCCGCTCTCCCGCGGCCGCTCCACGCGGCTCATCGGGCAGGTCGTCGTCGAGCTGGGCTTCGCCAAGGAGGAGGCGGTCGAGCGCGCGGTGGTCCACGCCCGCGAGTCCGGGCGCCTGACCGGGCGCATGCTCATCGAGGACGGCGTCCTCACCCCGCAGCAGCTGGCGCGCGTACTCGCCGAGCGCTTCGGCATCGAGCGCATCGACCTCACGATCTTCCGCATCGACACCGACATCGCCCGTCTCGTCGACCCCGGGTTCGTGCGCCGCTACGACGCCATCCCGGTCGGCCAGGACGACGAGGGCCAGCTCCTGCTGGCGATGGCCGACCCGGCCAACATGCTCGCGATCGACGACGTGACGATGATCACGGGCATGGCGGTGCGCCCGGTCGTCGCCGCCTACGACGACATCCACCGCCTGAGCCTCAAGCTCGGCAACGACTTCCCCGACCTCGGGACCGACGACCCCGAGAGCGACGGCGGCGTCGACCTCTCGGTCCCCGACACCGACGTCACCGACCTCGGCGCCGACGACCAGGCGCCGATCATCAAGCTCGTCAACTCGGTGCTCAAGCGCGCGATCCGCCGCGGGGCCTCCGACATCCACTTCGATCCGGGCTCGGAGGACATGCACGTCGTCTTCCGGGTCGACGGCATGCTCGACGCCGCGGTCACCATCCCGCGCCGCATGTCGGTCGGCGTCGTCTCGCGCATGAAGGTCATGGCGAACCTCGACATCGCCGAGCGCCGCACCCCGCAGGACGGCCGCGTGTCGCTGCTGATCGACGGCCACGAGATCGACCTGCGCGTCGTCACGCTCCCGACGGTCTACGGCGAGGCGATCGTCGCCCGCATCCTGGACTCGTCCTCCGCCCCGGTCGGCCTCGAGCAGATCGGGATGCTGGAGAACGACCGCAAGCTCGTCGAGGCCGCCATGGCGCGCCCGTACGGCGGCGTGTTGGTCACCGGCCCGACGGGCTCCGGCAAGTCCACCACCTTGTATTCGTGCCTGGCGCACGTCAACAACGGCACGCGCACGATCGTCACCGTCGAGGACCCGGTCGAGTACCGGATGGACGGCGTCAAGCAGATGGCCATCAACACCAAGGCCAAGATGACCTTCGCCGGCGGCCTGCGCGCGATCATGCGCGCGGACCCGGACATCATCATGGTCGGCGAGATCCGCGACGGCGAGACGGCGCACATCGCCGTCGAGGCCGCGCTCACCGGCCACCTCGTGCTCTCCACGCTCCACACGCGCGACGCGCCGAACGCGGTCTCCCGCCTCCTGGACATGGGCGTCGAGCCGTTCCTGTTGTCGTCCGCGGTCGACTGCGTCGTCGCCCAGCGGCTGGCGCGCAAGCTGTGCGACTCGTGCAAGAAGCCGGTGGTCGTCGAGGCGCAGGTCATGCGCGACAACGGCTTCGAGGTCGACGGCGACGTCGAGGTCAGCAAGCCGGGCGGCTGCGACCGCTGTAACAACACCGGCTACCGCGGCCGGCTGGGCATCTTCGAGATCCTGCGCATGAACGAGGAGATCCGCGGGCTGGTCCTGCGGCGCGCCTCGGCCGACGAGATCGCCAACATGGCCGTCGGCCAGGGCATGGT
>DASYBY010000353.1:0-14032 GCA_036500525.1 Baekduia sp. | reverse complement strand
TCGGGGTTCTTGAGGGTCCCCTTGCGGCCGACGGTGGTGGGCTCCATGAGGTGCGTTCGATCTCCGGTCGGGTGCGGACTAGTCCGTCAAGGTAGCAAAACCCGATCGCGATTCCACCTTTTCGTCTGCCGCCTGGCTGGGGCGTTGCACAAGGCGGTTTCAGACCGCGGCGCGGCGGCGCTGCAGCTCGGCGCGCTCGACCGCGTTGCCGGTGGCGGCGATCGCGCGGTCGTAGGCGGCGGCCGCGGCGTCGGCGGCGCCCGTGCGGCGCAGCAGCTCGGCGTGGGCCGCGTGCAGCGGGGCGTAGCGATCCAGGCGGGGATCGTCGAGCAGCGGCCGGACGAGCTCCAGGCCGGCCTCGGGCGCGCCGGCGAAGGCGAGCGCCGCGGCGCGATTGACGCGGATCACCGGCGAGGGCGAGCGGCGGTCCAGCTCGGCGTAGAGCGTCGCGATCTCGATCCAGTCGGTCGCCTCGGCGGACGCGGCGGTCGCGTGCAGCGCGGCGATCGCGGCCTGCAGCTGGTACGGCCCCGGCCGCCGCTGGACGACCGCGAAGTCCAGCGCGCGCGTGCCCTCCGCGACGCGGCCCTGGTCCCAGAGCGAGCGGTCCTGGCGGTCGAGCGCGACGTAGGCGCCGGTGCCGTCGGTGCGGGCGTCGCGCCGCGCGTCCTGCAGGAGCATGAGCGCGAGGAGGCCGAGGACCTCGGGATCGTCCGGGACGAGGTTGGTCAGCAGCCGCCCGAGGCGGATGGCCTCGGCGCACAGCTCGCCGCGGACGAGGCGGTCGCCCTCGGCGGCGGCGTAGCCCTCGTTGAAGATGAGGTAGACGGTGGCGCAGACGCCGGCGAGCCGCTGCGGAAGCAGCTCCGGCGGCGGGATCCGGTAGGGGATCCCGGCGGCGGCGATCTTGCGCTTGGCGCGGACCAGGCGCTGATACATGGTGGCCTCGGTCGTGAGGAACGCGCGGGCGACCTCGGCCGTGGTCAGGCCACCGAGGCTCTTGACCGTGAGCGCGACGCGGGCCTCGAGGGCGAGCGCCGGGTGGCAGCAGGTGAACATGAGCCGCAGGCGGTCGTCGCCGATGGCGGGCTCGTCGTCGCGCGCGAAGAGCTGCTCCAGCGGATCGGCGCCGGCGTTGGTGTCGCGCTCGGCGATCACGGCGAGGCGCTCGATGCGGTCGGCCAGGCCGCGCTCGCGCCGCAGGCGGTCGATCGCCCGGCGGCGCGCGGTGGTGGTGATCCACGCGCCGGGGCGCTCCGGGACGCCGTCGCGCGGCCAGGTCGCGACCGCGGCGGCGAAGGCGTCCTGCAGCGCGTCCTCCGCCAGGCCGAAGTCGCCGACCTGGCGGATCAGCGTCGCGAGGATCGCCGGGCCCTCCTCGCGGAAGGCCCGTGCGATGGCGATGTCCTCGCCTAGAGGCTCGGACATCGCTGCGAGTGCTCGCCCAGGGGCTCGCACGTCGCGCCTCGGGTCTCCGTGATCGTCCGGGTCGCGATCACGAGGCGTCGAACTCCATGATCGGGCGGACCTCGATCGTGCCGTAGGGCGCGCTGGGCACGCGGGCGGCCAGCGCGAGCGCCGCTGCGCGGTCGGGCACGTCGACGACGTAGTAGCCGCCGAGCATCTCCTTGGTCTCGGCGAACGGGCCGTCACTGATCAGCGTCTCGCCGTCGCGGACCCGGACGGTCGTCGCCGCGTCGAGGCCCTGCAGCGCGTTGTTGCCGAGGTCGACGCCGGACTCCTGGATCTCGCGGCCGTAGGCGAACCACGCCTCCATCGACGCACGCGCGGCCGGGTCGTCGCGGACCTCGGGCGGGGTGTAGAGCAAGAAGATGTACTTCATGGTCGCTCGGCCTCCTAGCCCTGGTCGAAGACCATGATCGGGCGGACCTCGACGCTGCCGTAGCCGACGCTCGGGATCTTCGCGGCCCACCCGAGGGCGGCGTCGAGATCGGGCACGTCGATGAGGTAGTAGCCGGCGAGCAGCTCCTTGGTCTCGGCGAACGGGCCGTCGGTGACCAGCGTCTCCGCGTCGCGGACGCGGACGGTCGCGGCGGTGTCGAGGCCCTGGAGCGCGTCGCCGGCGCGCAGGACGCCGGCCTCCTGGAGGCTCTCGGTGTAGGCCGACCACTGCGGGAACATGGCGGCGAGCTCGTCCGGGGCGGGGCCACCGTCGACGGGCGTGTAGATGAGCAGCAGGTACTGCATGGTGATTGCCTCCTGGGCGGTCGGTCGCGGCCGGGGATCCGACCGTTCGAAGGGTCGACGGCCGGGTCAGGCCCGATTCGACACCCTTCGGGCGCCGGAGGCAAATGTGGCGCGTCGGCGTTCGCTCGCCTAGAGGCTCGCGAACGCGGCGCGAACTCGCCCAGGGGCTCGTTCGCGCGGCCTGGCTGGGCTCTGGTTGGTTCAGCCCCAGGGAACGGGGTCGCCCCAGGGCGACCGGCCGTCCGGCTCGTGGCCGGTGCCCTCCAGCAGCGCGGCGCGCTGCCAGGGGTTGGCCGCGGGGGCGGCCTCGACCACGACGGGCGCGAAGTCGCGCAGGAACTGCTCCAGCGCCGCAACGACCGCGGCCGCCTCCTCGGGGGAGGCCGACGGCGCGACGAGCTCCAGCTTCGGGCGGTGGTTGGGCACGCGCGGATCCTAGCCGTTGCGGGCTAGCCGTTGCGGGCGGGATCGAGGGCGCCCGCGAGGGCCTCGCCGGCCTCGAGGTGGCTGTCCTCGACCAGGCGCGCGGCGGTCTCGACGTCGCCGGCCTCCAGCGCCGCGATGATCGCGGGATGCGTGCGGCCCCCTTCGCCGCGCACCTTGCGCCGGAAGATCCAGCGGTCCATCGGCTGGAGGCGCGGCAGCAGCAGCTCGACGCTGACCTGGAGGTCGGGATCGCCGGCCGCGTCGAGCAGGACGCGGTGGAACTCGTTGTCGGTGCGGATGGCGTCGTCGACGCGCCCCTCGCGCAGCGCGATCAGGTGCTCGGCGTCGGCGGCGCGGAGGCGGTCGAAGTCGGCGGGCGTGAGCGCGGGCGCGCCGCGGCGGGTCGCTTCGCCGTGCAGCTGCGCGGCCGTGACGAAGGCCTGGCGGGCGTGGTCGAGGTCGAACGGGGGCGGATCGTCGGGCATCTACCTCTCGCAACGGTACCCCGCGGCGAAGGTGCCGCCTAGTCTTCGCGCATGTCCGACGTCCCCGTCCTCGACCATGCCGCGGTGCTCGCCGCGGTCTCCCCGCAGGAGGCGATCGAGCGCACGCGCGAGGCGTTCCTGCGCCACCGCGCCGGCGAGTGGGTGATGCCGGCCAAGGTCTACCTGGAGGCGCCGCCGCACGGCGACTTCCGCGCGATGCCCGCGCTCGGCGACGGCCTGGCGATCCTGAAGTGGATCTCGTCGTTCCCCGGCAACCCGGCGCGCGACCTGCCGACGGTCCTCGGCGTGCTGCTGGTCAGCGACGCCGGGACCTCCGAGCCGCTGGCCGTGCTGGACGCCCGCTCGGTCACCGCGCTGCGGACCGGGGCGATCGCGCCGGTCGCCGCGCGGGCGCTGGCGCGCGCCGACGCGACGACGGTCGGGATCGTCGGCTGCGGCCTGCACGGCGCCTGGGCGGCGCGATGCCTGGCGGCCGACGGCTACGGCCCGGGCGTCTGCTTCGACCCGCGGCCCGAGGTGGCCGCGGCGCTGGCGACCGAGTTGGGGTGGAATGTGGGACCGCGCGAGGAGGCGCTGGCCGCCGACGTCGTCTGCTGCATCACGCCGGGCCGCGAGCCCGTGCTCGACCTCGCCGACCTTCGGCCCGGGCAGCACTACAACATGCTCGGCGCCGACGGGCCGGGCAAGGCCGAGGCGACGGTGGCCGCCGTCGCCGACTGCACGCTCTTCTGCGACGAGTGGGCGCAGGCGTCGCACGGCGGCGAGCTGACCGGCGCGGTCGAGGAGGGCCTCGTCACGCGCGACCAGGTCACCGACCTCGGCGCCGTGCTGGCCGGCGAGGCGCCGGGCCGCCCCGGCCCCGACGCCACGACCCTCTTCGACTCCACCGGCCTGGCGATCCAGGACCTGGCGATCGCCTCCGCCGCGCTCGCCGCGTTCCGCGCGGGCCGCGTCGAGGCGCAGACGATCAGCCTGTAGGGGCCAACCCTCGACCAACCCTCGAAAAGGGGTCTGACCCCTACGCGGCGGGTGGCCCGTGCTGGCCCTTGATGCTCGGCGCGCCGGGGGCCACGTGGTAGGTCCAGTCGGCCGCCGGCAGCTTGGCCGTGCTCTTCTTCTTGATGGTCTGCATCCGCACCATCTCGCAGGAGAGCCCACCCGGCTTGGCGGAGACCGCGCCGAAGCCGTGGTGGTCGAAGTCGGCGTTGTCGACCTGGGGGTTGATCCCGCGCAGCACGTCGATCAGCGCGGTCGGCGTGGCCGGGTTGTTGTCGTTGCCCTGGATGACCGTGCCGCCACCGGCGTCGAGCTTGGTCTCGCCGAGCGACTGCGAGGTGATCGAGCCGCCGACCAGCTCGGTCGCCACGGTGTCGCCGGTCGCGCCGTCGCCGGTGCGGACGTCGCCCGCGATGAACGTGTGGATGTCGCCGGTGACGAAGACCACGTCGTCGATCTTCTGATCGCGGATGTAGGTCAGCAGCTCTTCGCGCTCCTGGGGGTAGCCCTCCCAGTTGTCGTACGTGTAGTTCGCGCCGCCGAGCACGCGCGTCGGCATCATGGTGACCTCGTTGGCCATGATCTTCCACTTGGCGGTGGACTTCTTCAGCGCGTCCTTGACGAAGTCCATCTGCGGCCGGCCGAGGAAGTCGCGCGGCTGGTCATAGTCGGCGCATGGGACGACCACGGCGTCATCGCACGGCTGGTTGTCGCGGTAGGTGCGCTGGTCCATGATGATCAGCTCGACGTTGCGGCCGAACTGCAGCGTCCGGTAGAGCTTCTGCCCGCTGGAGAACGCCGGCATCGACTCGAAGAAGGCCTGGCGCCCGGCCTTCTTGCGGGCCTGGCTGAAGCGCTTGGCCGCCGGGAGGCCGCCGTCGGCGGGCTTGCCGACGTAGTTGTCCTGCACCTCGTGGTCGTCCCACAGCATCACCATGGGGAACTTCGCGTGGACGGCGCGCAGGGCCGGGTCGGTGCGGTAGAGCTGGTACTTGGCGCGGTAGTCGGCCAGCGTGATCGCCTCGCGGACGATGTCCGGGTTGCCCGGGTTGACGCTGCCGATCTTGTCGTCGCGCACACCCGTGCCGCCGGCGACCGAGTGGTAGGCCTCGCTGTAGATGTAGTCGCCGAGGCAGACCACGAAGTCGTAGTCGCCGTCGGCCATCGCGTTCAGCGCGTTGTAGTAGCCGTGGGTGTAGTCCTGGCAGGAGAAGAACGCGAACTTCACGTCCTCGTGGGAGTCCGCCGGCAGCGCGGTGCGAAAGCGGCCCACGGCGCTGTCGGAGCCCTTGGTGGCGAACCGGTAGAAGTACTCCTCGTGGGCCTTGAGGCCCGTCACGCGCGCCTTGACCGCGTGGTTGGAGGAGGCGCCGGTCGTGACGTGCTTGCGCGCGACGATCTTCTTGAAGGCCTTGTCGGTCGCGACCTCCAGCTCGACCGTGCCGGTCCCGCCGCCGCCCGACGGATCCAGGCGCGTCCAGAGGCTGATGCCCTTGGGCGTCGGATCGCCGGACACGACGCCGTCGGGAAAGTGCCCCGAGCGAAACGGCTTGGTCTTCGCCGACGCCAGCGGCGCGGCGAGCGTGGTCGGCACGAGGACGGTCGCGGCCACGCCTCCGGCGCGGGCGACGAACTGGCGGCGGGTCTGCATCGCGCGAACCTACCGGCGGCCGGTGTCGCGTGTGTGAAGTTCCGTCGGCGCCGGACGCCGCCCCGCTCAGACCGGCTGCACCATCTGGGTCTGCACGCTCTCCAGGAAGTCGGTCGGGTTGGCCGGCATCGCCGCCCGCTCCGGCGCGTCGTAGTAGGCCTTCTCGGCCGCGTCCCAGCCGTCGGGCGCCTCGTGCCCGACGACCCAGACGAAGGTGTTCTCCTCCGGGTCGTTCCAGGCGCCGAGGATGGTGTACCCGTAGGCCTCGCGGACCGGCAGGAGGTGGTCGCGGAAGAGCGCGACGAACTCGTCCATCGCGCCGGGGCGGACCTGGTAGGTGCGCAGCTGGCAGATCACAGCGGGATGTTCCCGTGCTTGCGCTTCGGGCCCGGCTGGCGCTTGGTCTGCAGCGTGTGCAGCGCGTTGATGAGCTTGGGACGCGTGGTGTGCGGCGGGATCACGTCGTCGATGTAGCCGCGCTCGGCCGCGCTGTAGGGGTTGGCGAAGCGCGCCTTGTAGTCGTCCATCAGCTTGGAGCGCCGGTCCTCGGGCGTGGGGGAGCTGGCGAGGTCGCGGCGGTAGATGATGTTGACCGCGCCCTCGGGGCCCATGACGGCGACCTCGGCCTGCGGCCACGCGAAGTTGAAGTCGGCCAGCAGGTGCTTGGAGGCCATGACGTCGTAGGCGCCGCCGTAGGCCTTGCGGGTGATGACCGTGATCTTCGGGACCGTCGCCTCGGTGTAGGCGTACAGGAGCTTGGCGCCGTGGCGGATGATCCCACCCCACTCCTGGCTCGTGCCCGGCAGGAAGCCCGGCACGTCGGTGAAGGTGATGATCGGGATGTTGTAGGCGTCGCAGGTGCGGACGAAGCGCGCGGCCTTGGCCGAGGCGTCGATGTCGAGCACGCCGGCCATGTGCGCCGGCTGGTTGCCGACGACGCCGACCGGGAAGCCGTCCAGGCGCGAGAAGCCACAGATGATGTTCTTGGCGAAGTGCTCGTGGATCTCGAAGAACTCGCCGTCGTCGACGACCAGCCGCAGCACGTTGCGCATGTCGTACGGCTTGTTGGGGTTGTCGGGCACGACGGTGTCGAGCTCGGCGTCCTGTCGGTCCGGGTCGTCGGTCGGGTGGACGCGCGGCGGCAGCTCCAGGTTGTTCTGCGGCAGGAAGCCCATGAGGAAGCGCGTGTCCTCGAGCAGCTGCTCCTCGTCGTCGGCCGCGAGGTGCGCGACGCCCGACTTGGTGTTGTGCGTCATCGCGCCGCCGAGCTCCTCGAACCCGACCTCCTCACCGGTGACCGTCTTGATGACGTCGGGGCCGGTGATGAACATGTGCGACGACTCCTTCACCATGAAGATGAAGTCGGTGATCGCGGGCGAGTAGACCGCGCCGCCGGCGCACGGGCCCATGATGAGGCTGACCTGCGGGATGACACCCGAGCACATGACGTTGCGGGTGAAGACGTCGCCGTAGGCGCCGAGGGAGACGACGCCCTCCTGGATCCGGGCCCCGCCCGAGTCGTTGATGCCGATCACGGGGCAGCCGATCTTGGCCGCCAGATCCATGATCTTGCACATCTTCTCGGCCATGACCTCGCCGAGCGAGCCGCCGAAGACGGTGAAGTCCTGCGAGAACACGCAGACCTTGCGGCCCTCGATGGTGCCGTGGCCGGTGACGACCGCGTCGCCCCAGGGCCGGTTCTTCTGCATGTCGAAGTCGGTCGTGCGGTGCCGGACGAAGGTGTCGAGCTCCTGGAACGAGCCGGGGTCCAGCAGCTTCTCGATCCGCTCGCGGGCGGTGAGCTTGCCGCGGGCGTGCTGCTTCTCCTCGGCCTCGGGCGAGGAGTGCATCGCCGCCTCGCGCAACTCGTTGAGCTGGGCGAGCTTCTCGTCGAAGGTCTCGGGGTTGTGCTGGCGCTGGGTCATGGCGGCGGCGAACGATAGTTCGCCGAGCCGCGCGCCGGTCTTCTGCCCTCAGGCGGCGATGTGGGCGGCCACAGTGGCCGGGGTGGTTCAGCCGCGCGAGAAGGGGCGGTGGTGCGCGGAGCCGAGGTCGTCCAGCACGCCGACGAGGACGGCTTCGACGCCGCCGGCGTCGAGGGCCGGGGCGGTCGGCTCGGGCTCGGGCTCCGGCACGACGATCGCGACGGGCTCCGGCTCGACGACGGGCTCCGGCTCCGGCTCGGGCTCCGGCTCGGGCTCCACCGGCGCCGCGATCGCGATCGGCTCCGGGTCGTGCACGGGCAGCGCCACCGGCGCGCGGCGGCCGAACAGGCGCGAGAAGAAGCCGCGCCTGGGCTCCGGCGCGGGCGTCGTCTCCAGCTCCAGCACCGCGAGGGACTCCGTGACCTGGCTGAGCTCGGGCTCGGGCTCCGGCTCGACCTCGACGACGGCCTCGATCTCCTCGACCTCGACGACCTCATCCTCCACGACAACCACGGCGGCCGGCTCTGGCTCGGCCTCCGGCGCAGGAGACTCCACCGCGGCCGCCGTGATCGTGACCTTGGTGCCCCAGCCGGATGCTTCGAGCTCCACCGTGCCGCATGCGCGGTCGCCCTCCCAGACGACGGTGGTCTCGTTCTCCAGCCGGGTGATGCGGATCTCGCCGAACGCTCCGAGGTGGCGCGCCAGGGTGCCGACGTCGCTGACCTCGGCCCACAGCTCGGGCGGGGACTTGACCAGGGTGCGCTGCACTCGGGGCTCGGACATCGGGTCAGGATTCGCCCCGGCCCCGCGCGATCCCTCCTCGTGCAATCGATGTTCCGAGCGCCCTAGGGCTTGGCGACCATGAAGAAGATCGCGATCAGCACGAGGAAGATCGTCACGAGGCCGACGGCGTCCACGCGGGCCGACAGCGCCTGGTAGTCGGCGCTGAACGGCTTGCCGTCGGCCAGGTCGCGCCGGGCCATCTCGCCCAGCTTGCGCTCGTTGGGCGCGAAGAAGGAGCCGCTCAGCCCGCCGATGATCACGAGGATGACCAGCGGGACGCTGACCCAGCTCTCCGACCACACGTCGGCCTTGGAGGCCAGGTAGATGCCGGCGGCGAGCACGACCAGCAGGGCCGGGCCCATCAGCACCTTGCCGATGCGGTCGCGCGCATCGTGGATCGCGGGCATCGCCTCGGGGTGCGTGCGGCGCAGCCACGGGACGAACACGGGGAACGCGAACGTGACGCCGAAGGCGGCGACCACGGCCATCACGTGGACGGCGAGCACCACGTCGAAGAACGTCAGAGCGAGCATGGGCCGGACCCTAGATCATCGTCCGGGCGCCGGCCCCCGCTCAACCCGCCTAGAACGTCGGCGTGTACTTCCCGAACACGTCCTGCATGGCGCCGCAGACCTCGCCGAGCGACGCCCGGTCGCGCAGCGCGTCCTTGATGAACGGCAGCACGTTGTCGGTGCCGCGCGCGGCGCCCCGCAGCGCCTCCAGGCGCTCGTCGACCTTCGCCTGGTCGCGATCGGCCTTGAACGCGGCCAGCCGGGCGACCTGCTGGTTCTCGGACTCGGGATCGACGCGCAGGAGGTCGGGGACCTCGATCTCGTCTTCCTCGTACTTGTTGACGCCGACGACGATGTCCTGGCCGAGGCGGTAGCGCTCCTGGTAGCCCCAGGCCGACTCGTCGATCTCGCCGGTGATGAACTCGATGGCGTTGGTCGAGCCGCCGAGCTCGTCGACCTTGGCGATCAGCTCGTTGGCCCGCGACTCGATCTCCGCGGTCAGCGACTCGATGAAGTACGAGCCGGCGAACGGGTCGACGGTGTCGGTGGCGCCGGACTCGTGCGCGATGACCTGCTGGGTGCGCACGGCGATCTTGGCCGCCCGCTCGGTCGGGAGCGCGAGCGCCTCGTCGTAGCCGTTGGTGTGCAGCGACTGCGTGCCGCCGCAGACCGCGGCGAAGCCCTGCAGCGCCACGCGGGCGATGTTGTTCTCCGGCTGCTGGGCGGTGAGCGTCACGCCGCCGGTCTGCGTGTGGAAGCGCAGCATCTGCGACTTGGGGTTCTTGGCCCCGAAGCGGTCGCGCATGATGTGCGCCCACATCCGCCGGGCGGCGCGGAACTTCGCGACCTCCTGGAAGACGTTGTTGTGGCCGTTGAAGAAGAAGGCCAGGCGCGGGGCGAAGTCGTCGACGGCCAGGCCGGCGTCGATGGCGGCCTGCACGTAGGCGATCCCCGAGCAGAGGGTGAACGCCACCTCCTGCACGGCCGACGAGCCCTTCTCGCGGAAGTGGTAGCCGGAGATCGACACCGTGTTCCACTTCGGGATGTTCTCCGCGCAGTAGGCGAAGAGGTCCGTCGTGAGCCGCATCGTCGGCACCGGCGGGTAGATGTAGTTGCCGCGCGCGATGTACTCCTTGAGCACGTCGTTCTGCGTGGTGCCGCGCAGCTGGTGCGACGGCACGCCCTGCTCCTCGCCGACGAGCTCGTAGAGGAGCATCAGGCAGGCGGCGGGGGCGTTGATCGTCATCGACGTCGACACCTGGTCGAGCGGGATCGCGTCGAACGCCGTGCGCATGTCGTCGATCGTGTCGATCGCGACGCCGGTGCGGCCGACCTCGCCGAGGCAGCGCGGGTTGTCGGAGTCGAGGCCGAGCTGCGTGGGCAGGTCGAAGGCCATCGACAGGCCGGTGCCGCCCTTGGACAGCAGGTAGCGGTAGCGCTCGTTGGACTCCTTGGCGCTCGCGTAGCCCGCGTACTGGCGCATCGTCCAGACCTGCTTGCGGTACATCTCGCGGTGCGGTCCGCGGATGTAGGGGAAGTCGCCGGGCTCTCCGAGCTCCAGGTTGTCCGGGACGTCGTCGGCCGTGTAGAGGTTCTTGACCTCGATGCCGGAGTCGGTGAAGCGCCTGGGATCGTCCGGGCCCACGATGGGCGCGACCGTCAAGCGCTCCTCTGCAGGAGTCGTCGCCATGTGCGGAAGGTTACGGCGGACCGTGGGCCGGGCGCCCTGCGGGTTGGCCTGGGGCTTGTAGGCCTGCACGGCGGGTGGCCGCGTACTCTCTCGGGGGGTGAGAGTCCGTGTGCGGCTGTTCGCGGGACTTCGGGAGCGCGCCGGGCGTGACGAGCTCGAGCTGGAGCTGCCCGAGGGCGCGCGGGTCGCGGACGCGCTGGTGCAGGTGCAGCACCTGGCGCCGGGTGTGTCGCTGGTGCTCGCGGTCAACCGCGAGTACGCCGACGCCGGCGTGGTGCTCCACGCCGGCGACGAGCTGGCGGTCGTCCCGCTGGTGAGCGGTGGCGCGGTGCTGGACGGGCCGCTGTCGGTCGACGACGTCGCGGCGCGGGTCGCCGATCCGCGTGCGGGCGCCGTCGTGACCTTCAGCGGGACGACCCGCGACGTCGCGTTCCTCGACTACGAGGCCTACGCCGAGATGGCCGCGCAGCGGATCGAGCAGATCGTCGCCGAGGCGATCGAGCGCCACGGGCTGTGCGCGGCGGCGGCCGACCACCGTACGGGGCGCGTCGCGCTGGGCGAGGCGTCGGTCGTCGTGGCCGCCAGCGCGCCGCATCGTCCGGAGGCCTTCGCGGGGGCGCGCGAGATCATCGATCGCATCAAGGCCGAGGCGCCGATCTGGAAGAAGGAGGAGGGCGCGTGGGTCGCGGGGACGGTGCCGGGGGCTGACGCGACGGCTGCCGCGGAGGCGCCCGCCACCGAGGCGCCCGCCGCGGAGCCCCCGGACGCGCCGCCCGACGGCCCGACCCTCGACGTCGCGCTCGACGCGCGCCTGGAGCACGGCGCCGAGGTGCTCGTCGTGCTCGGGCAGGCCGAGGCGCCGGCGCGGGTCGGCTGGCTCGGCGGGCGCTTCCACCAGCTCCAGTGCCGCGAGCCGCTCACGGTCTCCCAGGGCGACACCGTCGAGATCCGGCGTCTGCGCGACGACGAGCTGCTCGGCGAGGCGACCGTCCTCGATCCCGACGCGCAGCGCCACGGTCCGACCAACGACGCGCTCGTGCGGCTCGTGGCGCTGGAGCGCGGCGAGCAGCTCGGCGCCGAGGCCGAGATCGCCCCGCCGCCGCTGGACGCCGAGGCGCTCGCGCTGGAGGAGCGCTACGTCGCCGCGGGCGCGGCGCCCCCCGCCGACGCGGACCTCTCGGCCCCCGAGCGCGCGGCGCTCTTCGCCCTGCGCGAGGCCGGCCGGGTCGTCCTGCTGGAGCGCGGACGCCACGTCCACGTGCAGTTCGGCCCCACCTGAGACCCCTCGCCGGGCCAGGGTGCGGGCCGGGTGATCCGGTTAGGCTGCCCCGCATGGGTACTGCTCTCGTCACCGGCGGCGCCGGCTTCCTCGGATCGCATCTCTGCGACGAGCTGCTGCGACGCGGCCACCGCGTCATCTGCGTGGACAACCTCGAGACGGGGTCGCTGGCGAACATCGCCCACATCCGTCAGCCGGAGTTCACGTTCCTGCAGACCGACATCGTCGAGCCGTACTTCGTCGAGGAGCAGGTCGACTCCGTCTACCACCTGGCCTCGCCCGCCTCGCCGATCGACTATCTGCGGCTGCCGCTGCACACGCTGAAGGTCGGCTCGTACGGCACGCACCACACGCTCGGCCTGGCCAAGGCTCACCGCGCCCGCTTCCTGATCGCGTCGACCTCCGAGGTCTACGGCGACCCGCAGGTCCACCCGCAGCCCGAGACCTACTGGGGTCACGTCAACCCGATCGGCCCGCGCGGCGTCTACGACGAGGCCAAGCGCTATGCCGAGGCGTTGACGATGGCCTACCACCGCCAGCAGGGCGTCGACACGGCGATCATCCGCATCTTCAACACCTACGGCCCGCGGATGCGCCCCAACGACGGCCGCGCGATCCCGACCTTCCTGCGCCAAGCGCTCTCGGGCAAGCCGATCACGGTCTTCGGCGACGGCAGCCAGACGCGGTCCTTCACCTACGTCGACGACCTGATCGCCGGCATGATCGCGCTGTCGGAGTCCGGTCACCACGACCCGGTCAACATCGGCAACCCCAACGAGTTCACGCTCCTGGAGCTGGCCGAGACGGTCATCGAGATCACGGGGAGCACCTCGCAGATCGTCCACGAGGCGCTGCCGCTCGACGACCCGAAGGTCCGCCAGCCGAACATCGACCTGGCCAAGGAGCTGCTCGGCTGGGAGCCCACGATCGCGCTGCGGGAGGGCCTGCAGCGCACCCTCGACGAGTCAGGCGCAGACGTGCTCGTCGGCCCGGCACGCTAGCGTCCCGGGTTCCGGTCCCATCTCGGGACCGGGTGAAACACATCTCGCATGAAGAACCCGCGACATCTGCCACCCTCACACGTTGAGGAAGGGGAGATGCCGAAACTGAAGCCAGCGGACCTGGGATTGGTGAAGCTGCCGCCGTTGGACCTGCCACTGCCCGATAAGGACGTGCGGGCCAAACGGCCGCCCGGCATGAGCTTCCTCCTGCGCTGGTCGACGCTTCGGCGTGGTGCCCGAGTGGTCTCCCTGCTCGCCCTCGATCTCGGGGCGATCATCCTCGCCATCTTCACGGCGCTCTGCCTCAAGGCCGTCGCCCGTGGCGCGTGGGATCCGAGCGTCTCGTGGGAGCAGGCCAAGGACTACGTCCCGTTCGCGTTCCTGGTCGCCTCGCTGCTGTTCGCCCGCTCCGGGCTGTACGCCGAGCGCGCCCAGCGCCCCGGCCTGACGCGCATCGTCGCCTCGCTGTTCCAGACGACGCTGGTGGCGCTGATCTTCGCCGTCGTCAACGGTGAGGAGTTCTCCAGCTATTACATCTTCTACGGGACGCTGTTCTTCGGCGTGGCGTACGTCTCGTCGGCGCGGTTCGCCTACGAGCAGCTCACGGGGATGATGCTCCGCGCCGCCGGCTACTCGCGGCGCGCGATCCTCGTGGGCAGCGGCGAGCAGATCGAGGCGGTCGCGCACGCGCTCGTCGCCTCCGGCGGCCACAGCCCGGTGTCGGTCATCGGGTTCATCTCGCTGACGCCGCGGCCCGACAACGGCCTGCGGTCGCTCGGCGCGCTGGCCGACATCGGCGACATCGTGGCCGAGCACAAGGCCGACGAGGTCATCATCGCCGACCCCGCGTTCCCGCAGCAGCAGGCGGTCGACCTCGTCGACACCTGCCATCAGCAGGGCGTCGTCGTGCGCATCGCGCCGTCGACGATGGAGATCCTCATCCACCGCGCCGAGTTCGTCCCCGGCCAGTCGGTGCCGCTGTTCGAGCTCAAGCCGCCGGTCTTCGACGGCATCGACTTCGCGCTGAAGCGCTCGTTCGACGTCGCGGTCTCCAC
>DASYBY010000352.1:0-8080 GCA_036500525.1 Baekduia sp. | reverse complement strand
CGGACCAAGGCCACCGGGTCGATCGGCGCGATGACGAAGTTGAGGATCAACGCGACGCCGCAGCCGATCAGCGCGTCGGCGGCGCGGGTGAACGACAGGCCGTGGGTCGGCGGCTGGAGCGTCACGACGAGGATCGCCGACACCGCCGCCTGGGTGACCAGCAGCGGACCGCCGCCGAGGAAGACCGCCACCGACGTCGCCGCGAAGGTGATGCAGATCAGCTGCACGATCCCCGAGCCGGTCTGCAGCACCAGGACGTCGGCCAGCGCGATGCCCAGCGGCACGCCGATCGACAGCTCGATCGCCCGGTTCAGGCGCGAGCCGACGGTGAGCCCGAGCGTCACGATCGCCGCGACCGGGGCGAAGAACGCGCCCGTGGTGCCGAAGATCGCCTTGGCGATCAGCCACGCGATGCCGGCCGCGACGGCGCCCATCAGCAGCGTCGGACCGAGCGCACGCAGGCGGGCGACACGGTCGCGGAAGCTCACCCGGGACCGCTCGGCCGCCTCCTCGATCACCTGCCGCGAGCGCACGTTGCAGGCGTACCCAACCATGGATCTTCCGCAGCCGCTTTGGAGGACTCCACCTCCGGGGTGTCGAAAGACCGGTCGCCCATGAAGAGGACGTCCGCGACGATCACTGCCCCGCCTCACGAGGCGCGCGGCCACCAGACCCTTTC
Organism: Baekduia sp.; assembly: GCA_036500525.1. Lineage (GTDB taxonomy): Bacteria > Actinomycetota > Thermoleophilia > Solirubrobacterales > Solirubrobacteraceae > Baekduia. The sequence goes on along the minus strand of DASYBY010000352.1, from coordinate 7,401 downwards.
CGCCTACATCCAGGCGCGCTTCGACGAGTTCTCGCGCTCCCAGAAGGATGTTGCGCAGTACATCGTCGACCACCTGGACGAGGTCGCGTTCCAGACAGCCGAGGAGCTCGCGCGCCGCGCGAACACCTCGAGCTCGACGGTCGTGCGCTTCTCGCAGGCGTTGGGATTCGAGGGCTTCCCGGAGCTTCAGCACTCCGCCCGGGAGGAGTACCGCCGCAAGGTCGCGGCCGGTGCGGCCGGGGCTCCGGCGGGCTCGGTCTCGCCCGAGCCGCTGTTCTCGCTCGACCAGAACGAGTTCGAGACGGCGATCGCGGCGGATTACCAGAACGTCGAGGAGACGGCCCGGCGCGTCTCGCGCTCCGACGTGGAGGCCGCGATCGACGCGATCGTCGCCGCCGATCGCGTCCTGGTCTGCGGCACCGACCAGATGGCCTTCTTCGCCAGCTACCTGCGCCACCTGCTCATGCTGCTCGACCTCCGCGCCGAGATCGTCGCCAGCCCGTCGCAGGAGGCCCTCAGCCGCCTCGGCCGCATCGACGAGGGCACGCTGGTCATCGGCCTGTCGGCCGGTCGTCCGCACCCGCTCGTCGTCCGCGCGATGAAGCTCGCCCGGCACCGCAAGGCCCCGACGCTGGCCGTCGTGGACGCGACGCTGTCAGAGGTCGCCAAGCTCGCGCAGATCAAGCTGTACTACTCGAGCAACTCCCCCGCCTACGTGCGCTCGCACACCGCGCTGCTCTCCACGATCCAGGCTCTGGCCTACGGCGTCTACAGCCGCGACGCCGACCAGTACGCCGACCGGATCAAGGCCTTCAGGTTGAAGTAGGGCCCCGCCCGCGATTTCCGCTGCGGTCAAGCGGGCGCGGGCGATTGCGCCGTTCCGGCGAGGCGGATCGGGACGGCTGACCCCTATCATGGGTGGTCAATGCGAGACGAAGCAACGTTCCGGGTCAAGGCCGGTCTGGCCGAGATGCTCAAGGGCGGCGTCATCATGGACGTCGTCGATGCCGCGCAGGCGAAGGTCGCCGAGGACGCCGGCGCAGCGGCGGTGATGGCGCTCGAGCGCGTCCCGTCCGACATCCGCCGCGACGGCGGCGTGGCGCGCATGAGCGACCCGGCGATGATCAAGGGCATCCAGGCCGCCGTGACGATCCCGGTGATGGCCAAGGCCCGCATCGGCCACTTCGCCGAGGCCCAGGTGCTGCAGGCGCTGGAGGTCGACTACATCGACGAGTCCGAGGTCCTGACGCCGGCCGACGAGGCGCACCACATCGACAAGTGGGCGTTCGACGTCCCGTTCGTCTGTGGCGCGACCAACCTCGGCGAGGCGCTGCGGCGCATCGGCGAGGGCGCGGCGATGATCCGCTCCAAGGGCGAGGCCGGCACCGGCGACGTCGTCGAGGCCGTGCGCCACATGCGCTCGATCACCGGCGAGATCCGCCGTCTGGGCACGCTGGACGAGACCGAGCTGTTCGTCGCGGCCAAGGAGCTGCAGGCGCCCTACGACATCGTCCGCGAGGTCGCGCGCGCCGGCAAGCTGCCCGTGCCGCTGTTCAGCGCCGGCGGCATCGCGACCCCGGCCGACGCCTCGCTGATGATGCAGCTCGGTGCCGAGTCGGTCTTCGTCGGCTCCGGGATCTTCAAGTCGTCCAACCCCGAGGCGATGGCCCGCGCCGTCGTCGAGGCGACCACGCACTTCGCCGACGCCGAGCGCGTCGCGGCCGCGTCCGAGGGTCTGGGCGAGGCGATGCAGTCGCTGGAGGCGCGCAAGCTCGACGCCTCCCAAGTGCTCGCCAACCGCGGCTGGTAATCCCATCGCGGCGGTGAGCAGCGTTCCGCTCGTCGGCGTCCTGGCCCTCCAGGGCGGCTTCGACGCGCACGCGAAGATGCTGCGCGACCTCGGCGCCGAGGTGCGCGAGGTGCGCGTGCCCGCCGACCTCGCGGGGCTGGATGGCCTCGTGCTGCCGGGCGGCGAGTCGACGACGATGACGCTGGGAATCGCCCGCGAGGGGCTCGCCGAGCCGATCGCCGACGTGGTGCGCTCCGGCGTGCCGGTGCTCGGCACGTGCGCGGGGCTGATCATGCTCGACCGCGAGCACCTCGGGCTGATGGACATCGTCGCGCGCCGCAACGCGTTCGGCCGCCAGCTGCACTCGTTCGAGACCGACCTGGACTTCCCCGACCTCGACGCGCCGGTGCATGCCGTCTTCATCCGGGCGCCGTGGATCGACGAGCACGGGCCCGGCGTCGAGGTGCTGGCGGCGGTCGACGGCCATCCGGTCGCCGCCCGCGAGGGGCAGATCACCGTGGTGGCCTTCCACCCGGAGCTCAGCGGCGAGCATCGCCTGCACGCGCAGTTCCTGGACCGCGTGCGCGCGGCCGTCGCGGCGCGCTGACGGGTTCGCTCAGCGGCGCCGCAGGGCGTCGACGATCATCTCGCCGAAGCGCCGCCAGACGGCGGGGTCCCGCTCGCGCGTCTCGCGCAGGACGTGGGCGACGCCGGTGATGAGGATGCGCACGTCGGCGGCGGTGGCGTCGTCGCGGAGCGCGCCGGCGTCGCGGCCGCGGTCGATGAGCGCGCCGATGGCCAGGTGGCTCGCCATGCGCGCCTCGTCGAGCTCGGGCAGGTGGATGTCGGCCGCCAGGCTGCCGGCCACGGCGCAGTCGCCGGACTGGCGCTCGGCGATCGCCATGATCACGCGCTCGAAGGCGGCGCCGGGATCGGGGTCGCTCAGCGCGTCGGTCGCCAGCGTGGTGATCCACTCCAGGCGCTCGGTCGCGACGGCCGCGACGAGGTGCTCCTTGGAGGGGAAGCTGCGGTAGACGGTGGCCTTGCCGACGCCGGCGCGCCGGGCGATCTCGGGGATCACGGCCTCCAGGCCCTTGGCGGCGAAGATCTCGGCGGCGGCCTGGATGACGCGCTCGCGGTTGCGGCGCGCGTCGGCGCGGCGCGGGCGGAGTGTCGTGGTGGTGCTGGTGGGCGGCCCGGGCTCGCTGGTGAGCGTCATCGCTCCGGCCACCCTAGCGAACCGGACTCCGGAGTCCGGTTGGGTTCCGGTTCGCTTACGGCGTGGTGCTGCTGGCGTCGGCGGTCGTGCCCGGCGTGGCCGAGCTGGCGCTCGTCGTTCCGGGCGTGGTGGGCGGGGGGACGACCTTGACCTTCACCTTGACCGGCAGCGGCGTGGTGACCGGCGCCTGGACCGACGGCGCGGGGCTGCGGTCGACCGGCGGGGTGGAGTCGTCGCCGTTGAAGACGCCGGTCAGCGCCAGCGCGGCCGCGACGCACGCGGCGACCAGCAGGACCGGCAGCGCGACGACGAGGGGGCGCGGACCGCTGCGGCGCGTGTGGCCGCCCTCCAGCAGCGGGGCGGCGGAGCCGGCGACCGGCTCGCCGTGCTCCTCGGCGACGTCGGGCAGCTCGCTGAACTCGACGGTCTCGCCGAGGTCGATGATGGTGGGGTCGACCACGTCGTGCTCGCCCGTGGCGTAGAAGGTGGGGCCTTCGAGGCCGTCGGCGCGCTCGGCGTCGTCGGTGTCCCCGGGCAGCGGCGGCTCGCCGTCGGGCTCCGGCTCGGCGGCCAGCGCCTCGGCGTCCAGCTCGGCGGCGGGCTCCTCGACCCGGACGACCTCGATCGGCACCTCGTCGTCGAGGTCGGGCAGGTGGCCGAACGCGCCGTCCAGCGCGACGACCGACGGCGCGTCGGGCGCGGGTGCGGGGGCGATGCCGACGCCGTGCTCGGAGACGGCCTCCAGCGCGGCGACCAGCACGCTCGACGTGTCGCTGCCGAGCGTCTCGATGGTCGGATCCTGGTAGGCCAGCTCGGCGCGGCGGAAGATCTCGGCGAGCGCGTTGCAGCGCTCGCAGCGGTCCAGGTGGCGCGCGAGGCGATCGAGGTCGGCGGGGCCGAGGGCGCCGTTGGCCCGCGCCGCGAGCATCGTCGGCACGTGCTCGCACGTCTGGGTCCCGCGGCTGACCAGGCGGCCGTGGGGCGGCGGGCCCGACGGCTGGCGGGCCATCGAAGCGGCGGCGTGGCGCGTGGCGCCGCGCAGCAGCGCCTCGGGGTCGAGGCCGTCGAGCTCGGGCGCGTCGCGCACGGCGGCGCGGAAGCGCGCGAACGCCTCGGCGGCGGCGCGGTCGGCGGCCTGCGGCCCGCAGACCTGCGTGCAGAACGCGACCACCGCGGGTCCGCGTCGCTCCACCAGCGCTTGCAGCGCGGTGCGGTCTCCGGCGCGAACGCCCTCCGGCGTCACGCCCGCGGCGTTGGACGAGCCCTCCATCGCGCCGGAGCCTAGACGGCCCTCCAGCGGCATGTAGTCCAGTCCCTCGGTCACAGCCATCCCTTGTCCTCCGCCACTCGCACCGCTTCGGCCCGGGAGTGGGCCCCCAGCTTCTGCATCGCACTCGACAGGTAGTTGCGCACCGTGCCCGCAGACAGGTGCAGCCGGCCGGCCATGTCGGCCACCGGCGCGCCCGCCCGCGCGGCGCCGAGGACCTCGGTCTCGCGCGGCGTCAGCGGGCTCTCGCCCTCGGCCAGCGCCGCCGCGGCCAGCGCGGGGTCCAGGACCCGCTCGCCGGCCATGACCCGCCGGATCGCGGTCGCCAGCTCCGACGCCGGGGCGTCCTTGAGGACGAACCCGCGCGCGCCGCTCTCCATGGCGCGCCGCAGGTAGCCGGGGCGGCCGAAGGTGGTGAGGATCACGACGCGGATGTCGGGCAGCGCGTCGGCGAGCTGCGCCGCGGCGCTCAGGCCGTCGCCGCCGGGCATCTCGATGTCCAGCAGGGCGACGTCGGGCGCGGCGTCGCGGGCGGCGGGGAGCACCTCGTCGCCGCGGGCGACCTGCGCGACGACTTGGAGATCGCCTTCGAGCCCGAGCAGCGACGCGAGCGCGCCGCGCACCATGGCCTGGTCCTCGGCGAGGAGCACGCGGATGATCACGCGGCTCCCAGCGGGACGGTGACGGCGAGGCGGAAGCCGCCGCCGGCGTGCGGCGCGGCGTCCATGCGGCCGCGGACGCGGGCGACGCGCTCGGCCAGACCCGCGAGGCCCATGCCGTCGGTGCCGTCGGTGCCGCCGCAGCCGTCGTCGATCAGCTCCAGCTCCGCGTCGCCGCCGCTGACGTCCACGCGGATCGACACGTGCTGCGCGTCGGCGTGGCGTAGCACGTTGGTGGTGCCCTCGCGGACGGCCCAGGCGAGCACGGCCTCGGCGTCGGGCGGGAGTTCCGCCATCGGCGCGGGCGCCGCCTCGACCTCGATCCCGGCGGCCGCCAGCGTCGAGCGCGCGCCGGCCAGCTCGTCGGACAGCAGCGGGCGGCGGTAGCCGGCGACGGCCTCGCGGACCTCCGAGAGCGCGCGGCGCGAGACCGCCTCGATGTCCTGGACGTGGACGGCGGCCTCGTCGGGATGGTCGGGCAGCAGCCGCGTCGCCAGCTCGCTCTTGAGCGCGACGACCGAGAGCGAGTGGCCGAGCAGGTCGTGCAGGTCGCGGGCGAAGCGCAGGCGCTCGTCGGCGACGGCGAGGCGGCCGATCTCGTCGCGCGCGCGGCCCAGCTCCAGGTTGACGGTGCGCAGCCGCCGGAAGCCGCCGGTGAGCAGCCCGACGCCGAGCGCGACGATGAAGAGCGAGACCGCGGTCGTGGCGTCGCTGTTGAGGGCCTCGGTGCCGGCGGCGGCGAGCGCGACGGCGAAGAGCAGCGGGATCGAGATCTCGCGGTCCAGGCGCAGGCCGGTGGCGGCGGCGACGAAGCACCACATGCCGGCCCAGTCGGTGCTGCCGACCGCGACGAGCCCGGCCGAGATCGCGCACAGCCCGGCGATCCCCAGCGGCGCCCAGTCGTCCTCGCTGTCGTACCGCGTCTCGATGCGCCACGAGCCGACCATGACGCGCCAGTAGAGCGCGATGAACGAGGCGACGAGGATCAGGCCCGCGGCAAGGCGCAGACCGCCGGTGTGGTCGAGGAGATCGCCGATCGGGGCGATCAGGAAGATGAGCGAGATCATCATCGCCCACTGGCCGCGGCGGGGGACGACGAGGAGCCCGACGTCCGCCGGTTTGGTGGTGCATGCCGCGCTCACAGCGACATGGTGGCGGTCGAAGAGCGTTTCGTCAGCTCGGCTACGACGACCGTCCAGCGCGCGCATACCGGGAAATCGGCGGGAGATGGGCACCCGTACATGGTCCCGCGTGCAGCGGCGGGACGGTAGTGGCGGCGATCCGGCCTTCGGTGTGACATCCGTCATGGGGCCGCGGGCCCTTGCGGCGTCAGGGCCGGCGGACGGCGGAGCGTACGACGGTGCGGATCTGGGCGAGCGGTGTGGCGGGTCCGGTGCCGCTGGGGCGGGCCGTCCAGACGGCGACGGGCTGGCCGGCGCGCCCGTCGACCCCGAGGCGCACCTCGTGGACCGCCTCGGCGGGGCTGACGTCCTCGACGGGGCCGAAGGCGGGGCTCGGCACGCCGGGATCGAGGCTCGCGGCGCGGGCGATCCCGTCGCTGTCCTGGCCGGCGACAGGCTGGACCCAGGCGACGGTGAGGCCGCCGACGGGCGAGAAGGCGACATCGGCGCCGCGTGCGCCGCCGGGCTGGGCGGGCGCCGCGTACTCGACGGGACCGAACGCGCTGCCGCCGCGGGTGCGATGCAGGGCGGGGCGCGGGCCGCCGGCGGTGGTCTCGACGTCGGCGACCGCCCAGCCGGCGGGGGTCTCGGTCAGCGCGGGGGTGCTCGCCCCGTTGGCGGTGAGCGTCTGCGCGGTGGTGAAGGTGGAGCGGCCGACGAGCATCGCCGCGGACTGCAGCGCCGTGCGGCCGGGGGTGCCGCTGCGCGTGAGCTGGTGGCGGCGCCAGACGATGCGGACCTGGCCGCGCGCGTTGATCCCGGAGGTCAGGTGCCACCGCGTGGCGCCGTCGGCGCGGGCGAGGCGGCGCAGCGTGCCCCAGCCATGGCCGGGGCGACGGACCTGGGCCAGCACGTCGCCGTCGCGGACCATCGCGACCGCCTCGTCGCCGCGGGCACCGACGGCGGCGGTCACCGCGTCGGCGCGGCCCTGGCCGGAGAGCGTGAACGGCGCGCCGAAGCGGCCGTTGGCCCGCTCGATCGCGCGGACGACGCGCCGGGTCGCACCCGTCGAGGTGCGCGTGGTCTCGATCCACGCGATCAGCGCGCGCGAGCCGGAGGCGGACAGCTGCGGGAGCCCGACGATCGGTGCGGTGACCAGCGTGCGCGCGGTCCCGAAGCCACCGGACGCCGGACCGAACGCGACCTTCAGCCGCTGCCCCCGCAGCGCGACGGCCAGCGTCTGCGTCCGGGCGAACGGGGCGATCGCGATCAGTCCCGCCGGCGCGGGATGCTCGCCGACGAAAGCGGCCTGCTGGGTCCGCGCCGCCGTAGCGGCGCCACCGGGC
>DASYBY010000351.1:0-2915 GCA_036500525.1 Baekduia sp. | reverse complement strand
CTGGACGGCGCCGAGCTGGTGCTCGACGGCGACCGCGTGCTGGAGCCGCGCATGGACCGCACCGAGCGGCGGCTGGCCGACCGCGTGCGCGACCTGGCGAGCGCGCCGCCGACGCTCGACGTCGACGTGCCCGACGAGCCGGTCGCCTCCGACGAGCACCACGCGCCGACGCCGACGCAGTGGTCGGCGGTCCACGCCGCGGCCGAGCACCGCTTGTCGATCCTCACCGGTCTGCCGGGCACGGGCAAGACCGCGACGATGCGCGCGCTGGTCGACCTCCTGCGCGCCTCCAAGCGCACCGTGCGCCTCTGCGCGCCGACCGGCAAGGCGGCGCGCCGTCTCTCGGAGGCCACCGGCGCCGAGGCCACGACCATCCACCGGCTGCTGGAGTGGGTGCCGGGCGAGGGCTTCGCGCGCGACGCCGACGATCCGCTCACGGGCGTCGACCTGCTCGTCGTCGACGAGGCCTCGATGCTCGACGTCCGCTTGGCCGCCGCGCTGCTGGCGGCCGTCGGGCCGCGCACGCACGTGCTGCTCGTCGGCGACGTCGACCAGTTGGCGCCCGTCGGCCCCGGCCGCGTGCTGGAGGACCTGATCGCCGCGGGCGTCGTGCCCGCCACGCGCCTGACCGAGGTCTTCCGCCAGGCCGCGCGCTCGCTGATCATCCGCGCCGCGCACGCGATCGACCGCGGCGAGCTGCCGCCGACCCAAGCCGGCCCCGACGACATCCGCGACTTCTTCCTGGTCGAGCGCGACAGCCCCGAGCGCGTGTTCGCCGAGGTGATGTCGCTGGCCACCAAGCGCCTGCCGGCGCATTACGACCTGGATCCGGCCAGCGACCTGCAGGTGCTCGTTCCCATGCACCGCGGGCCGGCGGGGATCGACGCGTTCAACGAGGCGCTGCGGGCGCAGCTCAACCCCGACGGCCGCGCGGTCAAGGGCACCGCCTTCCGCCTGGGCGACCGCATCATGCAGACCCGCAACAACCACGAGAAGTCGTTCTACAACGGCGAGATCGGGGTGATCGTCGCGGCCGACCCGGGGCGCGGGACGCTGACGCTGGTCGGCGACGACGGCCGGCGGCTGACGCTCGACACGCAGGAGGCCGGGACGCTGCGCCTCGCCTACGCGTGCTCGGTCCACAAGATGCAGGGCTCCCAGGCACCGGCGATCGTCATCGCGCTGGCGCGGGGCCACGCCCCGATGCTCACCCGCAACCTCGTCTACACCGCGGTGACGCGCAGCCAGACCGCGTGCGTCGTGGTCGCCGAGCGCGGCGCGCTGGCGACCGCGCTGCTCCGCGTCGACGCATCGCGGCGCAACACACGGCTGGTCGAGTTGGTGTCCTAGGGGTGTGATTCGGAAGTTCGGGCGCGGTGTGCGGGATGCTCGGCCCCGGCTGACGGTCGCCGACGACCGCAGGTGGGTAGATCGTGGCCGAGGCGGGGCGGGCGACGACACCGGCGAGGCCGACGCACGCCAACGCGGCGGCCAGCACGACGCCGACACGGGACGATCGGGGCACGGTGAGCGTCCGCGCACCCTACGGCGCGGCGCAAGGCCGCCCGGACCTCCGTCCGCGTTACCGCGTGGTCACGTGGTGCTGCGCGGGGTCAGGCGTGAGGTGGTGCACCGGCGCGTCGACGGCGCGCGCGATGCGGTTCAGCAGGTCGATCCGCAGCCAGCGCGAGGTGTTGGTCGGCAGCGTCGACACGAGGATCTCGTCCCATCGCCGCGGGTCCCAGACCTCGATGACCGCGCAGGCCGGATCGACGTCGCCGAGCATCGCCTCGGCCTCGATCCCGCCGGCGTGCAGGCGCTCGAGCGCCGCGTTGACCCGGTGCGCCGAGCCCGCCGGCGCGTCCTGCGGGATCAGCAGCGTCACGCTCAATGAGCCGTGCTCTGCTCGGTCCTTGAGGGCGTCGTACAGCTCGTCGGAGTCGACCGTCTGGTTGGCCACGACGAGGAGCTTCGTCCGATACATCATTGCTCCCCTTCGGGTGAGAACTTCCGCTCCTGCGACCGTACTGCCCGCCCCCGCGCGAGGCAATGCGCAGCACTGCCGGGTTGACTAGTCCTTGTCGCGCGGGCGCTCGTCGTCGCGCTTGAGCGCGTTGGTGAAGCGCCGCGGCACGCGCGGCGGCGCCACCCCGCCCTCCTGCTCCCAGAGCGTCACGACGATCAGCTCGGCGCCCTCGCGCCGGCACACGAACACGACCGAGCGGTCGACCAGGTCGCGGACGTAGACCGAGCCGCGGGCGCCCGTCGCCCCGGGCGGCGGTGTGTCGGTCACGCGGCCGGCGTCCACCGCGCGGGCGACGCGGCCGATGATCTCGGTGCGCGCGTTCAGCGTCCCGGCGACGCGCTGGCGGAACCGCTCGACGGCGTGGTCGGTGACCGCGACCAACATGAAGGCCTCGCTACAGCGTCCGCCGGTAGCGGACCTCGGCCACGCCGGGCCACAGCTCCTGCTCGGCGCCGTCGACCGACCAGCCGTGGCGCTCGTAGAACGCGCGGCTGGCGACGTTCTCGCGGATCGTCCACAGGACCACGAGCGTGTGGCCGCTGTCGCGCAGCCGCTCCTCGGCGTGGTACAGCAGCCGGCGCCCGACGCCTCGGCCGTGGAACGCCGGGTCGACGTACAGGATCTTGATCTCCCCGTCGGCCACGCCGACGACGCCCGCCAGCACGCCGTCCTCCTCCAGCAGCCACGCCTCGCCGGGCCGCACGCCGTTCCACAGGCCGACGCGATCGTCGATCGTGGGCATGTGGGTGTCGTCGACGAAGTCGACGTAGGCCGTGCGCCACGCGCGCACCTGCAGCGCGGTGATCGCATGGACGTCGCCTGCGGCGACCGGGCGGATCATCCGCGCAGCCTAAGGCGGTAGCGCATCCCCGGGAGGCCGGCCCAGTCG
>DASYBY010000350.1:0-1564 GCA_036500525.1 Baekduia sp. | reverse complement strand
CGCCGCCGATGTCCGCCGGCGGGTCCATCCCTCCAACGCCCGGCGCTCATCCTCAGACAGCTCGATCGGCACAGCAGCAGGACTCGGCACCACCAAATCCTACTACTGCACAACAACTAATGACTCACGACACTAGTAGCTCCGCGCCACGACCGCGACGAGGTCGACCGCGCCGGCGTCGTCCGGCACGCCGCCGTCGGGCGTCTGCAGGCAGCGGACCGAGATCGCCTTCGCGTTCAACTGCTTCTCGCCCTCGACGCCGACGGCGCTCCAGGGCAGCGTGGCGAAGCCGGTCTGCGCGGCCTCGACGGCCTCGTCGATCGTCGACACCGCGACCGTCAGCGTCGCCGCGCGCTCGCGCGCCTCGGCGGCCAGCGCGGCCTGCACCACGTCGAGCAGATCGCGCGCCGCGGCCGCCGCGCCGGCGATCGGCACGGCCGCCTTCTCGCCGGTGTCGCGCCGGACGACCGACACGACGCCCTCGGCCAGGTCGCGCGGGCCGATCTCGACCCGCACCGGCACGCCCTTCAGCTCCCACTCGGTCAGGCGCCGGCCGAGGCCCGCGGGCCGCGCGTCGACGCGCAGGCGCACGCCCGCCTCGCGCAGCTCGGCCTCGACGGCGTTGACCACCGACATGGTCTCCTCGTCGTCCTTGACCGCGACGACGACCACCTGGATCGGCGCGATCGACGGCGGGACGCGCAGGCCGCTGTCGTCGCCGTGGCCCATGATCAGGCCGCCGACCATGCGGGTCGAGCTGCCCCACGAGGTCGTCCACGCCAGGCGGCGCTCGCCCTCGGCGTCGCTGAACTCCATCTCGAAGGCGCGCGCGAAGTTCTGACCCAGCTCGTGGCTGGTCGCCATCTGCAGCGCCTTGCCGTCGCGCATCATCACCTCGCAGGTCATCGTGTTGATGGCCCCGGCGAAGCGCTCGGTGTCGGTCTTGATCCCGACGAGCACGGGCATGGCGAGGACGTCGCGCAGGAACGCGAGGTAGACCTCGAAGTGGATGCGGCGCGCGTACGCCGCGGCGTCGGCCTGCGAGGCGTGGGCGGTGTGGCCCTCCTGCCAGAGGAACTCGCTGGTCCGCAAGAACACCCGCGGGCGCAGCTCCCAGCGCACGACGTTGGCCCACTGGTTGAGCAGCAGCGGCAGGTCGCGGTAGCTCTGGATCCACTTGGCCATGAACTCGCCGAAGACCGTCTCGCTGGTGGGGCGGACGACGATCGGCTCGGCCAGCTCCTTGCCACCCGCGTGGGTGACGACCGCGAGCTCCGGGCTGAAGCCCTCGACGTGCTCGGCCTCGCGCTTGAGGTGCGACTCCGGGATGAAGAGCGGGAAGTACACGTTCTCGGCGCCGGTCGCCTTGATGCGCGTGTCGACCTCGGACTGCATCCGCTCCCAGATGGCGTAGCCGTACGGACGGATGACCATCGTGCCGCGGACCGAGCCGTTCTCGGCCAGCTCGGCCTTGCCGAGGACGTCCTGGTACCACTGGGGGAAGTCGTCGGCCTGAGGGGTGAGGATCGGGGCGCGGGCCATGGGCGTCGGAGCCTAGCTGCCG
>DASYBY010000349.1:0-26055 GCA_036500525.1 Baekduia sp. | reverse complement strand
CACACTCGGCTTCGTCGGCTCCTGCGTCGTGTCGGCGTCCGGTGACGTCGACGTGCACCTGCGCCTGCCGACGTCGCAGTGCGCCCCGAACTTCGCCTACCTCATGGTCTCCGACGCCCACGACGCGGTGGCGGCGGTCCCGGAGGTGGGCGCGGTGACGGTCGTGCTCGACGAGCACTACACCGGCGCCGAGATCAACGGCGCCGTCGCGGAGGGCTCGGGCTTCGCGGGCGTGTTCCCGGGCGAGGACGCCGGGGAGCTCGACGCGCTGCGCGAGCTGTTCCAGCGCAAGGCGCTGCTGGCCCGGCAGGGCCGCGTCTGCCAGGCGCTGCTGGACGGGGGCGCCGAGGCCGAGGCGATCGTCGCCCTGCGCGTGGCCGACCTGCCGCCCGGTCACGAGGCGGCGCGTTGCCTGGAGCTGCGGCGCGCGCTGGGCCTGTCGTGCGACCCCGACGCGCCGGGGCTGATCGCCGGCGACGGCACCGCGCTGGCCGCCGACGGCCTGCGGCTGTGGCTGCGCCGCGCGCGGCTGGTGGGCCTGAGCCTGGAGAGCAACGGCGGCCTGTGCCGCTCGCTGCTGCGCGTGCGCTACGGCGTGGAAGATCCGACCGAACAGGGAGCCTTTGCATGATCGCCGCACGGCTGCACCGCTACCACGACCCGCTGCAGGTCGAGTCCATCGCCGAGCCGAAGATCACCGGTCCGCACGACGTGATCGTCAAGATCGGCGGCGCCGGGCTCTGCCGCACCGACCTGCACGTGCAGGAGGGGCAGTGGGCGGAGAAGTCGAACGTCGAGCTGCCCTACGTCCTCGGCCACGAGAACGCCGGCTGGGTGGAGGAGATCGGCTCGGCCGTGACCAACGTCGCCGTCGGCGACACGGTCATCGTCCACCCGCTGGTCACCTGCGGCCTGTGCCGCCCCTGCCGCGCGGGCGACGATGTGCACTGCGAGAACAACCTCTTCCCGGGGATCTCGGTCGACGGCGGCTTCGCCGACCTGCTCAAGACCACCGCGCGGTCGGTCGTCAAGCTCGACCCGATCCTGCACCCGCGCGACATCGCCGCGCTGGCCGACGCCGGGCTCACCGCCTACCACGCGGTCAAGAAGGCGGCGGCGCTCCTCTACCCGGGCACGCGCGCCGTGGTCATCGGCGCCGGCGGCCTCGGCCACATCGGCGTCCAGGTGCTCCGCGCGCTGACGCCCGCCGAGATCATCGTCATCGATCCCTCCGAGGAGGCGCTGGCGCTGGCCGGCGAGCTCGGGGCCGACCGCACCGTGAAGGTCGACGGCAGCAAGCACGTCGACACCATCATGGAGCTGACCGACGGCCGCGGCGCCGAGGCGATCATCGACTTCGTCGGCGAGCGGGGCGCGATCGAGGACGGCGTCGCGATGCTGCGCGAGGCCGGCTCCTACTTCGTCATCGGCTACGGCGAGAACATCAACGTGCCGACGATCGACATCATCTCGCGCGAGATCAACTTCATCGGGAACCTCGTCGGCTCCTACAACGACCTCGCCGAGTTGATGGTGTTGACCGCGCAGGGCAAGGTCACGCTGCATACCAGCGCCTACCCGCTGGACGCCGTCAACGACGCGATGGCAGACCTCGACAACGGACGGCTGCACGGCCGCGGGATCCTGATCCCCGCCGGCGCGGCGGCATAAGGGAGCTTCCACACCATGGGCAAAGTCCTCTTCTACAACCACGAAGCCCGTCGGCTGCTGCAGGCGGGGGTGGACGAGCTCGCCGACGCCGTCAAGGTGACGCTCGGCCCCAAGGGCCGCAACGTCGTCCTCGAGCGCCTCGCGGGCGCGCCGGTCATCACCAACGACGGCGTGACCATCGCGCGTGAGATCGAGCTGAACGACCCCTACAAGAACATGGGCGCCCAGCTCGTGCGCGAGGTGGCCAACAAGACCAGCGAGCTGACCGGCGACGGCACCACGACGGCGACGGTCCTGGCCCAGGCGCTGGTGCGCGAGGGCATGCGGACGATCGCCGACGGCGCCAACCCCATGTTGTTGCGCCGCGGCATCGAGGTCGCGGTCGAGCGGGTCGTCGCCGCGCTGGTCGACAGCGCGCGCCCCGTGCAGGGCGCCGCGCACCTCAAGCACGTCGCGACGATCGCGGCCAAGGAGGACGAGCGCCTCGGCGAGGCGATCGCGCTGGCGCTGGACCGCGTGGGCGCCGACGGCGTCGTCACGGTCGAGGAGCAGTCGACGCCGTCGATCGACGTGGACTTCGCCGAGGGCATGCAGGTGGAGAACGGCTTCATCTCGCCCTACTTCGCCAAGGACCAGCTGCGCATGGAGACCGTGCTGGAGGATCCGTTGATCTTCCTGACCACGAAGCCGATCAGCGCGGTCCAGGACCTGATGCCGATCATCCAGCAGGCGACCGGCGGCTCGCCCCGCCCGCTGCTGGTCGTCGCCGAGAAGGTCGACGGCGCCGCGCTGGGGATGCTCGTGCAGAGCACGACCCACGGGACGCTGGAGGCCGCCGCGATCCGCGCCCCGGGCTTCGGCCATCGGCGCATCCAGCACTTGACCGACCTCGCGGCCTTCACCGGGGCCAGCGTGGCGTGCGACGAGACCGGCCTGGCGATCGCCGACGTGGAGCGCAGCTGGTTCGGCACCGCGCACCGCGTGATCATCACGCAGGACAACACCACGTTCGTCGAGGGCGGCGGTACCGCCGAGGCGCTCGAGACGCGGCTGCACCAGATCCGCAACGAGGTCGCCCGCGCCGACGAGGACAGCACCGACGGCGAGATCGCCCGCGAGCGGCTGGCCAAGCTGGCGAGCCGGCTGGCGGTCATCCGCGTCGGCGCCGCCACCGACGTCGAGCTGCGCGAGAAGCGCCACCGCGCCCAGGGCGCGCTGTCGGCCACGCGCGCCGCGGTGGCCGAGGGCGTCGTGCCCGGCGGCGGGGTCGCGCTGCTGCGTGCGGCCGACGCGGTCGACGGCCACGGCCTCGACGGCGACTACGCGATCGGCGCCGGCATCGTCCGCGACGTCCTGACCGAGCCGCTGTACTGGGTCGCCACCAACGCCGGCTACGACGGCAGCGCGGTGATCGACCAGGTCCGCGAGATGCCGGCCGACCACGGGCTCGACGCCATGACCGGCGAGTTCGGCGACCTCTTCGACCGTGGCGTGATCGACCCCGTGAAGGTGGTGCGGCTCTCGCTGCAGCACGCGGCGTCGGTCGCGGCGCTGCTGCTCACCACGGAGGCGATCGTCGCCGAGCAGCTGCTCGCCCAGCCGGGGGCCGTCATCGCCCCGGGCTTTGGCGACCTGGCGGAGGGGCTCGCACGGCCCTCCTCACCCGTCTGATCCACCCCGCAGTCCCGCAGTTCAACCTCAACAAAGGGAGGGCCCATGTCGGCCCAGTCCACCGAACGCGCCGTGTCCGACGGCGTGCGTCCTGTCGAGCCTGTCTCCGTCGCCGCGGCCCCGCCGCCCTACGCCGGCGGCGACCCGACGATCCTCGGCCTGCCGATCTTCGCGGCCGGCTCGCTGGTCCTCGGCTTCACGCTGGTCGGCTTCGTGTCGGCCGGTGCCGGGGGTGCTCCGTTGGCCATCATCTTCGCGGGGACCGGCCTCGGCCTGCTCATCGCGACGCTCTGGGCGATCAGCCTCGGGCAGACGATGGTCGCCTGCGTCTTCGGGCTCTTCGCCGGGTTCTGGCTGAGCTACGCGGCGCTCGTGCTCGGGCTGAACCATGCTTGGTACGCGATCCCGGCGGCCGACGTCGAACACACGGTCGCCGAGTTCCAGATCACCTGGGCGATCATCTTCGCGGCGCTGACGATCGCCAGCGTGCGGCTGCCGTCGGGCTTCACGCTCGTCTTCGGCCTGGTCGTCCTCGCGCTCGTGCTGCTGGTCATCGGCACGCTCGGCACCTCGACGTTCTGGGGCCACGCGGCGGGCGTCGTCACCTTCGGCTTCGCCGCCGTGGGGATCTACCTGTTCCTGGCGGCCGCGTCGGCCGCGAGCGGCGGGCCGGCGTACCCGATCGGCAAGCCGCTGGTGGAGTAGCCCACCGAACGACTGGACGAGGGCGCCGTCCGCCCCTCTCATGGCCCGGCTCAGGCCAGGACGGCGCCCTCGGCCACCTCGGCAAGATCTAGACCAATGGACGGGCTGAGACCGGTACGACACTGACGGGCGGGGCGGCGGTCGCCATGGTGGCCGCCATGACCCGCCTCCGGCGCCTGCTCGGCGCGACCGCCCTGCTCCTCGCCCTCGCCCCGGCCACCGCGCCGGCGGCCTCCAGCACCGTCACCGTCCCCGCCGCGGGGACGCTCGTCGTCGGCAGCTCAGGCGCCCCGGGCACGCTCGCCACGGTGGCGGGGACCGCGTCCGGCACGGCGGCGGTGGACATCCACTGCGCCTGGCGCGATGGCTCCACGCTCGTCATCACCTCGACGCTGCAGGGCGGCTTCAACGTGCCGGTCACCGGCGGCGCGTTCTCGGTGTCCAACGTGGTCCTGCCCACGAACGTCTGGCAGTGCCGGCTCGTCGCGCTGCCCGACGGGCAGGCGAGCCCGACCGACCTGGCCGGGTTCGACGGCCCGAGCCTGCGCGTGTTGCAACTGCTGACCGGCGGCTCCGCGCTGACCGACAACCACGGTGGGTCCAACCAGGGTAAGGAGTACGACTTCGTGGCCTCGGCGGTCGCGCCGGCGGCCGACGCCTCGATCTCGATGGCCGCGGGCGAGGCGATCTACGCCACGCACCTGGTCAACGCGATCCCCGGCGACGACGCGCACATCTTCGACCGAGCCGACGCGATCGCGCCGACCGATCCCGCCACCGGCGGCGCGCCGGACGCGACGTCGACCGGCATCACCGTCGACGGGGGCAACGCCTACCTCGGCGCGTCGTGGGAGGACCAGATCACGCCGACGGTCTCCATCCCCTTCGGCAGCCTCACGCCGTTCCCGGCGGTCAGCGCGGTGGCACAGTCCGGCGCCGACGGCTCGTACGTGGTCACCGAGCACGACATCGTCGTCCAGTGCGCCACCGGGTTGGACACCAACTACTACCCGCCGGCCGGCGCGACGTGCACGAGCCTCAAGGATGCGGGCGTCGTGCTGGATCTGACGACGACGGTCTCGCCGAGCGGCAACGTCGTGACGCGTGCCTGGCGCTGGACGTCGACCGACGGCCAGCCGCACACCGTCCACCTCGTCGTCCTGGCCCGCGCCGCCGGCAACGGCAACGGGCACGGGCGCAGCTGGCGGCTGCCCGGCGACGCCGGCTACGTCGCGCACACCAACGGCGACACGCCGGCGCCGGTGGCCAAGGCCCCGTGGACCGCGCGCTTCCACAGCGACGGTGCCGCCGACGGCGACGTGGGCGAGGGCGTCGGCGCGGTGACGTTCGGCAACCAGCCGGACACGCTGCGCTACACGGATCCGAACACGCTGGCGGCCGGGTCGACGTTCGTGGTGCCCGGGTCCGGCCACGCCGACCGCACCGCGACGTACATGAGCGAGCCGACGCAGGCGGCGCTGGAGGCCGACATCGCGGCGGCCGAGGGGCCGGTGCCGGCCGGTGGCGGTGGTGGTGGCGGCGACGCGCCGGGCGACTCCGGCCCCGCCGCTCCGGGTCCCGGTCCCGGCCCCGGCGCTCCGGCCGCCCCCGCCCCCGGCGTCCTCCCGCACCCCTCCGCCACGAAGGCCGCCCTGCCGGCCGCGCCCACGCTCGCCCGCACCGGCAAGCCCAAGCTCAAGGGCGCGCTCCTCTCCCTCGGCTACAAGCTCGGCTGCCCCGGCACCGGCGCCACGTGCACCGCGACGATCGTCGTCGCCCCGCGACCCGCCAAGAAGAGCAAGAAGCACCACGCCCCGCCCAAGCCCCTGCTCCGCGCGACCGCCTGGGCCACCGCCCGCCACACCGCGGCGCTCACCCTCAAGGTGCCCAAGGCCACGCGGGCCAAGCTGACGCACGGCACGCTGACCCTGACGATCACGCTGAAGCGCGCGCCCCGCGCGGCGAAGGTGGTGGCGAAGACGCTGACCGTGCCGCGCTAGAAGCGGAAGGTCGGCACCAAGTCATACGCCTCGTGCGCCCCGAACGCCGCGAAGCGCGGGTGATCCGGCCCGTGGAAGTCCGACGAGCCCGTGGTCTGCAGCCCGCGCTGCGCGCAGTGGTCGTGCAAGAGCCGCACCTGCTCCTCGGAGTGCGTGACGTAGAACGCCTCCACGCCGTCGAGCCCGTACCCGCAGAAGCGGTCCAGCGCCGCCACGACCTCGCCCGCGTCCTCGATGTCCCAGAAGGGATGCGCCCACACGGCCAGGCCGCCCGCGGCGTGGATGGTGGCGATCGCCTCGGCGACCGTCGGCCGCTCGCGGCCACGGTAGGCCGGGGTGCCCGGGATGAGGTAGGCCACCAGGAGATCGGTTGCCGTCTCCAGCCCCTCGTCGGCGAGCCGCGCCGCGTTGGCCGGATCGGCGACCACGGCGTCGGCGAGGTGCGGGCGGCCGACCGGCTTGCCCGCGGCGCGGCGGACGTCGAGCAGCGCCTCGTCCATCCCCCAGCCCAGCTCGCGCAGCGCGGCGGCCATGCGATCGGCCCGCGTCAGGCGATCGGCGCGGTAGTCCTCCAGCGTCGCCAGCAGCGCGGGGTCGCGGTGGTCGACGCCGTAGCCCAGCAGGTGGAGATCCTCGTACGGCGGGTCGACCGCCGAGATCTCGACGGCGGGCACGAGCACGATCCCGGCCTCGGACGCCGCGGTCAGCGCCTCCTCGACGCCGTCGACCGTGTCGTGGTCGCTCAGCGCGAGCACCTCGATCCCGGCGGCGGCGGCGCGGCGCACGACCTCGGCCGGCTCCAGCACGCCGTCGGAGTGCGTGGAGTGGGACTGCAGGTCGAAGCGCAGGCGCGGCATTCTGTGAGACCCTACGGGCATCGGCGCTGCAGGGAATCCGCCCCCGTCTCCACCGCGGACCGGCCGCGCGACCGCCGTCTCCCAGCTGCGCGCGCTGGAGGCCGAAGCGGTGCACGTCGTCCGCGAGGTCGTGGCCGAGCTCGAGCGCCCCGTGCTGCTGTTCAGCGGTGGCAAGGACTCGATCGCGCTGCTGCGCGTCGCCGAGAAGGCGTTTCGCACGCGCAGCGCCGGCCCCGCGGAGCCGCTCCCGTTCCCGATCCTCCACGTCGACACGGGGCACAACTTCCCCGAGGTCATCGCCTTCCGCGACCGCCGCGCCGCGCAGGCCGGCCACCGCCTCATCGTCGCGTCGGTCCAGGACTCGATCGACGCCGGACGGGTGAAGGACGACGTTGGGGTGGGTGGGAACGCGATCTCCCGCAACCGCCTCCAGACGACCACGCTGCTCGACGCGCTGGAGGACGGCGGCTTCGACGCGGCCTTCGGCGGCGCGCGCCGCGACGAGGAGCGCGCCCGCGCGAAGGAGCGCATGCTCTCCTTCCGCGACGAGTTCGGCCAGTGGGAGCCCCGCGCCCAGCGCCCCGAGCCGTGGACGCTCTACAACGGCCGCATCCGCCGCGGCGAGCAGATCCGCGTCTTCCCGCTGAGCAACTGGACCGAGATCGACGTCTGGCGCTACATCGAGGCCGAGGCGCTCGAGCTGCCGGCGATCTACTTCGCTCACCGCCGCCGCGTGATCGAGCGCGACGGCATCCTGCTCGCCGAGTCCGAGTGGGTGCAGCCGCGGGCCGGCGAGCAGGTCCAGGAGCTGTCGGTGCGCTACCGCACGGTGGGCGACCTCACGGTCACCGGCGCCGTGCGCTCCGAGGCCACCGACATCCACACGGTCGTCGCCGAAATCGCCGCCTCGACCGTCTCCGAGCGGGGCGAGACGCGCGCGGACGACCGCGTCTCGGAGACGGCGATGGAGGACCGCAAGCGCGAGGGGTACTTCTAGATGGCCGCCACGGACGGGCGCGACCTCCTGCGGCTGGCGACCGCCGGCTCGGTCGACGACGGCAAGAGCACGTTGTTGGGGCGCTTGCTGTTGGACACCAAGCTGCTGCTCAGCGACCACCTGGAGTCGGTCTCGCGCAACGGCGACGGCCCGGACCTCGCCGCGCTGACCGACGGCCTGCGCGCCGAGCGCGAGCAGGGCATCACGATCGACGTCGCCTACCGCTTCTTCGCGACCCCGAAGCGCTCGTTCATCCTGGCCGACACGCCCGGCCACGAGCGCTACACGCGCAACATGTTCACGGGCGCGTCGACCGCCGACCTCGCCGTCGTGCTCATCGACGCCCGCCACGGCGTCGTGCTGCAGACCCGCCGCCACACGCACATCTCGGCGCTGCTCGGCGTCCGCCACGTGGTCGCCGCGGTCAACAAGATGGACTTGGTCGACTGGTCGGCCGACCGCTTCACCGAGGTCGCCGCGGAGTTCGCGCGGCTGGCCGGGCAGCTGGACATCGCCGACGCGGTGACGATCCCGATCAGCGCGCTGCACGGCGACAACGTGGTCGATCGCTCCGCGCGCACGCCCTGGTACGAGGGGCCGGCGTTGTTGGAGCACTTGGAGTCCGTCGACGTCGCCTCCGACCGCGACCTCGACCACCTGCGGCTGCCGATCCAGTGGGTCACGCGCCCGACCGAGGGCACGCGCCGCCGCTACCTCGGGCAGATCGCCTCCGGGACGCTGCGCGCCGGCGACGCCGTCGTCGTCGCCCCGCACGACATCCACACGACGGTCACCGCGATCGACACGCTGGACCACGACCGCGCCGACGGCGTCCCGCCGCTGTCGGTCGCCGTGGAGCTGGCCGACGAGATCGACGTCGGGCGCGGCGCGATGCTGGTCGGACCCGGCGACGTGCCGGTCGCCGCGCGCGAGCTCGACGCGATCGTCTGCTGGATGGCCGACGAGCCGCTGCGGATCGGTCACCGCTACGCGCTCAAGCACACCACGCGCACGGTCCGGGTCACCGTGCAGGGCATCCACGAGCGCACCGATCCCGAGACGCTCGAGGCCGAGTCCGAGCCGGGCCAGCTCGGGCTCAACGACATCGGGCGCGTGACGCTGCGGACCAGCTCGCGCGTCCTGGTCGACCCCTACGCCGTCAACCGCACGACCGGCGCGTTCATCCTCATCGACGAGCACACCAACGACACGATCGGCGCCGCCGTCGTGCTCGAAGGCCACGAGCTCAAGCACTCCACGCCCGAGCGCCGCGACGTCACGTGGCACTCCTCGGCGCTCGCCCGCGACCACCGCTGGGAGCGCCTCGGCCAGCGCGGCGCGACCGTCTGGCTGACCGGCCTGCCGGCCTCGGGGAAGTCGACGATCGCCTGCGCGCTGGAGCGGCGGCTGGTCGAGAGCGGCCAGGCCGCCTACCTGCTCGACGGCGACAACCTGCGCCACGGCCTCAGCGACGACCTCAGCTTCCGGCCCGGCGACCGTGCCGAGCACACGCGGCGCGTCGGCCAGGTCGCCCGGCTGTTCGCCGACGCGGGCGTCGTCGCCGTGGTCTCGCTCGTCTCCCCGTTGGCCGCCGACCGCCTGGTCCCGCGCAAGCTCCACGAGGCCGCGGGCCTGCCGTTCCTGGAGGTCTTCGTCGACACCGACGTCGAGGAGTGCGCGCGCCGCGACCCGAAGGGCCTCTACGAGAAGGCCCGCGCCGGCGAGATCCAGGGCTTCACCGGGGTCGACGGCCGCTACGAGCCGCCGGTCGATCCCGAGGTGCGGATCCCGACCGCGGAGCTCGACGTCGAGACCGCGGTCGACCGGATCGTCGCGCTGCTCAGCGACTGAGCGTCTGCACGTCGGACGTGGCGAGGACCTTGCCCGCCGCGTCCAGCGCCTGCACCGCCACGTACTTCGCGCTCCCGGCCGGCACGGTGAAGCCCGTCTCCAGGTCCTTCCAGCCGCTGCGTCCGGCGGCGGTCAGCGCGGCCTTGCGCGTGCCGGTCAGCGCGCGCCACGACCGCACCTCGGTCGCGCCGTTCCAGCTGACGTCGACGGTGATCTTCGTGCCGCTCACCTTGGCGGCGACGTCGGGCGAGCCGCTCGGGAGCCCGACCCACGGGGACTTGAACGCGCGGTAGGTGTCGTCGCCCTTGGGCACCTTGGCGTCGAAGAGCAGCTTGCCGTCCTGGCTGAACTCGCTCGCCACGCCCTTGGAGCCCCAGCCGACGAACATGTTCCCGTTGGGCAGCAGCTGGCCGTTGCCCTGCGTGCCGGCCGACAGGCCGTCGGGGTGCTTGTAGGACTTGACCAGCGTCGCGGTCTTCTTGGTGGGGTCGAGCTGGATCTCGGCGATCCGCGAATAGTCGCGCAGCGCCTGGGTCCCGGTGTCGCCGGCGCCGTTGTCGAAGACGCTGTAGAGGTCGGGGCCGAGCGAGACGACGTCGTGCTGCCAGGCGGTCTGCGCGCCCGGACCCATCTTGTAGTCCGACTGCTTGCCGCCGATGGTCGTCAGCAGCTTGCCGGTGTGGCGCTCGATCTCGTAGATCGCCCACGTGTGGCGGCCCGAGACCAGGATGTTGCCGTCGGGCGCGACGTCGGCGCCGTTGAGGTGGATGTAGTCGAACGAGCCCTTGCGCAGCTCCTGCGGCTCGTAGGACGCCGAGAGCGGGACGCCGTCGAGGCTGTGCCACTCGGTGAGGACCTTGCCGGTCTTGACGTCGATCTCCTGGATGACGCCCTCGACGACCTTCTTGCCGCCCGAGGTCGTCTTGTGGAAGACGGTGATGATCGCGGTGTTCTCGGGGGTCAGCCGGAACTCGTGGAAGTCGGCGTCCAGCCCGTTACCCGCGTGGATGGTCGCGATCCGCTTGTAGTGCTCGTCGAGGATGACGCCGTAGCCGCGGCCCGTGCCCTCGATCTGACGGCCGTACCAGTAGGTCAACACCGGCTTGCCCTCGTACTCCTGCACGCGGAAGTCGTTGGCGACGTTGTGCCCCTTGTTGGGCGCGAAGTACCGGACCTTGCCCTGGTTGTCGATGATCTCGGTCCCGCCCTGGGCGCCCGGGACCACCTTCGCGCCGAACACCTTCTTCGGCGTGAGGAAGACGAGGCCCGGCGCCTGACCCGGATCCGAGCGGCGGATCGTGATCGTCGGCGGTCGCAGATCCTGGCGCGAGACGAGGTCGCGGGCGGGCACCGCGTGGACCGTCGTCGTGGGCGTGCTGGTCTGCGAGGAGGTCGCGTCGCTCCCGCATCCGGACGCCGCGACGAGGGCGAGGCCGGCGGCGAGCGGCAGGAGGCGGTGCGCGATGGTCCGATGGATCATTGCGCCGGAGGGTATGCGGTCGCCCCGATCGCGTGCCTCGGTGGCGGCCCCGGCGGGGCGTCCCGGAAGGACCCTGTGGTAGCTTCGATCCCGTGCGAATCACGGGACGCAGGCCGGTCCGGCGTGGAGCCACTTGCCTGTCTTTGCTCGGCGTACTCGCCGCATCGGGCTGCGGTGGCTCCTCCGGAGACGACGACCAGAAGACGGTTCCCGCCGCCTCGGCGACCGTGAGCACGACGAAGGTGTCGGGCTACGGCGACGTCCTGGCGACCAAGGGCCCGACGTCGCTCTACCTGCTGACCAGCGACCCCGACGGCGCCAGCAAGTGCACCGGCGCGTGCGCCAAGACGTGGCATCCGCTGACCGCCGCCGGCAAGCCCACGGCCGCCGCCGGCGTCGACCCGTCGAAGCTCTCGACCTTCAAGCGCGACGACGGCACCGAGCAGGTGTCCTACAACGACCACGCGTTGTACACGTACTCGGGCTCGGGCCTGGCGTCCGGGGTCGGCCTCAAGTCCAACGGGGGCGTCTGGTACCTGGTGTCGCCCGCGGGCAAGTCGATCAAGTCGACCGAGTCCGGCGGCTATTGATCCGGTGAGCAGCGGAACGTCCGTCGATCAAGTCCCCGCCGCAGACCGATCCGGCGACGGGGCGGATCGGCGCAAGAGCCTCGTGCTCGCCGTGTGCTGCGCGGCGCAGTTCCTGGTCATCCTCGACCTCTCCATCGTCAACGTCGCGCTGCCGTCGATCCAGTCGGCGCTGCGGATCTCGTCGGCCGACCTGCAGTGGGTCATCGACGCGTACGCCATCGTCTTCGCCGGCTTCCTCATGCTGGCCGGGCGCGCGGCCGACCTCTTCGGGCACCGCCGGCTCTTCGGCGCGTCGCTGCTGCTCTTCGCGCTCGCGTCGTTCATCGGCGGCATCGCGCCGAGCAGCGGCGTCCTGATCGGCGCGCGCGCGGCGCAGGGCCTGGCGGGCGCGGGCATGGCGTCGGCGTCGCTGGCCGTCATCACGGCGACGTTCGCGCCGGGGCCCGAGCGCCACCGCGCGGTCGCGCTCTGGGGCGCGATGAACGGCGCCGGCGGTGCGGCGGGTACGCTCGTCGGCGGCGTGCTGACCGACGCGCTGAGCTGGCGCTGGGTGCTGCTCATCAACGTGCCGATCGCGATCGCCGCGTCGGCCATGGCCTTCGCCGTGGTCGCCGATCGCCGCGCGACCGAGCGCAAGGGCTTCGACCTCGTCGGCGCGCTGCTGCTGACCAGCGGCCTGCTGATCGCGACCTACGGCGGCGTGACCGCGGGCTCGGAGGGCTTCGGCTCGGCGGCGGCGCTCGTCCCGATCGGGATCGGCTCCGTGTTGCTGACGGTGTTCGCCTTCGTCGAGGCGCGCGTCCCGGCGCCGCTGATCCCGCCGAAGGCGCTGACGCGGCAGCTCAAGGCCATCAACATCATCGTCCTGCTGTTCAGCGCCTCGATCTTCGCCATGTGGTACACGAGCTCGCTGTACCTGCAGCAGGTGCTCGCGCTGTCGCCGCTGGAGGCCGGGCTGTGCTTTTTGCCGATGGCGCTGGCGATCTTCGCGGTGGCGTCGTTCGCCGGGCGGCTCGCGAGCCGGGTCGGCGTGCGCGCGGTGCTCGGCGGCGGCCTGACGATGCTCACCGTCGGCCTGCTCCTGCTCTCGCGGATCGGCTCGGGCGGCAGCGCGATCCAGTACATCGTGTTGCCCGGCGTGCTCACCGCGTTCGGCATCGGCTTCTCGGTCGTCTCGTCGACGATCGGCGCCGTGCAGAGCGCCGAGCCCAGCCAGGCCGGCCTCAACTCCAGCCTCGTCAACACCGCGCGCCAGGTCGGCGGCGGGCTCGGCCTGGCGATCCTCATCTCGATCGCCACGCAGCACACGAGCAACCTGATCGGCGACGGCCACGGCGTCTCGGAGGCGTTGACCGACGGCTTCAGCCTCGCCTTCGCCGTCAGCGCCGGGCTCGTCGCGCTGGCCGCCGTGCTCACCTTCACGCTGCTGCCCGGCCCGGCCGACGCGGCCCAGCGGGCGCCGGGCCTCCGCGTGCTCGCGGGCGTCGCCGTGGTGGTCGTGGCCTTCGTCGCGGTCAGCCTGGGGATCCCGCAGTCCAAGGCGGCGCCCATCGGCGCCTACACGACCAAGGGCGCCTACACCTTCGCGACGGCGCCCGGCCTGCATCCGCCCAAGCTCCAGCTCGAGCTGAAGGCGCCCGGGGCCAAGCCGCTGCCCGGCCTGATCATGACGGCCAACTTCCTGGACCTGACGAAGCCGCCGATCGTCGGCCAGAGCGGGCCGCTGATGCTCGACGGCAACCTGCAGCCGGTGTGGTTCAAGCCCGTGCCGACCAACCTGGTGGCCGCCAACCTCGACGCCTACGCCTACCAGGGCAAGCCGGTGCTGGCCTGGTGGCAGGGCGACATCAGCCCGACGGGCGAGACCAACAGCGGTGAGATCGAGGTCGTCGACTCGCACTACCGCACGGTCGCCAAGCTCCAGGGCACCGACGGCTGGATCATCACGCTGCACGGGCTGGCGATCCAGGACGGCGTCGCCTGGGTCACGGCCAACAAGAACGTGCCCGCCGACCTGTCGGACGTCGGCGGCGTGAGCCACGGCGTGCTGGTCGACTCGGCGCTGCAGGGCTATGACTTGAAGACCGGCAAGCTGCGGTACACGTGGGCCGCCTCGGATCACATCCCGCTGACGGACTCCAAGACGCAGCCGCCGCCCAACGGCTTCCCGTGGGACGCGTACCACATCAACTCGCTGCAGCTCACCGACGACGGCCAGGCGCTCGTCTCGATGCGCAACACGTCGACGGGCTACCTGTTCGATCGCCAGACGGGCAAGATCGCCTGGCAGCTCGGCGGCAAGCACTCGTCCTTCGACCTCCCCGACGAGGCCGGCTTCGAGTGGCAGCACGACCTCGAGCTGAGCCCGGACTCGACCGTCACGCTGTTCGACAACCACTGCTGCGACATCACCGGCGCCGGGGAGTACCTGCCCGCGACCGGCGCGACGCGCGCGCTGAAGCTCAAGCTCGACACCACCAAGCACACCGCGACGGTGGTCAAGCGGTACTCGCACGGCACGACGTTCCACTCGCAGTACATGGGCAACGTCCAGACGCTCGACGACGGCAGCGTGTTCGTCGGCTGGGGCCAGGTGCCGTACTTCTCGGAGTTCGACGCCGCGGGCAAGCTCGTCTTCGACGGCGCGTTCCCCGCGCCGAACATCAGCTACCGCGCCCGCGTGCGCTCCTGGGTCGGGCAGCCCGACGGCGTGCCGCGCGCGGCGGTCGCACGGCGCGGCGGCGGCGGCAAGGTCACCGTGCGCGCGAGCTGGAACGGCGCGACCGAGGTCGCCCGGTGGAGGGTCCTCGGCGACTCCGGGACCGCCGTGGGCGCGAAGGCCAAGACGGGGTTCGAGACCGCGATCGCCGTCGACGCCGGCCCCACGCGCTTCACCGTCCAGGCGCTCGACGCCCACGGCAAGGTGATCGGGACCTCCAAGCCCGTCACGCCGCGCTGACCCACCTGCTTGATCGCCAACCCGAACCACGGAGAAGGAAGCTGACATGCGCTTGATCGGAGCCGGACTGCCTCGCACCGCGACGCTGTCGCAGAAGGCCGCGCTGGAGATGCTCGGCCTCACGCCGTGCCATCACATGGTGAGCGTCTTCGGCGACCTGCCGCAGGCGGCGCTGTGGCGCCGGGCGTTCGAGGGCGACCTCTCGCCCGCCGAGATCCTGAAGGACAACCCCGCGGCCATCGACTGGCCCAGCTCCTACTTCTACAAGGAGCTGATGGAGGCCTACCCCGACGCGAAGGTGCTGCTGAGCGTCCGCAGCGGCGAGGCGTGGGCCAAGAGCATGCGGAACACGATCTGGGGCATGTTCTACGACGACAAGCTCTCGCGCCACATCTCGTCGGCCCGCAGCTGCGTCGATCCGCTCTGGGGCGACTGGATGGAGACGCTCAAGGAGATGTGGAAGGTCACCGGGCTGCTCAACGCCGAGGCCACCACCGACGAGTGGATGGCCGACGCCATGGAGCGCCACAACGAGACGGTCAAGGCCACCGTGCCGGCCGATCGTCTGCTCGTCTGGGCGCCGCAGGACGGTTGGGAGCCGCTGTGCGCGCTGCTCGACGTGCCGGTGCCCGACGCGCCGTTCCCGCAGGTGCACGACAGCGCGTCGTTCGACCGCAACATCATCGCGGGGTCGCTCGCGGTGATCGAGGAGCGGTTCGCGGCGGAGGGCGCCGCTTAGCCCGCGATGTCGCGCAGCCCCGTCGCGCACAGGTGATCGACGATCGCCTGTGCGGCCACGGCGGGGCTCGCGGCGGTGGTGTCGATGTGCACGTCGGGCGCGAGCGGAGCCTCGTACGGGGAGTCGAGGCCGGTCATGCCGTGCAGCCGGCCGGCGCGCGCCTTGCGGTAGAGGCCCTTGGGGTCGCGGGCCTCGGCGACCGCCAGCGGCGTGTCGACGAAGACCTCCAGGAACTCGTCGGGCTCGAAGAGGCGGCGGGCGGCGTCGCGCTCGGCGCGGAACGGCGCGATGAAGGACACGATCACGACGAGGCCGCTGGCGACCATCAGCCGCGCGACCTCGGCGATGCGCCGGTTGTTCTCGACGCGCTCGGCGTCGCTGAACCCGAGGTCGCAGCAGAGCCCGTGGCGGACGTTGTCGCCGTCGAGCACGCAAGTGTGGACGCCCTGGGCGTGCAGCCGCTGCTCGAGGCAGTCGGCGATCGTCGTCTTGCCGGCACCCGACAGGCCGGTCATCCACACGACGCGCGGGCGATGGCCCTTGAGCGCGGCGTGGGCGCCCTTGGTGACCTCGAGCTGCTGCCAGTGGAGGTCGGGCGCGCAGGGCGACTGGTGGCCGATGGGCGCGGCGGCCAGGGTGGGCTCTTGCGTCTGCGTGGACCGGATCATCGTGCGTCCGACCAAGCTACCGGTCTAGGGTTGCGCCGGGCGACCGGAGCGTCGCTCGTGCGGCGAGGCTCCGCGCGCTGGTTCACGGCGTGCACCTTACCGCCGTGCCCGGCG
This sequence comes from Baekduia sp., assembly GCA_036500525.1. GTDB lineage: Bacteria > Actinomycetota > Thermoleophilia > Solirubrobacterales > Solirubrobacteraceae > Baekduia. The sequence goes on along the minus strand of DASYBY010000349.1, from coordinate 9,753 downwards.
CCGCAACCCAGGGGCTTGGGCGGGGTTGCCGCGGGGGAACGTCGATCTACCGGGAGTGAACGCAATGCGGAGAAGCGGCACGAAGGCGCGATGGGGCGTCGCGGCGGTCCTCGGACTGCTCATGGTGCCGTGCGCGGCGGCCCAGGCCCAGGCTCAGCGGACGATCAACGTGGTGTCCTTCCCGTCGCCGGACGCGTCCAGCGCTTCGCCGAAGTCCGAGATCTCCTTCCGGGGCACGGGCGCGACGCCGGCGGCGCTGAAGGGCGTCGTGGTGACCGGATCGCGCACGGGCACGCACGGCGGCGTGCTGAAGGCCCACGCCGACGGGCACGGGGTGTCGTTCGTGCCGGTGCATCAGTTCGCGTCGGGCGAGCGGGTGCGCGTGCGGGTGCCGGCCGGGGTGCGGGTGCTCGGGGGCGACGGGCGGATCGACGAGTTCACCACCGCGCAGATCGTCGCGGGCTACGCGACCCAGGGCGCCTCGGGCGCGCCCGCCGGCGACGGGCCGTTCGCGGAGCTGAAGTCGCGGCCCGACCTCGCGCCGCCCACGATCACCGCGTTGACGTCCGCTCCCGGACAACAGCCCGGCGACATCCTGATTGCGCCGAAGCTCGGGACCGGTCAGGGCGGTCCGATGATCGTCGACTCGCAGGGCACGCCGCTGTGGTTCCAGCCGCTGCCCGCGGGCATCCGCGCGACCGACTTCCGGGAGCAGACCTACCAGGGCAAGCCGGTGCTGACGTGGTGGCAGGGCGCCGCCCGCGGCGGCTCGGGGCGCGGCGAGGGCGTCATCGCCGATGCGAGCTACCGCATCATCAAGACCGTGAAGGCGGGCAACGGGCTGGCCGCGGACCTGCACGAGTTCGCGTTGACCGACCACGACACCGCGTTGTTGATCTCCTACGTGCCGGTGCGCCGCAACCTGGGCGCGATCGGCAGTCCGGTCGGCGGGATCGCGGTGGACGGCGTCGCGCAGGAGGTCGAGCTGTCGACGGGGCGCGTGCGGTTCGAGTGGCACAGCCTCGACCACGTCGCGATCAGCGACACCGACCTGCCGCGGACCAACAGCACCAAGGCGCCGTTCGACTACTTCCACATGAACTCGTTCAACGTCGACCCCGACGGTGGGTACGTCGTGTCGGGGCGTCACGTGTCGACGGTGTACAAGCTCGACTTCGCCGGCGATGTGCAGTGGCGCCTGGGCGGGAAGTCGGGCACGATCAAGCTCGGTCCGGGCGTGCACTTCGATCTCCAGCACAACGCGCTGGGCCACGGGGACGGCGAGTACACCATCTTCGACAACTCGGCCGAGGGCACCCGCAAGGCCTCGCGCGCGCTGACCGTGCACGTCGATGCCGTGCACCACACGGCCACGCTGGTCCGCGCGTTGACGCATCCCGACAACGTGCTGGCCGCGACCCAGGGCAACGTGCAGCTGCTCGACGGCGGCGACACGCTGGTGGGCTGGGGCTCCCAGGGGCGGGTGTCGGAGTTCTCCGCGTCCGGCCAGTTGTTGTTGGACCTGAAGCTGCCCAAGGGCTACGACACCTACCGCGCCTACCGGTTCCCGTGGGTCGGGACGCCGGTGACGAAGCCGCGCGTGGTGGCAAGCGCCCGCGGGGCGCGGACCGCCGTGTACGTGAGCTGGAACGGGTCGACCGAGACCGCGAGCTGGACCATGCTGGCGGGCGCATCGGCTTCGCAGCTCGCACCGGTGAAAGTCACGCGCCGCACGGGTCTGGAGACCGCCAGCTCGGTGCCGACGGCGGCGCGGTACGTCGCCGCGCAGGCGGTCGACGCGGGCGGGAAGGTGCTGTCGCAGTCGGCGGCGGTGCGGGTGGCGGGGAGGAAGTGAGGGCGTTGCGATCCGCAGCGCCTGAGATGATGGTCCCCGTGGTGACGAAGCTGACAGACATCGCGGTGGGTCCGTCCGAGGGAGCGTCGCGGTCGTGATCGCCCGCGACTGGCTCACGCTGCTCATTGCCTTCGAGGGCGCACCGGAGGGTCTGGATCCCGTGCGGATCCAGAAGGGCATGTTCTTGTTCGCGCGCGAGACCGACGTCCCGGCGTCGCAGAAGTACGACTTCCGCCCCTACAACTACGGGCCGATGAGCCGGCAGATCTACGACGACCTCGACGCGCTCGTCGCTGAAGACCTCGTCGAGCAGGTACCGGTGCGCGGACAGTCCTGGACGCTGTACCGGGCGACCGCGGCGGGCGTGGCGCGCGGCAACGAACTGGTCGCACAGGCTGGTGGGGCCTACCCGCAGGCCGTCGAGCACCTCTTCGCGACCAAGGGCGCGGTGGCGTCGGTCTCGTTCGAGGAGTTGCTGACCGACGTCTACGACCGTTACCCGGACATGGCCACGAAGTCCGTGTTTCGGCGCCGAGCCTGACCTAGCAGCCCGATGACGCTGGTTCTCGGTCTCCGATGTGGCGACGGCATCGTCTTGTGCGCCGACAGCCAGCGGACCGAAGGCACGATGCGCGATCGCGTGCCGAAGCTGTTCGCGTCTCCGGCGGGGATCCTGTGGGCGACGGCCGGCAGCATCGCGATCCAGCAGGAGCTCGACGCCGGCATGCGGACGCTGACGGTCGGGAGTCATCCGAGCGCCGCCGATGGGAAGGCGGCGATCATGGCAGCCGTGCGGGAGGCCCGGCAGCGGGCGACTGCCAGCCTCGTGGACCCAGGGCTGGCGGCGACAAGCGTCCATGGGCTGTTCGCGTGGTTCAGCGAGGGCGACCAGACGACGCACCTGCTTCGTGTGACGGGTGGCGGCAGCGCCGAGTTCCACCCGTTCTTCACCGCTATCGGCAACGGCGGCGAGTTGGCGCGCTTCGCGCTGAGCCGCTCGGACTACCTCGGGCTCACGGATCTGCCCCTGGATCCGGCGCAGATGATCGCCTTCGAAGCCGCCGACGACGTCATCCGTGCGACCGCCACCGGCCTAGGTCCGCCGGTGCAGGTCGGTGTGATCACGGAGCGGCGTTGTGCGGTGCTGCCGTCGCCGGAGCGCCAGGCCCTTGAGGACACGGTGTCTGTGTGGCGCGAGCGCAAGCGCGCGATGCTGGTGCCCCCGGAGCGCTTGGCGCCGCCGCCGAGCGACACCGGCGTCCGGCCGTGACGGGTGCGTTGGCGCGCGGGCCGCGCGTCAGCCCGCCGGCCCGGGTGCGTCGAAGCACTCCGCCGGCGTCGCGCATTGGGTCAGGCGGTGGAGGCGTTGGGCGAGCTCGAGTTGTTGGCCGGCGTCGCGCTGGTTGTAGATGTTGGTGACCGCGTTGGGGTCGGTGGCCAGGTTGTAGAACTCGCGCTCGCCGTTGGCGGACTCGACGTAGAGGCCGTTGGCGAAGCGGGCCGCTTCGTAGGTGACCGGGTTGCCGCCGGGGGCTGACTGGTAGTCGGGGTCGGAGGGGTTGAGGTCGGGGCCTTCGTGCTCGATGAGCGCGGTCTGGCGCCAGGGGCCGGCGGGGCGGCCGTGGATGAGGTCGGCGAGGCTGCGGCCCTCGACGGGCTCGCCGGGCACGGTGCCGGCCAGCGCGTCGAAGGTGGAGCGCAGGTCGACGTTCTGGGCGAGCGCGCCGACCGTGCTCCCGGCCGGGACGCCGGGGCCGGTGACGATCAGGGGGACGCGGACGTCCTCGTCGTAGGCCGTCATCTTGCCCGGCATCAGCCGGTGCTGGCCGAGGTGGAAGCCGTTGTCGGAGTTGAACACGATGTACGTGTTGTCGGCGATGCCGAGGCGGTCCAGGCGGGCGCGGATCCGGCCGAGCAGGCGGTCGACGGCCAGGACGGACTGCGCGCGCTTGCGGAAGCGCGTGTCGAGCTGGGCGATCTGCCCCGCGTCGAGCGGCGCGCGGCCGGCCAGCCACGACGGGCCGTCGGCGATCGGCTGATCCCACGCCCCGCTGTGGGGCGCCTGGAGGCCGGCGAAGCGGTCGCGGTCGCGCGGCGCGGGCGTCGCGGGGCCGTGGGGCGCGAAGGTCGAGAGCTCGACGAAGAACGGCGCGCCCGCCTGCGCGGCGCCGTCGATGAACCGCAGCGACCGGCGCGCCATCACGTCGGTCAGGTAGTCGCGCGGCGCCGAGCCGAAGCGCGCCACCCGGCCGTCGATGTTCAGGTTGTAGTCGAACTCGTGGTAGCCCTTGCCCGAGACCGCCCACGTGTCCCAGCCGGGTGGCACGTGACCGCTGGTCGGCTGGTACTCGTTGAGGTACTTGCCGTACATCGCGGTCCGGTAGCCGCGGGCCTGGAGGTCGGTCGCGAACGTCGAGGCCTCCTCGCCGCGGTTGCGGAACACCTTCCAGCCACCGGTCGGGTAGACGTTGCTGCGCACGCCGGTCGAGTGCGGGTAGCGACCGGTGAGCAGCGACGCGCGCGACGGGCAGCACAGCGAATCGCTGACGAAGTAGTCGGCGAACGACACGCCCTCGCGCTGCATCGCCTGGACCTGCGGCATGAACTGGAGCAGGTCGTCGGAGAGGTCGTCGGTCAGGACGTAGACGATGTTCGGGCGCGCGGCGGGCGTCGGGAGTGGCGGGTCGACGCGCGCGTGGACGGTCGCCGGCGCGGCGACGAGGACCAGGACGGCGGCCACGAGGGCGGCGCGGGCGGTGCGGAGCATGGAGGCGATCGGACGAGGCGGGACGGGAATGGGGTCGGGCCAGGGGCGCGAGCCGACCCAGGCGCCGACCATGATCGCGCGTACGGCGCCGCGACCGCCCCGTTGTCTATCCTCGCTCACCGTCTGCCCGGGAAGGAGCGCGCCACCACTGGCGAGCCCGTCGGCTGACCACGGAGACGTCATCGAGGAGCTGCCCACCACCGCCGGTCCGGCGTCCGAGCCTGCACCCGCCGCCCGGCCGGCGACGTCGGCCGGGCTGGCCGCGCGGCTGGCGCCGCTGCGCACCGGCCGGCGCGGGATCGTGGTGCCGCTCGTCCTCCTGACGCTGATCGCGCTGGGCGGCGGCGCGCTGCGCTGGCACGCGGCAGGCGAGAACCGGGTCCATCACCTCTCGGCCGACGAGCAGGGCTACATCGGCCTCGGCAACCAGCTGCGCAAGCACCTGCACTGGGCGCGCCGCGGCCTGGACGAGCCGTTCCGGTGGGCGCCGGGCGCGCCGGCGATGTTCGCGGCCTCGGCCGCCATCACGCGCGACCACAACGTCGGGCACTCGCAGCAGATCGGGCCGGCGCGGCGGTCGCAGGTCGTCGTCGGGGTCGCGACGATCCTCGTCGGATGGGCGTTCGTGGCGCTGCTGGTCGGCCCGTGGGCCGGGCTCTGGGCGGCGGCGCTGATCGCGTTCTATCCCCCCGGGATCGACCAGGCAGGGACGTTCCTCTCCGAGCCGCTGGGCGCGCTGTTGTTGTTGTGCGGTGTCACCGCGCTGACGTGGGCGTGGCGCCGCGACGGGCCGAGCGCGCCGCTCGCGCGGGTGCTGGCGCGCTACGCCGTGGCGGGGGCGTTCATCGCGCTGGCGTGCCTGACGCGGGCCGACGTGCTGATCGTGGGCGCGGCGCTGCCGCTGTTCGTCCTGCTGAGCGGCCGGGTGCGCGGCGCGTGGCGACCCGCGCTCCTGCGTGCCGTGGTCATGGGCGGGGCGACCGCGGTCGTCGTCGCGCCGTGGGTCCTGTACGCGAGCGCGACCGAGCACCATCTCGTCACGATCACCGACGGCAACGCGACCGCCGCGTTCGTCGCCACCTACACGCCGGGCGGGGGCACGCTGTACGGCGCCTTCCACGCGCTCGCGCCCGAGGCCTGCAAGGTCCACCCGAAGACCTGCGGCGTGCCGCCGGTGCGCGTCGGATCGGCGCCGTACTTCGACGCCGTGGTGGCGCGCTACCCGAAGCTCGACCGCGACGCCGCGCTGAGCCAGGCGATCCACGACAACATCCACGACTACGTCCTCGGCGACCCGTTCGGCTACATCGGGATGTCGGCCAAGAAGCTCTGGCGCCTCTGGGGCGGCTACTTCCTCGGCGGCTTCGGCACCGGGCAGAGCACCACGATGCTGTGGCTGCACCGCCTGCTCGTCCTGCTGGGGACCGTCGGCCTCGTCGCGGGCCTCTGGCGCTCGCGGAGCCGCGGGCTCGCCGCGGCGCTGATCGCGCTGGGGCTGCTGACGGCGATCAACGTGGTGTACGTCGCCGAGGCCCGGGCGAACACGCGGATGATGCCGCTGCTGCTCGCCGCAGGGGTGGCGGGGTGGTTCCTGGCGGTGCGGGGGCGGGCGGGGGCGTCGGAGCCGGAGCCGGCGTCAGCCGAGCCCGGCGAGCCGGTCGCTTCCTGAACCAGCGGTGTCCCCGAACGTGTACACGTTCGGTACCCTGGTTCCGATGATCCGCAAGCCGCACGAGGTGCTCGCCACCCGGGAAGCCCGGCAGCAGCTGCCGTCGCTCCTGGCGGGCTTTCGCGCTGACGGCGCCGACGCCGAGCCGGTCGTGATCGGCGCGCATCGCCGCCCCGAGGGCGTCGTGCTCTCCTACGAGCGCTACCTGATGTTGTTGGAAGGCCGGGAGCGCGTCGCGGCGATCCTCGCCGACCGCGCCGCCACCGGCGATGGCATGGACGACGACGAGGCACTGCGCCTCGCCGTCTCCGAGCAGCACGCCGCCCGCCGCTGAATGCAGCGGGTCGTCCTCGACGTCAACGTCTTCGTCGCGGCGTGCCTGTCACCGCGCGGGACGGTGATCGTCAGCCCGCTCCTGCTCGCCGAGCTCGACCGCGTCCTGCGGCGACCGAAGTTCAGCCGCTGGATCGCGCCTCCGCAGATCACGGCGCTCGTCGCCGCGCTCGAGGAGGCCGCCACCCTGGTGCCCGACCCGCCGGCCCAGCCCGGCCTGACCGCCGACCCGGGCGACGACTACCTCGTCGCGCTCGCGCGCGCGGCGGGCGCCGACTGCATCGTCTCGGGCGACGCGCACCTCACCGATCTGGTGGACCCGCGCCCGCCGGTCCTGACGCCGCGCGCCTTCCTCGACGGGCGTTGACAGCCGACCGTAGGAACGCCGCGTAGGACTGCGGTGGCTCGCCGGTCAGGCGGGTGATGTCGGGGCAGATGTGGGCGAAGTGGTTGGCGCGGACTGAGGCGAACATGGTGGTGAAGGCCTCGGTCAGCCAGCCGGGGGCGGAGGGGACGATCACGTCGGTGGTGGCGCGGCCGGTGATGGACGTGGTGATCTCGGCGATCTCGGTCGCGGTGAGCGCGGTGGAGCCGGTGAGCTCGACGGTGCCGGTCTCGCGCGAGAGGGCGAGGGCCGCGAGGGAGCGGGCCACGTCGTCGCGGGTGACGATGGACATCCGCCCGGTGCCGGTGGGCAACACTGCGGTGGCCCAGGTCGAGACGAGGAAGTCGGCGAAGATCGACGTCCGGGCGAGGCAGTGCGCGAGGCCCGAGTCGGCGAGGAGCGCCTCGGTCTCGCGGTGGACGGGCGCGTAGTAGAAGGGCGACTCGGGCGACACGTCGAGGATGCTCGTGTAAACGACATGTTCGACCCCCGCGTCGACCGCCGCGGCGACGACGTGCTCGTGGTGGCGGCGCATCGCCCCGGCCGCGCCGTCGCTGGAGACGAAGACGAGCGTGTCGACGCCGGCGAGCGCGGTCCGGAGGGACGCGGGGTCGTCGTAGTCGGCGCGCCGTGCCTCGACGCGCGGGTGCGTCGCCACCGCCTCCGGCCGCCGCGCGAGCGCCACGACCCGCGCATCATCGCCGCGCCCCACCAGGCACCGCACCGTCCGCCCACCGACGCCACCCGTCGCGCCGGTCACCGCGACGGTCATCGCCCGCTCCGTCCGGCCACGCCGCCCGCGCGACGCCGCGCGCCGCCCGCGCCGGCGACCCTCACGCCGCCCGCGCGACGCCGCGCGCGGTCCGCGCCCGCGACCCTCACGCCGCCCCCAGCTCCGCCACCCGCCGGCGCAGCAGCCGCTCCTCGGCCTCGTCGTGCACCAGCGCCAGTGCCCGCCCGTACGCCTCGCGCGCCTCTTCGACGCGCCCCAGCCGCCGCAGCAGCTCCCCGCGCGCGGCGTGCAGGTAGTGATAGTCCTCGAGCAGCGCCAGCCCGTCGACGATCGCCAGTCCCGCCGCCGGCCCGTCGGCCTCCGCGACCGCCACCGCGCGGCTCAGCTCCACCACCGGCGAGTCGGTCAGGCGCGCCAGCTCGCCGTAGAGCCCGGCGATCTGCGCCCAGTCGCGCGGCTCGTCGGCGTGCAGCGACGCGATCGCCGCCTGCACCACGTACGGCCCGCGACCGCGCAGCGCCAGTGCGCGGTCGAGCATCGTCCGCCCGCCGGCGATCTTCCGCGCGTCCCACAACCCTCGGTCCTGGTCGGCCAGCAGGACCACGTCGTCGCCGTCGAACCGCGCCGCCCGGCGCGCCTCCAGCAGCAACATCATCGCCAACAGGCCGTGCACCTCGGGCTCGTCAGGCATCAGCTCGGCGAGCGCGTAGCCGAGCCGCAGCGCCTCGGCGGTCAGGTCACCGCGCGCGGGCGGGGCCGAGTACCCCGCGTTGAAGATCAGGTAGACGACGGCGAGCGCCGCGGCGAGCCGCTCGGGCAGCAGGTGGTCGGGCGGCACCCGGAACGGGATCCCCGCGGCCTTGATCTTGCGCTTGGCGCGCACGAGCCGCTGGGCCATCGTCGGCTCGCCGACGAGGAACGCGCGCGCGATCTCGGGCGTCGTCAGGCCGCCGAGCGTCCGCAGCGTCAGCGCGACCTGCGCCTCGGTGGCGAGCGCCGGATGGCAGCAGGTGAAGATGAGCTCGAGCCGCTCGTCGGGGAAGGTCGTGGCGTCCATGGTGTCCTCGGTCGCCTCCGGGGGCTCGAGCAGGCGGGTCTTGGCGGCGAGCGTCCGGTCGCGGCGGATGCGGTCGATGGCGCGGTTGCGCGCGGTCGTGATCAGCCAGCTGCCCGGGCTGCTCGGCACGCCGTCGCGCGGCCACCGCTCGGCGGCGATCGCGAAGGCCTCCTGCGCGGCCTCCTCGGCGAGGTCGAAGTCGCCGAGGAAGCCGATGAGCGCAGCGAGGACGCGTCCCCACTGCTCCCGGAAGGTCTGCTCGAGGGTCACTCCCACCCGGCCGTGACGATCGGGCGCACCTCGATCGCGCCGCCGAGGCGGGCCGCCGGGATGCGGGAGGCGAGCTCGATCGCGGCGTCGAGGTCGTCGGCCTCGTACAGCAGGTAGCCGCCGACGGCCTCCTTGAGCTCGACGAACGGGCCGTCGGTGGTCAGCGTCTTCTGGTCCTTGACCTGCACGGTCGTGGCCGTGTCGGGCGCGGCGAGCCGCAGGCCCGAGGTGACGCCCGGGGTCGAGGCGACGCTCTTGTAGTCCTCGTAGACGGACTGCTTGACGTCGTCGGGCAGCGCGTCCCACTCCTCGGACGGCGGGGTGGGGGTCGTGCCGTGGTGGATCAGCAGCAGGTATTGCATGGGGTTCGTTGCTCCTTCGACTTCGAGGGGGACGGGTTACCAGGCCTGGCCGGCGACCTGGCGGGTGGTGACGTTGAGACGATTCCAGACGTTGATGCCGGCGATCGCGAGGACGAGCGCGCCCAGCTCCTGCTCGTCGTAGTGGCGGGCGGCCTCGTCCCAGACGTCATCGGGGACCGGATCGGCCTGGTCGCTCATGCGCGTCGCGGCCTCGGTGAGGGCCAGCGCGGCGCGCTCGGCGTCGGTGAAGAACGGCGCGTCGCGCCAGGCGGCGACGGCGAACAGCCGCTCGTCGGTCTCGCCCAGCTTGCGGGCGATGTTG